>JBJTNV010000017.1:0-13322 GCA_046074205.1 Hydrogenophaga sp.
TATCCCAAGCGTTACTTCTTGTTGGTGCCTTCGCGCTTGAAGATGTGTGGGCCTTCGCCCGATGACAGCAGCCCGGTATGTGCCTACACGCCCAGTTTGGCGCGGGTGTCGGTGATGTCGAGGTTGCGCATGGTCAGCTGGCCAATGCGGTCCAGCGGGCTGAACGGCGCGTCTTCCACCTTTTCCATCGACAAACGCTCGGGCGCGTAAGTCAGGTTGGGCGACTCGGTGTTGAGGATGCTGTAGTCGTTGCCGCGGCGCAGCTCCAGCGTCACTTCGCCGGTCACGGCGCGCGCCACCCAGCGCTGGGCGGTTTCGCGCAGCATGATGGACTGCGGGTCGAACCAGCGGCCCTGGTAGAGCAGGCGGCCGAGCTTGAGGCCGTTGATGCGGTACTGCTCGATGGTGTCCTCGTTGTGGATGCCGGTGACCAGGCGCTCGTAGGCGATGTGCAGCAGCGCCATGCCGGGGGCTTCGTAGATGCCGCGGCTCTTGGCTTCGATGATGCGGTTCTCGATCTGGTCGCTCATGCCCAGACCGTGGCGGCCGCCGATTTCATTGGCCTTGAGGAACAGGTCCACCGGCGAGTCGAAGGTCTGGCCGTTGAGGGCAACCGGCTGGCCTTCTTCGAAGCGGATGGTGATTTCTTCGGCCTTGACCTCGACTTCCGGCTTCCAGAACGCCACGCCCATGATGGGGTTGACGATGCGGATGCCGCTGTTGAGGTGCTCCAGGTCCTTGGCCTCGTGCGTGGCGCCGAGCATGTTGCTGTCGGTGCTGTAGGCCTTTTCAACCGACATCTTGTAGTCGAAGCCGTTGGCGATCAGGAACTCGCTCATTTCCTTGCGGCCACCCAGCTCGTCGATGAAGCTCTGGTCCAGCCAGGGCTTGTAGATCTTCAGGCTGGGGTTGGTCAGCAGGCCGTAGCGGTAGAAGCGCTCGATGTCGTTGCCCTTGAAGGTTGAGCCGTCGCCCCAGATGTGGACGTCGTCTTCCTTCATCGCGGCCACCAGCATGGTGCCGGTCACGGCACGGCCCAGCGGGGTGGTGTTGAAGTAGGTGATGCCGCCGGTGCTGATGTGGAAGGCGCCACACTGGATGGCGGCAATACCTTCGTGCGCCAGCTGCAGGCGGCAGTCCACCAGGCGGGCCTTCTCGGCGCCGTAGGCCATGGCCTTGCGCGGAATCTCTTCGTAGTCGCTCTCGTCGGGCTGGCCGAGGTTGGCGGTGTAGGCGTAGGGCAGGGCGCCCTTTTGCTTCATCCACAGCAGGGCGGCGGAGGTGTCGAGACCGCCGGAGAAGGCGATGCCGACCTTGTTGCCTTTGGGCAGGTTTTGCAGGATGGTGGCCATGTGGTGCTCGTGTCTGGTTCAGCCGCTGATCAACCGAAATGGCAGATGTAGTGGTAGGCCTCGGTCACGCGGATGTCGAAGCTGCTGTTGCCGGGGATGCTGAACTTCTCGCCCGGGCCAGACTTGAGCCAGGTGTCGCTACCGGCCAGCTTGTATTCGCAGCCGCCGGCCACGCATTCCATGATCTCGGGCGCGCCGGTGTTGAAGGTGAGTTGGGCGGGCAGTACCACGCCGACCGACTTCCGGGTGCCGTCGGGGAAAGTGATGCCGTGGCTGACGCATTTGCCGTCGAAATAGACGCTGGCCTGGGTGTTGACGGCAACGCCGCTGATCTGGGTGGTGCTCATGGGGGAATCTGGTGGGATAGGGATAGGCGAAGCTTCGATTTTAGGCGGCGGGGCATGGTCGCCCGGGGCTCAGACCCGGCGGGCCCAGTCGGCAGCGTCGAAGCCCACGGTGATGGTGTCATCGGCCCACTCGACCACCGGCCGCTTGATGATGCTGGCATGCTGCATCAGCAGGGCGCGGGCGCTGGCGTTGTCCACCACGGCGCGGCGGCTGGTCTCGTCCAGTCCACGCCAGGTCGTGCCCTTGCGATTGACCAGTGTTTCCCCACCGGCCGCGGCCAGCCAGCGGTCCAGCGCATCCTCTGGCACACCCTGTTTCTTGAAGTCGTGGAAGGCGTGCACGACGCCGTGTTCGGTGAGCCATGCACGCGCCTTCTTGACGGTGTCGCAGTGGGGAATGCCATAGACGGTGATCATGGACGGGATTGTCGGTGCAAGCGGTGCCGGCGTGTTCGCCGGATGGGACAATCACGCGCCATGCAAGCCATTGAACTGACCGATCACCCCTCCACGCTGGCCGAATGGCTGGCCCATTGCGAGCGGCTGCACCCGCAGGGCATCAGCGGCATCGAGCTCGGGCTTGACCGCGTGCAGCGTGTCGCGCGCCGCATGAACCTGGCCTTGCCCTGCCCGGTGATCACCGTGGCCGGTACCAACGGCAAGGGTTCCACGTGCGCCATGCTCGAAGCCATCTACGGTCAGGCCGGGTACCGCACGGGTGTGTACAGCTCACCGCACCTGGTCCGTTTTGAAGAGCGCTGCCGAACGGGTGGAACGCCGGTGTCCGCCCAGGACCTGGTCCCGGCATTCGCCGAGGTGGAGGCCGCCCGACGCGGACAGGGCGGGGGCGAAGACCCCGTGACGCTGACCTATTTCGAATTCACCACCCTGGCGATCTTGCGCACCCTCGAGCGCAGCGACATCGAGGTGGCCATTCTTGAAGTGGGCCTGGGCGGTCGCCTGGACGCGGTCAACATCATCGATCCCGATTGCGCGCTCATCACCTGCATTGCGCTGGATCACATGGCCCTGCTGGGCCCCGACCGCGAGTCCATCGGCTACGAGAAGGCCGGCATCATGCGCACCGGGAGACCGGTTGTCGTCAGCGACCCGGTGCCCCCGCAAAGCGTGATTGATCGCGCGACCGAAGTGGGCGCACAGCTGTGGCGTGTGGGGCAGGACTTCCATTTCGCCGGCGACCAGCAGCAGTGGGGCTGGGCCATGCATCCCGCCCACGGCGGGCGCAAGTACAGCGGGCTGGCCTACCCGGCGCTGCGCGGGGCGAACCAGCTGGTCAACGCCTCGGGAGCCCTCGCGGCCATTGAGGCCCTGCGGCCGCGTCTGCCGGTCACCGCGCAGGCGGTGCGCAACGGGCTGGCCCTGGTGGAGTTGCCGGGGCGGTTCCAGATCGTGCCCGGCCAGCCCACACTGGTGCTTGATGTGGCGCACAACCCGCATTCGGTGGCTGCCCTGGCAGAGAACCTCGACGCCATGGGCTTCTACCCGACCACACACGCTGTCTTCGGCGCCATGGCCGACAAAGACCTGGCCGCCATGCTGGCGCGTATCGCGCCGCTGATCGACCACTGGCACCTGACCGACCTGCCCTTGCCGCGGGCCAGCACGGCGCACGACCTCGCCGGCGTGCTGGCCGGTGTACCCGGTCCCCTGGCGGGGCGCCAAAGCCAGGTGTCCGGGTGCCATGCCAGTCCGGCCGAAGCCCTGCAGGCCGCCGTCGCGGCGGCAGACCCGGCTGATAGAATCGTCGTCTTCGGTTCTTTCCACACCGTGGGTGGGGTTTTGCAGGACGGCGTGCCCCGCCTGTCTGCGAAACACCTGGTCTCCTGACCCCGCGCACACGGCGTTTCCGTGCCCTTCGCCTGGCCCGATCCACCTTCCATGTTGTCATCCCGATCCGTATCCCAGGGCAGTGCGTCGGCCACGGTGCCGAGCATCGACGCGGTGCGGCAGCGGGCCCGGCATCGCCTGATCGGGGCGGCTGTGCTGGTGCTGCTGGGTGTGGTCGGCTTTTCGCTGTTGCTGGACACACAGCCGCGCCCCCTGCCGGTGGACATTCCCATCGAGATTCCGTCCAGGTCCGTGCCGGCGGTCACCCGCCCGTTGGCGGCGCCCGCGGTGTCCCGGCGGCCCGACGCCCAGGAGCAGGCCCCGAACGAAGTGACCGTGACCGCGCCGTCGGCCCCGGCGGTGGCTTCGGTGTCCGCCGCGCCCGTGCCTGTACCACCGGTTCTGCCCGATCCGCCTGCGCGGGCCCCGGTCGAGCCCAAACCGGTACCGTCCACTGCTGTACCGCCGACCGCCGAGGGAGATCGTGCCCGTGCGCTGCTGGAAGGCCAGAACGTTCCCGAAGCCCAACGCCTCGTGGTGCAGGTGGGGGCCTTCTCGGACGCGGCCCGCGCGCAAGAAGCCCGGCTCAAACTGGAGCGGGCTGGCCTCAAAACCTACACCCACGTCGCCGAGACCGCACAGGGCAAGCGCATCCGGGTGCGCGTCGGCCCGTTTTCGACCCGCGTCGAAGCCGATAAGGCCGCCGCACGGGTCAAGGCACTGGGGTTGCCGGCGGTCGTCCTCGCGCTGTGAGCGCCGTGCCATGAGCTGGGTGGATTGGGCCTTGCTGGCGGTGTTGCTGTTGTCGGCCGTGGTCGGCCTGTGGCGCGGTCTGGTGTACGAAGTGCTTTCAGTGGGGGTCTGGGTCGCCGCGTTCCTGCTGGCCCAGGGCTACGCGGCACCGGCGGGTGCCTGGTTGCCGGTGGACGGCTTCTCGGCGCCACTGCAGGTGGCCATCGGTTTTGGTGCCGTTTTTCTCCTGGTCGCTTTTGTCGGCGGCTTGCTGGCCTGGCTGGTCAAGAAGCTGGTTGAGTCGGTGGGGTTGCGGCCAGTGGACCGGGTGCTTGGGGCCGTGTTCGGCTTCGTGCGCGGGCTGGTCATCCTGCTGGGCCTGGCGCTGGTGGTGAACATGACGCCGCTGCAGTCCCATGCGCGGTGGCGCGCATCGCCCGTCGCGGCGCAGCTGTCGGCCACACTGCAGGCCATCAAGCCCCTGTTGCCCGAAGCACTGGCACGGCACCTGGGCTGAGGTTTTTCAATTTCGTCGTTGAGGGTTCGAACATGTGTGGAATCGTGGGGGTGGTCAGCCAGACGCCGGTCAACCAGCTGATTTATGACGCGTTGCTGCTCTTGCAGCACCGCGGTCAGGACGCCGCCGGCATCGTGACCCAGCAGGGCCGGAAGTTCTTCATGCACAAGGCCAAGGGCATGGTGCGCGATGTGTTCCGCACCCGCAACATGCGCGCGCTGCCGGGTAATGTGGGTCTGGGCCAGGTGCGCTACCCGACGGCCGGCAACGCCTTCAGCGAAGAAGAGGCACAACCTTTTTATGTCAACGCACCGTTCGGCATCGTGATGGTGCACAACGGCAACCTGACCAATGCGAAGGCGCTCAAGCAGGAACTCTTCCAGGCCGACCACCGGCACATCAACACCGAAAGCGATTCCGAGGTTCTGCTCAATGTCCTGGCGCACGAGCTGGAGAAGGCCACCCGCGGCGTCTCGCTCAAACCGGCCGACGTGTTTGCCGCAGTGCGGGGCGTACACCAGCGCATCCGAGGCTCGTACGCGGTGATCGCGCTCATCGCAGGCCACGGCCTGCTGGCGTTCCGCGATCCCTATGGCATTCGCCCCCTGTGCGTGGGGCGCAACGCCGAAGGAGCCTTCATGGTGGCCAGCGAGTCGGTCACGCTGGAGGGCAATGGCTTCGAGCTCGAGCGCGATGTGAGCCCGGGTGAAGCCCTGTTTGTCGATCTGGACGGTCATGTCAGCTGTGCGCCCTGTGCCGACCCGGTCAGCCACAACCCCTGCATTTTCGAATTCGTCTACCTCGCCCGCCCGGACTCGGTTCTGGACGGCATCTCGGTCTACCAGGCCCGCCTGAACCTGGGCAAGACGCTGGCCAAGCGGGTGGTGTCCACGGTGCCACCCAGCGAGATCGACGTGGTGATTCCGATCCCCGAGTCTTCGCGTCCCAGTGCCATGGAACTGGCCCAGATCCTGGGGCTTCCCTACCGCGAGGGTTTCGTCAAAAACCGGTATGTCGGCCGCACGTTCATCATGCCGGGCCAGAGCGTTCGCAAGAAATCGGTGCGCCAGAAGCTCAACGTGATCGCCAGCGAGTTCAAGGACCGCAATGTGCTGCTGGTGGATGACTCCATCGTGCGTGGCACCACGTCCAGAGAAATCGTGCAGATGGCGCGCGACGCCGGGGCCCGCAAGGTCTACATGGCCAGTGCAGCACCGCCCGTGCGTTATCCCAATGTTTACGGCATCGACATGCCAACCGCTCAGGAGCTGGTGGCCCACGACCGCACGGTTGAACAGATCCGCGAGATCATCGGGTGCGACGCGCTGATCTACCAGGATGTGGATGCGATGAAGCAGGCCATTGCAGCGCTCAACCCTGCCCTGGCCGGTTTCGATGCATCCTGCTTCGACGGTCATTACGTCACCGGCGACATCACGCCCGAGACCATTGCCCGCATGAACCAGGGCCGTGACCAGTCCGAGGAAGCCCAGGAAGACACGTCGCGCCTGGCCCTGCCCAATGCCCAGTCCGTCTGACACCATGACCGCTCCTCTCATACCCGGCGCCCTGCACCGCGACACCCTGGCCGTGCGCCTGGCGGTGGAGCGCAGCCAGTACGGCGAAAACTCCGAGGCCCTGTACCTGACCAGCGGCTATGTACAACCGTCTGCTGCCGCTGCCGCCGCGCGCTTTGCCGGCGACGAGGAGGGGTATACCTATGGCCGTTACGGCAACCCGACGGTGACCAGCTTCGAGCAGCGCCTGGCTGCGCTGGAGGGCGCCCAAGCCTGTATCTCCACCGCTTCAGGCATGTCGGCCATCCTCATGATGTGCCTGGGCCTGCTCAAGGCCGGCGACCACGTGCTGTGCTCGCGCTCCATGTTCGGTTCGACCATCAAGCTCATCGGTTCTGATCTCGCCAAGTTCGGGGTCGAGTCCAGCTTCGTGTCGCAGACCGATCTCGGTGAGTGGGCAGCTGCCCTGCGTCCCAATACCCGGCTGCTGTTTGCTGAAACACCGACCAATCCCCTCACCGAGGTCTGCGACATCCGCGCCCTGGCCGACCTGGCACACAACGCTGGCGCACTGCTGGCGGTGGACAACTGCTTTGCCACGCCAGCCCTGCAACGGCCGATGGCCCTCGGTGCCGACATCGTCATGCACTCGGGCACCAAGTACCTGGACGGTCAGGGCCGCGTGATGGCGGGGGCCCTGTGTGCCAGCCAGGACCTGGTTGAAAAGAGCTTCCTGCCCATCCTCAAAAGTGGCGGCATGACGCTCGCCCCGTTCAACGCCTGGGTGGTGCTCAAGGGGCTGGAGACGCTGGACCTGCGCCTGCGCGCCCAGTCCGCCCAGGCGCTGGCGCTGGCGCAGTGGCTGCAAGACCACCCCGCCGTGGCGCGCGTGTTCTACCCCGGCCTGCCCAGCCACCCGCAGCACGCATTGGCCATGTCGCAGCAAAGTGACATGGGTGGTGCCGTGCTGTCTTTCGAGGTCAAGGCCCGGGATGCTGACCAGGCGCGCGCCCGCGCCTTCCAGGTGCTCGACTCGATGCAACTGCTCTCGCTCTCGACCAACCTGGGCGACACCAAAACCCTGTGTGCCCATCCGGCCAGCACCTCGCATGGCCGTCTGACCGAAGCCCAGCGACAGGCTGCCGGTGTCGGCCAGGGCCTGGTGCGGGTGGCCGTCGGCCTCGAACACCTGGACGACATCTGCGCCGACCTTGACCGCGGCCTTTCCTGTCTCTGATGCAACCGCTTCCTTCCATGACCGTCCGCACCCGTTTCGCGCCGTCACCCACCGGCTTCATTCACCTGGGCAACATCCGCTCCGCGCTCTACCCGTGGGCCTTTGCACGTGCCACCGGTGGCACCTTCATCCTGCGCATCGAAGATACCGACCTCGAGCGCTCCACGCAGGCCGCAGTGGACGTGATCATCGAAGGGATGAAGTGGCTCGGTCTGGACCATGACGAGGGGCCGTTCTATCAAATGCAGCGCATGGACCGCTACAAGGCGGTGCTGGCCGAGATGGTCGCTGGCGGCCACGTTTACCCCTGCTACATGAGTGTGGCCGAGCTGGACGCCTTGCGCGAGCGCCAGATGGCCAACAAGGAAAAGCCGCGTTATGACGGCACCTGGCGTCCAGAGCCCGGCAAGGTTCTGCCGCCCATCCCGGAGGGTGTGAAGCCGGTGCTGCGCTTCAGGAATCCGCAGGGAGGGTCGGTGGCGTGGGAAGACAAATGCAAGGGCCGCGTGGAGTTCAGCAACGAGGAGCTCGACGACCTGGTGATCGCCCGCCCTGATGGCACCCCGACCTACAACTTCTGCGTGGTGGTGGACGACATCGACATGGCCATCACACATGTCATTCGTGGCGACGACCACGTGAACAACACGCCGCGACAGATCAACATTTTCCGGGCTCTGGGCAAGGAGCCACCGGTCTATGCCCATCTGCCCACCGTGCTCAACGAGCAGGGCGAGAAGATGAGCAAGCGCAACGGTGCCAAGCCGGTGACGCAGTACCGTGACGAAGGCTATCTGCCCGATGCAATGGTGAACTACCTCGCGCGCCTGGGCTGGAGCCATGGCGACGACGAAATCTTCAGCCGTGAACAGTTCCTGCAGTGGTTCAACCTCGACCACCTGGGCACCAGCGCGGGTCGATTCGACGACGCCAAGCTGCGTTGGGTCAACGCACAGCACCTCAAGGCCATGGACGACACGGCGCTTTCGTCGCTCGTTGCGGCACAGCTGGCCAAGCGTGACATCACCGCCGACGAACGCCTGCCGCGCATCTGCGGCCTGTTCAAGGACCGCTGCGACACCACCGTGGCGCTGGCCGACTGGGCCGCTGCCTTCTACACCGACGTGACGCCGTCGGATGCCGAGCGCACGCAGCACATCACCGACGCCGTCCGCCCCGCGCTGCAGACGCTGGCGGCCAAACTCGCCGACTGCGCATGGGACAAGACCAGCCTCTCGGCCGCCATCAAGGAAACCATCACCGCTCACGGACTGAAGATGCCGCAACTGGCCATGCCGGTGCGTGTGCTGGTCATGGGCACGGCCCAGACGCCATCGCTGGACGCGGTGCTGGAGCTGCAAAATCGTCAAACAATTTTGGAGCGCTTGCGGAAGGCCTGAAAAATGGCCTATAATCTGAGTCTTGCTGATTCGCGCTGAGTGGTTCGCAACAAAGCAACCATCAGCATCCCAGAAATGGATTCGTGGGGGTATAGCTCAGCTGGGAGAGCGCTTGCATGGCATGCAAGAGGTCAGCGGTTCGATCCCGCTTACCTCCACCAAAATTGAAGAATTGGGCAGCGTAGTTTTGCTATAATGCACAGTTCGGTTCTTAGGTTTTGACCCTATCGTCTAGAGGCCTAGGACATCACCCTTTCACGGTGAGTACCGGGGTTCGAATCCCCGTAGGGTCGCCAAGTTTGTGGCACTTGGCCTGCAGCGCGAGCAGCAGGCAAAAGCTGCACCACTGCGGAGTGGTAGTTCAGTTGGTTAGAATACCGGCCTGTCACGCCGGGGGTCGCGGGTTCGAGCCCCGTCCACTCCGCCAGTCAAACGGAAAACGCCCAAGTCGCAAGGCTTGGGCGTTTTGCTTTGTGCGCTGGCACGATTCAGCGTGTGCCCTCCAGACGGCCCAGTCGCAGCAGTCCGGTCGACAACGCCGTGCCGCAGACGATGACCAGGCCGCACAGCACCATCCAGGGCGTGACAGATTCGCCCAGAAACCACACGCCGTAGGCCAGCGCGAAGACCGGTACCAGGAAGGTGACGGTGAGCGCCTTGGATGGCCCTGCCTGTTCGATGATGCGAAAGAACAGCACGTAGGCGATCGCCGTGCACAGCAGTGCCACGGCCGCGATGGCCAGCCAGGCGCCGTGGCTGGCGGCCTGTGCCGGCCACAACCACCAGGTGGGCAGAGCCAGTCCGAGCGTGGCGCCGAGCTGGCTGCCGGTGGCGGTGGCCAGCGGATGCACGCCGGTGAGATGGCGTTTGGTGAAACTCGCCGCGAGACCGTACAGCAGGGTGGCCAACAGACAGGCTCCCATGGCCAGCAGACTCGCGCCCTGACCTGCACCGGTCAGCGATGCGAGCCCGGATTTGCCAATGACCAGCAGCGCAACGCCGGCAAAGCCGATCATGAGCCCCAGTGCACGCGAAGCCCCGGGCCGGTCGCCCAGCCACACCCAGGCCACCGCAGCGCCACTGAGGGGAACGGTGGCATTGAGAATGGCCGTCAGACCGGTGGGAATGTGCATCACCGCATAGGCAAACAGCACAAACGGAATACCGGAGTTCAGCAGACCCACGAACAGGATGGCCCTGGCGTGTCGACGGAAGCTGGCCCACACACCGGGCAGCAGAAACACCGGTAGCAAAAACAGCGACGCCAGCGCCACCCGCAGGCCCGCCGTGGGCAAGGCGCCGAACTCGGCAGCCCCGAGGCGCATGAACAGAAAGGACGAGCCCCAGAGGGCGGCGAGCAGCAGAAATTCAAGACCGAGCGCGAACGTCATGGACGCAAAGTGTGTGTATCAGGGGCCCAGAGTGTGGCCCCAAACCGAGGGCCAGGCCGCTCCGGGACCCTGTTGTTTTCAGAGGTGGCGGATGTCTGCCAGCGATCGGTCGCATTCGAGCCGCAACAGGGCGCGTTTGCGCTCCAGGCCGCCTGCGTACCCGGTCAGTTCGCCTGAGGCACCGAGTACGCGGTGGCAGGGAACCACGATGCTCAAGGGGTTCCGGCCAACGCCCGCACCCACCGCCCGGGCGGCGCCGGGGCGCCCCATGCGCCTGGCCAGATCGCCGTAGCTGCAGGTCTGCCCGAATGGAAGATTCAGCAGTTCCCGCCAGACCGATTGCTGAAATGCGGTACCGCCCGACAGGTCCAGCGGCAGATCAAACCGTTGCCGGCGGCCAGCGAAGTAATCGTCGATCTGCTGCGTGGCCGCGCGCAGCCAGGGGTGTGCCGGCTTGATCAGCCAGCCTGCCGCGGTGCCGGCGTGGGGGTGGTGTTGCTGGCCCTCGAACCAAAGCCCGGCCAAGCCTTGAGGGCTGGTCATCACCAGCACCGTCCCCAACGGGGTAGGGTGATGGCAGCAATACCGCGCGCAAGCGTTCATGAGAGACATATGCACGCAATGGTACGGCCATACGTCGCAGTCCAGAGACTGTGCTCGCGAGCGGAGCAGGACGGGCGCACTTTTTACAATGCCCGTTCCAGCCCACTGCGGCACACACCACGGTCCTGTCCGGAGTCTGACTTGCATCTGAACACCGCCATCTTCAAGGCCTATGACATCCGGGGCACTGTTCCCGACTCGCTGAACGAGGCTGTGGCCGAGTCCTTGGGCCGTGCCTTCGGCACCACGGCGCGCCAGCAGGGCGAAACGGTGGTGGCGGTGGGCCGTGACGGGCGCCTGAGCGGACCGTCCTTGTCCGCTGCGTTGATCCGGGGCCTGGTGGACGCGGGTGTGCAGGTGATCGACGTCGGGCTGGTCACCACGCCCATGCTGTATTTCGCGGCCGCCACGCTGTGCCGCAGCGGCATTCAGGTGACCGGCAGCCACAACCCCAAGGACTACAACGGCTTCAAGATGGTCATGGCCGGCAAGGCCATCTACGGTGAGGACATCCAGGCCCTGCGCCACAGGATGGAAGCCGAGCGCTGGACCCCGCAGGCCGGCGGCAGCGTGCGCAACGTCGATGTGTGGCCGGCCTACCGCGACCGCATCGTGGGTGACATCAAGCTCTCGCGCCCGATGAAACTCGTGGTCGATTGTGGCAACGGCGTGGCCGGCGCCACCGCGCCCGCGCTGTTCCGTGCACTGGGCTGCGAGGTCACTGAACTGTTCAGCGAAGTGGACGGCAACTTCCCCCACCACCACCCAGACCCGAGCAAACCCGAAAACCTTCTGGACCTGCAGAAGGCCCTGCGCGAGACCGATGCCGAGTTGGGCCTGGCCTTCGACGGCGACGGCGACCGCCTGGGCATCGTCACCAAAGACGGGCAAAACATCTTCCCTGATCGCCAGATGGTGTTGTTCGCGCAGGACGTGCTCTCGCGCGTGCCCGGCGGCCACATCCTGTTTGACGTCAAGTGTTCGCAGCGCCTGGCGCCCGCCATCGAAGCGGCCGGTGGCGTGCCAGTGATCTGGAAGACCGGACACTCCCTGATCAAGGCGCGCATGAAGGAGCTGGACAGCCCGCTGGGCGGCGAGATGAGCGGCCACATCTTCTTCAAGGAACGCTGGTTCGGCTTTGATGACGGCAGCTATGCGGGTGCGCGCCTGCTGGAAATCCTCAGCCGCAGCGCTGATGCGAACGCCGTGCTCGACGGTCTGCCCAGCAGCTACAGCACGCCCGAGCTGAACGTGGTCTGTGCCGAGGGCGAGCCGCACACCGTCGTGGCGACGCTGGTGGAGACGGCGCGTTTCGCGGCGCCAGCGCAAATCTCGACCATCGACGGCCTGCGGGTGGACTGGCCGGATGGCTTCGGCCTGATCCGCGCGTCCAACACCACGCCGGTGCTGGTGCTGCGCTTCGAAGGCCACACGCCTGAGGCGCTGCACCGCATCGAGGGTGGGATGCTGGCACTGCTCCGGCAGGTCAAGCCGGACGCGGTGGTCGGCGCCTCGGCGCACTGAACGAAATCCCTGCGCCGCTGACGCGGCTTCCCCCCTGCGGCGCGGGGGGACGCATCCTGCAGCCCGGCGAAGCCGGTTCTGCGGGTGCCCTGGACTTGGAGCACCCCGCGCTGGATTCAGTGTTGGAGTCGGGCTGCCAGACTTTCCACCATCGCCTCGGTCTTGGGATCGCGCGGGCGGTAGGGCGCACGGGGCTGGGCGTTCTGCCAGTGGGCGAGCACGGCGGCCGCCAGGTCACCGGCATTGGTGATGAGCCGGCTCAGGCCTTGGGCATCGAGGGCGGCGTAGCTCTCGCTGAAGTTCCACACGTTCGGCCCGTGCAGCACGGCGCAGCCCAGGGCCAGCGGTTCGTGCGGGTTGTGGCCGCCAACCTCGGCGATGGAGCCGCCGACCAGCGCAAGGGGCGCCAGCCGGTACCACAGACCGAGTTCGCCGATGGTGTCGGCCAGGTAGACGCTGGCGCCGGCACCGGGCAGGGTGGACGGGTCGGCGCTGCGCTGAGTGGTTCCTGGCGGGCACAGGGCCACGGCCTCGGCGCCCCGGGTCGGCACGCGGGGCGCGATTAACAGCAGCGCGTCCGGGTGCTGAGCGCGCAGCGTTTCATGGGCCTGCAGGGCCAGGGCCTCCTCACCCGGGTGTGTGGAGGCCGCCAGCCAGACCGGACGCCCAGCCAGCGCGGTCTGCCAGCGCAGCAGGGCATCGGGGTCGCCGGGCAGGGCGGTCGCGTCGGTGCTGCGTTGCTCCGTGCCCCGCGGACACAGGGCCAGCACCTCGACGCCGCGCGTTGGCACGCGGGGTGCGATCAGCAGCAGCGCATCCGGGTGTTTTGCTCGCAGCTTTTCATACGCCTGCAG
>JBJTNV010000018.1:0-20481 GCA_046074205.1 Hydrogenophaga sp.
GGCGCCGACGACGGGCCCAAGACTGACTCGAGCGCGTCCCATGGGATGCAACGGGTGCAAGTTGGGAAATATTTGAAATGATCCAGACAGAATCTCGGCTCGAAGTCGCCGACAACACGGGCGCGAAGTCCGTGCTTTGCATCAAGGTGCTCGGTGGCTCCAAGCGTCGCTACGCCAGCGTGGGCGACATCATCAAGGTGAGCATCAAGGAAGCCGCTCCGCGTGGCCGCGTCAAGAAGGGCGAGGTCTACAGCGCTGTGGTGGTCCGCACCGCCAAGGGCATCCGCCGTGGCGACGGCTCCCTGGTCAAGTTCGACGGCAATGCCGCCGTGCTGCTCAATAACAAGCTGGAGCCCATTGGCACCCGCATCTTCGGACCGGTCACGCGCGAGCTGCGCACCGAGAAGTTCATGAAGATCGTGTCCCTGGCACCCGAGGTTCTCTGAGGAATCATCATGAACAAGATTCGTAGTGGCGATGAAGTCATCGTGATTGCCGGCCGCGACAAGGGCAAGCGCGGCAAGGTTGTGCTGCGTTCGGACGATGCCAAGCTGGTTGTCGAGGGCGTGAACATTGTCAAGAAGCAAGCCAAGCCGAACCCTATGAAGGGCATCACCGGCGGCATCATTGAGAAGACCATGCCCATCCACCAGTCCAACGTGGCCATCTTCAATGGCGCCACGGGCAAGGCGGATCGCGTGGGCATCAAGCTCCTGGCCGACGGCAAGAAAGTGCGCGTCTACAAGTCCAGCGGCGAAGAAATTAAGGTGGCATGAGCATGACACGCTTGCAAGACATTTACCGCGACACCATCGCCCCCAGCCTGGTGGAGAAGTTCGGCTACAAGTCGAAGATGGAAGTTCCGCGCATCACCAAGATCACGCTCAACATGGGTGTGAGCGAAGCCGTTGCCGACAAGAAGGTCATGGACAACGCTGTGGGCGACCTGACCAAAATTGCTGGCCAGAAGCCTGTCGTTACCAAGGCCCGCAAGGCCATCGCCGGGTTCAAGATTCGCGAGCAGCAGCCCATCGGTTGCATGGTGACCCTGCGCGGCGCCCGCATGTACGAATTCCTCGATCGTTTCGTCACCGTGGCGCTGCCCCGTGTGCGTGACTTCCGCGGTATTTCGGGCAAGTCCTTTGACGGCCGTGGCAACTACAACATCGGCGTGAAAGAGCAGATCATTTTCCCCGAGATCGAGTATGACAAGGTCGATGCCCTGCGCGGCCTGAACATCAGCATCACGACAACCGCCAAGTCCGACGAAGAGTGCAAGGCTCTGCTGGCTGGTTTCCGTTTCCCGTTCAAGAACTGAGGTGGCGCGTGGCTAAACAAGCACTACTCCAACGTGAACTCAAGCGCGAAAAACTCGCGGCCAAGTTCGCCAAGAAATACGCCGAACTGAAGGCGACGGCCAACGACGCCAAGCAAAGCGACGAAGCGCGCGATGCTGCCCGTCTGGCTCTTCAGAAGCTGCCTCGCAACGCGAACCCGACCCGCCAGCGCAACCGCTGCGAGATCACCGGTCGTCCGCGCGGTACGTTTGCCTATTTCGGCCTGGCTCGCGCCAAGGTTCGTGAGATGGCATTTGCCGGCGAGATTCCCGGCGTCACCAAAGCCAGCTGGTAAGCCCTAGGAGAACCACAAATGAGCATGAGTGATCCTATCGCTGACATGTTGACCCGCATCCGCAACGCGCAGATGGTCGAAAAGGCCTCCGTGTCGATGCCCGCCTCCAAGCTCAAGGCCGCGATTGCCCAAGTCCTGAAGGACGAAGGTTATATCGACGGTTTCAAGGTCATCAACGAGGGCGGCAAGACCGAGCTCGAGATTGCCTTGAAGTATTACGCCGGTCGTCCGGTGATTGAGCGCATTGAGCGCGTGAGCAAGCCTGGTCTGCGCATCTACCGCGGACGTGACGCGCTTCCCCGGGTCCAGAACGGTCTGGGCGTCGCCATCGTCACCACGCCCAAGGGCGTGATGACCGATCGCAAGGCGCGCGCCACCGGTGTGGGTGGTGAAGTGCTGTGCTACGTCGCCTGATGCGGGCATTGAAGGAGTAACTGAAATGTCGCGTATTGGTAAGTTGCCGGTTGCCATCCCTTCGGGGGTCGAAGTGGCCGTGAAAGATAACCTGATCAACGTCAAGGGAGCCTTGGGTGCCCTGGCGGTTGCACAAAGTGCGCTGGTCAAGGTCGAGAACAACGCTGGGGCGCTGTCGTTCGCTCCTGTGGACGATTCGCGTGAGGCGAACGCCATGTCGGGCACCATGCGTCAGCTGGTCAACAACATGGTGGTTGGCGTCAGCAAGGGTTTTGAGAAAAAGCTGACCCTGATCGGCGTGGGTTACAAGGCCCAGGCTCAGGGCGCCAAGCTCAACCTCAACGTCGGCTACTCGCATCCGGTCGAAATCGAGATGCCCGCTGGCATCAAGGTCGAGACGCCGAGCCCGACCGAGATCGTCATCAAGGGCGCTGACCGTCAGCGCGTGGGCCAGATCGCTTCCGAAGTTCGCGCCGTGCGTCCGCCTGAGCCCTACAAGGGCAAGGGTATCCGCTACGCGGACGAGAAGGTCGTGATCAAGGAAACCAAGAAGAAGTAAGGAGCAGGACCATGCTGACCAAAAAAGAGCAACGCCTGCGTCGCGCCCGCCAGACGCGCATTCGTATTGCACAACAGGGTGCCATTCGCCTGACCGTCAATCGCACCAACCTGCACATTTACGCCAGCGTCATTTCCGGCGACGGCAACAAGGTGCTGGCATCTGCCTCGACGGCCGAAGCCGAGGTGCGCGCCCAGATCGGTGCTGCCGGCAAGGGTGGCAACACCGCTGCTGCGGCGATCATTGGCAAGCGCATCGCCGAAAAAGCCAAGGCCGCCGGTATCGAGAAGGTCGCCTTCGATCGTTCCGGTTTTGCCTACCACGGCCGCGTCAAGGCCCTCGCCGATGCGGCTCGTGAAGCCGGTCTGCAGTTCTGATCAGACGGGATACACCAAATGGCTAAATTTACGGCAAATGTGAAGAACGAAGCGAACGACGACGGTTTGCGCGAGAAGATGATCGCGATCAACCGCGTGACCAAAGTGGTCAAGGGCGGTCGCATCCTCGGTTTCGCTGCACTGACCGTGGTCGGTGATGGTGATGGCCGCATTGGCATGGGCAAGGGTAAGGCCCGTGAAGTGCCCGTGGCGGTGCAGAAGGCCATGGAGCAGGCTCGTCGCAACATGGTGAAGGTGGCGCTCAAGAACGGCTCACTGCACCATGCGGTGCGCGGCGAGCATGGTGCTTCCAGCGTCATGATGCTGCCGGCCGTCAAGGGTACCGGCATCATCGCCGGCGGACCGATGCGTGCGGTTTGCGAAGTGGTGGGCATCACCGATGTGGTGGCCAAGAGCCATGGTTCGAGCAACCCCTACAACCTGGTCCGGGCCACGCTTGATGCGCTGCAGAACTCGTTCACGCCCGCTGAAGTGGCGGCCAAACGCGGCAAGTCCGTCGAAGAAATTCTGGGCTGATAGGAGCGATCATGACCACCCAAACTACTGTCAAGGTTCAACTGGTGCGCAGTCCGATTGGCACCAAGCAAGACCATCGCGCCACCGTGCGTGGCTTGGGCCTGCGCAAGCTCAATAGCGTGAGCGAACTGCAGGACACGCCCGCCGTGCGCGGCATGATCAACAAGATCGCTTACCTGGTGAAGGTGCTGTAAGCACCCGAGCGAAGAGGACATATTCGTCATGGAACTCAACACCATTCAACCCGCAGCGGGTGCCAAACACGCCAAGCGTCGCGTCGGTCGCGGCATCGGTTCCGGCCTGGGCAAGACCGCCGGCCGTGGTCACAAAGGCCAGAAATCCCGTTCGGGTGGGTATCACAAAGTCGGCTTCGAAGGCGGTCAAATGCCGCTCCAGCGTCGTCTGCCCAAGCGCGGCTTCAAGTCTGCCCAACTGCAGTTCAATGCAGAGGTCACACTGGCCGATCTGAGCAAGATCGAAGCGGCCGAGATTGACATTCTCCAGCTCAAGCAGGCAGGGCTGGTGGCCCAACTCGCCAAACGCGTGAAAGTCATCCAGACCGGCGAGATCACCCGTTCGGTGAAGCTCAAGGGCATCGCTGCCACGGCTGGGGCCAAAGCTGCGATTGAGGCGGCTGGCGGCTCGCTGGCCTGATCGTCTACGCGAAAAGGCAATCTGTGGCTACAGCCTCCACTTCCTTGGCCAAAACAGGCAAGTTCGGCGACCTCCGTCGCCGGCTCGTGTTCCTGTTGTTGGCCTTGGTGGTCTACCGTATCGGTGCGCACATCCCTGTGCCCGGCATCGACCCAGCCCAGCTGGAACAGCTGTTCAAGGGTCAGCAGGGCGGCATCCTGAGCCTGTTCAACATGTTCTCGGGTGGAGCGCTGTCGAGGTTCACCGTGTTCGCCCTGGGGATCATGCCGTACATCTCGGCGTCGATCATCATGCAGCTCATGACCTACGTGGTGCCCACGTTTGAGCAGCTGAAGAAAGAGGGAGAAGCCGGCCGTCGAAAGATCACAGCCTACACCCGTTACGGTACGCTGGGACTGGCGGTCTTCCAGGCGATGGGCATTGCCCTGGCGCTGGAAAGCCAGGCTGGCCTGGTCCTCTCGCCAGGTTTCGGTTTCCGCCTCACGGCCGTGGTCAGCCTGGTGGCTGGCACCATGTTCCTCATGTGGCTCGGGGAACAGATCACCGAGCGGGGGCTGGGCAACGGCATTTCGATCCTGATTTTCTCGGGCATCGCTGCAGGTCTTCCCAATGCCATCGGTGGCCTGCTTGAGCTGGTCAGGACCGGGGCCATGAACATTCTGGTGTCGCTGTTCATCATCGCCCTGGTGGTGCTGGTGACCTACTTCGTGGTCTTCGTGGAACGAGGACAGCGCAAGATTCTGGTGAACTACGCACGCCGCCAGGTGGGCAACAAGGTGTACGGAGGTCAGTCCTCTCACCTGCCGCTGAAGCTGAACATGGCCGGCGTCATTCCGCCGATCTTCGCGTCGTCGATCATCCTGTTGCCCACGACCGTGGTCAGTTGGGTGAGCACTGGTGAATCGACCCGCTGGTTGCGTGATCTCGCTTCTGCGCTCTCACCCGGTCAGCCGATCTACGTGGCGTTGTATGCCGCCGCGATTGTGTTTTTCTGTTTCTTCTACACGGCGCTTGTATTTAATAGCCGCGAGACCGCTGACAACCTGAAAAAGAGTGGTGCATTCATTCCCGGCATTCGTCCCGGGGACCAGACTGCTCGATATATCGACAAGATTCTGCTGCGTCTGACTCTGGCTGGCGCGGTTTACATCACGGCGGTGTGCCTGTTGCCCGAGTTTCTGATCCTCGAATACAAGGTGCCGTTCTATTTCGGGGGCACGTCCCTGCTGATCATTGTGGTGGTGACCATGGATTTCATGGCTCAGGTCCAAAACTATATGATGTCGCAGCAGTATGAGTCGTTGTTGAAAAAGGCCAGCTTCAAATCCTGAACAAGTTGTTGGTTGTATGGCCAAGGACGATGTGATCGAGATGCAGGGTGAGGTGGTTGAAAACCTGCCCAACGCAACGTTTCGGGTGAAGCTGGACAATGGACATGTGGTGCTTTGCCACATTTCCGGCAAGATGAGGATGCACTACATCCGAATCCTGCCAGGGGACAAGGTCAAGGTGGAACTCACACCCTACGACCTGACCCGGGCAAGGATCGTGTTTCGTGCGAAATGACAGTGAGCAGTCGGTTGGATTTGGATTTATTAGGAGAAGACTATGAGAGTTTCGGCGTCGGTCAAGAAAATGTGCCGCAACTGTAAGATCATCAAGCGCAAGGGCGTGGTGCGTGTTATTTGCACCGACCCGCGTCACAAGCAGCGTCAAGGCTGATTCGGAAGTTCAGAGGAAGCAACATGGCTCGTATTGCAGGCATCAACATTCCGCCGCACAAACATGCCGAGATCGGTCTGACGGCGATCTTCGGTATTGGTCGCACCCGCGCCCGCCAAATCTGCGAGGCTTGCGGCATCGCGTTTTCCAAAAAGATCAAGGATCTGACTGACGCAGAACTGGAAAAGGTTCGTGATCAGGTGGGGACCTTTACCATCGAGGGTGATCTGCGACGCGAGACCACGATGAACATCAAGCGCCTGATGGACATCGGTTGCTACCGCGGCTTCCGCCATCGCCGCGGCTTGCCGCTGCGTGGCCAGCGCACCAAGACCAACGCCCGTACCCGCAAGGGCCCGCGCAAGGCCGCCCAGTCGCTCAAGAAATAATCGGTTGAAAGAGAAACATGGCTAAAGCTCCTTCCAGCGCCGCTGCCCGCGTTCGCAAGAAAGTTCGCAAGAATATTGCGGACGGTATCGCTCACGTGCACGCGTCGTTCAACAACACCATCATCACCATCACCGACCGTCAGGGTAACGCCCTGTCCTGGGCTTCTTCGGGTGGTCAGGGTTTCAAGGGATCACGCAAGTCGACGCCCTTTGCCGCACAGGTGGCCTCTGAAGTGGCTGGTCGTGCAGCGATTGAGCAGGGTATCAAAAACCTGGACGTTGAAATCAAGGGCCCGGGCCCTGGCCGTGAGTCTTCCGTGCGTGCACTCGGTGCTCTGGGTATCCGCATCAACTCCATTTCCGACGTGACGCCCGTCCCCCACAACGGCTGCCGTCCCCAGAAGCGTCGCCGTATCTGAGCTTTGTCGGCTTGTACCGCTCCAAGCGGTACAATCCCAAGCTTTTTGAGCGCCACCGCAGTGCCCTGCGGTGGCATTTTTTGCTAAGCCCACCGCCGTCAGCACCCCGCCGACGGCTCCCGTGACGGTGTCGCCTGTGCGGCACGGGTTGCGGCAGTCACTCAAAGGAATTCCCCGTGGCACGTTATCTCGGCCCCAAGGCCAAACTTTCCCGCCGTGAAGGCGCAGACCTGCTGCTCAAGAGCGCACGCCGTTCGATCAGCGACAAGGCCAAGTTTGATTCGAAGCCTGGCCAGCATGGCCGTACCTCCGGCCAGCGCACTTCCGACTTTGGCCTTCAGCTGCGCGAAAAGCAGAAGGTCAAGCGCACCTACGGTGTACTCGAGCGCCAGTTCCGCCGTTACTTTGCCGAAGCTGACCGTCGTCGTGGCAATACCGGTGCCAATCTGCTGTTCCTGCTGGAGTCGAGGCTCGACAACGTGGTGTTCCGCATGGGCTTCGCATCGACTCGTGCAGAGGCTCGCCAGATGGTCTCCCACAAGGCCATCACGGTCAATGGCAACCCTGTGAACATTCCTTCCTACTCCGTCAAGGCTGGTGATGTGGTTGCCGTGCGGGAGAAGTCCAAAAAGCAGGCCCGGGTGATCGAGGCCCTGGAACTGGCCAAGCAGATCGGCTTCCCCGGCTGGGTCGAAGTGTCCTCCGACAAGGCCGAGGGTGTCTTCAAGAAGACGCCTGATCGCGATGAATTTGGCTCCGACATCAACGAATCGCTGATCGTCGAACTGTACTCGCGTTAATTTCGTTCCCGGACGGCGCTCGCGCGTCGCCCGGGCCATGCTCCGTCTGCCTTATCGGTGTAACGAGCCGAGGGAACTGAAGGAAGTCTGAATGCTGAACAATCTGCTCAAGCCCAAAACCATCAACGTCGAGCAACTCTCGGCCAACCGTGCCAAAGTCTCGCTGGAGCCTTTCGAGCGTGGTTATGGTCATACCTTGGGTAACGCACTGCGCCGGGTGTTGCTCTCGTCGATGGTGGGTCATGCCCCTACCGAGGTGACCATCGCGGGTGTGGTGCATGAGTACTCCTCCATCGACGGCGTCCAGGAAGACGTTGTCAACATGTTGCTCAACCTCAAGGGAGTGGTGTTCAAGCTCCACAACCGTGATGAGGTGACCCTGAGCCTGCGCAAGGACGGTGAAGGCGTTGTCACCGCCGCCGACATCCAGACGCCCCACGACGTCGAGATTGTCAATCCGGAACATGCCATCGCCACGCTGTCCGCCGGCGCCAAGCTGGACATGCAGATCAAGGTTGAGAAGGGCCGTGGCTACGTGCCTGGCAGCCTGCGTCGCCATGATGACATGTCCCGCTCGCTGGGCCGTATCGTGCTGGATGCTTCGTTCTCACCCATCAAGCGTGTCAGCTACACGGTTGAGAGCGCCCGCGTAGAGCAGCGTACCGATCTGGACAAACTCGTCCTGGAGATCGAGACCAATGGTTCCATCGGGCCGGAGGAAGCTGTGCGTGCATCGGCCAAGATCCTGGTCGAGCAGCTGGCCGTGTTCGCGCAGCTCGAAGGCGTCGAACTCTCCGCCTTTGATGCGCCTGCGCAGCGCAGTGCACAGCAATTCGATCCGATCCTGCTGCGTCCGGTGGATGAGCTCGAACTCACCGTCCGTTCTGCCAACTGTCTCAAGGCCGAGAACATCTATTACATCGGTGACCTGATCCAGAGAACCGAGAACGAGCTGCTCAAGACGCCCAATCTGGGACGCAAGTCGCTCAACGAAATCAAGGAAGTGCTCGCCTCGCGCGGCCTGACCTTGGGCATGAAGCTCGAGAACTGGCCGCCGGCGGGTCTCGACAAGCACTGATTCACAACCCGTCAATTTTGTCTGACGACACCTCCCAGTACCTGATCCGGCTGGGGGCAAAACACTGAAAGGAAACCAAAATGCGTCACGGACACGGTCTGCGCAAACTCAACCGCACCAGCGAGCACCGCCTGGCGATGCTGCGCAACATGATGAATTCGCTGCTCACGCACGAAGCCATCAAAACCACCCTGCCCAAGGCCAAGGAATTGCGCCGTGTGGTGGAGCCCATGATCACCTTGGCCAAAGAGGCTACTGTGGCCAATCGTCGTCTGGCGTTCAATCGCCTGCGCGATCGTGATGTGGTCGTCAAGCTGTTTGACGAACTGGGGCCGCGTTTCAAGGCGCGTCCGGGTGGCTACACCCGTATTCTGAAGATGGGTTTCCGCGTGGGCGACAACGCACCCATGGCCCTCGTCGAGCTGGTGGATCGTGCTCAAGAAGCGCCTGCGGCAGCCGACGGCGAGAAGGCGTGATATAATTTAAAGCTTGTCGCGGAGTGGAGCAGCCTGGTAGCTCGTTGGGCTCATAACCCAAAGGTCGCAAGTTCAAATCTTGCCTCCGCAACCAACAAAATCAAGCACCTGGCTTGTCATCAAGGCCCACCCACCGGTGGGCTTTTTTGCGAGTACCAGGGTACGTGCAGCACGTGAGATCGTCCATCCGCATTGTCGACGTTGACCGACCGGAAACCTGGACGCGCTACAGCCCTGGTCTCTGTGATGGGTGTGCAGCGAATTGCTGCACCATGCCTGTGGACGCGCACATTTCCGATCTTGTTCGAATGGGTTTGGTGGACCCCTTCGAGGCCGAGCACCAGGCGCCCAAGCAGATTGCCCGGCGCTTGCAAAAGGCGGGGTGGATCGAACATTTCAATGTCCGTCAGGGCCTGTTCACACTGGCCCGCCGTGGCAGCGGCGACTGCCGTTTTCTGGACGAGCTGACCCGTCGGTGTACCGTCTACGCCCTGCGACCGGAGACATGCCGGAAGCATCCCCAGGTGGGGCCTAGGCCTCACCATTGCCCGTACGGTCCCCCATCCAGATGAGAACGGCCCCTCAAAGGGGCCGTTCTCATGTTGTTTTCGGTGGCTGAGTCCCTGGTCGGGGCATCAGCCATCGGTTCCCTAGCCGTCACCGTGCCGAGAATCGACCCCGCGGCGTTCAGTTGAACGGGCGTGGCTTGGGGGTCTTGTCGGTGGATGGCGGCAGAATGGGCATGGCGATCTGCGGCTGCTGGCCAGTCAGTGTCTTGAGGAACGCCACGATCTTGCCGTTTTCATCTTTGGTGAACTCGCGGCCCAGTTGCAGGCGACCCATGAGGTCCACTGCTGCCGTCAATGTCTCGGCCTGACCGTCGTGGAAGTACGGGTAGGTCAGTTCCACGTTGCGCAGCGATGGCACCTTGAAGTTCAGGCGGTCGGCATCCTTGCCGGTGACTTCCACACGGCCTGCGGCGGTGCTGGCGGTTTTGTACGGCTGCACCAGACCCATCTTCTGGAAAGAGTTGCCCCCCAGGTTCGGGCCGTTGTGGCAAGCCACGCAGCCGCTTTCCTTGAACAGCTTGTAACCCTCGAGCTCGTTTTTGGAGAGGGCCGTGTTGTCACCGTCGAGCCAGCGGTCAAAGCGTGAATTGGGTGTGACGAGCGTCTCCTCAAAGGCGGCAATGGCTGTCGTCACCTCGTCGATGCTCAGCTTGTCCGATTTGAAAACCTGCTTGAATTCGGCCACGTAGCCGGGAATGGACTTGAGCGTGTCGATCGCCAATTCATGGGTGAAGGCCATCTCACCCGGGTTGGCGATCGGCCCACCCGCCTGTTCCTTGAGGTTGGCTGCGCGGCCATCCCAGAACTGGGCCAGGTTGAGGCTGGAGTTCAGCACGGTCGGCGAATTGATCGGACCCTGTTGCCAGTTGTGCCCGATCGAGGTCTTGAGGTTGTCACTGCCGCCCATGCTCAGGTTGTGGCAACTGTTGCAGGAAATGAAGCCGGACTTGGACAGGCGCGGATCAAAAAACAGCTTTTTACCCAGCTCCACCATGGCGGGGTCCAGGTTGCGAATGGCGGGGATCGTTTGAACGGGCTCGTCGGTGCGTTTTTGGGCCAGGGCAGTGCCGGTGACCATCACGGCGGCGGCCAGTGCGCACAGGGACAGAGCGAATTTGCTTTTCATGGAGAACTCACTTTCTAAGGAGGCTATGACACGTTTTGCTGTCATGGAGGGGGCGGTGTGAGCTTCCGCAGACCCTGCCAACGACAGGGTCAATGTATGGGGGTAAACCCGATCTCTGTTTGATGGAGGTCAATGCCGCCACAGTCTCTCATAGCTAAAGACTATTGCTTAAATCGGTATAAGACTATCGGTCTTGCGGCCACCACACCGAGTCACGCACCTGCGGAACAACTCAGAAAGTCGGGCCCGTGTGCCATGAAAAATATAGCAATCAGGTGCAAGCCGCCCTGTGGCGCGTTGCGCTCAAACAGGACCGCTGGCCTTCACGGCCGAGGCGGCGCTGGCCCGCTCGGCAAACTCGGCCCGGAGCGCGCGCAGCTTCTCGCGCGGGTCTTCCTTCACCGTTGCCTGGTCCAGCGCCATTTCCTTGATGAAGCGGCTGGGCGTGCCGGGCACGCTCTCGCGGCCTTTCTTGCGTCGCTTGAGCCAGCTCACCGCCAGTGTGCGCTGCGCGCGGGTGATGCCCACGTACATCAGCCGCCGTTCTTCCTGCACCCGCTGGGCCAGCAGCTCGGCGCTCAGGTCGCTGTCGGCGTCGTCGGTCTTGAAGGGCAGCAGGCCTTCATTCACGCCCACCAGCACCACGTGCGGCCATTCCAGACCCTTGGAGGCGTGCAGGGTGGACAGGGTGACCACGTTCTGATCCTGTTCGCGGTCTGACAAGGTGGAAATCAGCGCGATGGTCTGAACCACCTCCAGCAGGGATGTTGCCCCCACGCTCGGCCGCTTCGCTGGATCGCTGCCCCCCGAGGGTTCTCTCGCACCTTGGGGCGGCCCGACGGTGCTCGTGCGCTCCTCCTCGACCTGGACACCTGCGTTGTCCGGGATCTGGCCGCCGCAGCGCCCGGCGACCCAGTCCACGAAGTCCATCACATTGGTCCAGCGCGCGGCCGCGATCTTCTCGTTGTCCTCGCTGTCGTAGAGGTGCTGCTCGTAGCCGATGTCCTTGAGCCACTGCAGCAAAAAGGCGTGCGCCGCCTCGTGGCCGACCGTGTGGCGGGCGCGGTATTCGAGGTCGTTCACCTGGCGGCCGAACTCGTGCAGGGCGGTGATGGCGCGGCTGTTCACCGCGCTGGGCAGCGAGTGCGAGAACAGCGCCTCGAACAGGCTGAGCTTGTACTGCGTGGCGAAGGTGCCCAGCTGGCCGAGTGTGGTGTGGCCGATGCCGCGTTTGGGCGTGGTGGCCGAGCGCAGAAAGGCCGGGTCGTCGTTGTTGTTGGTGATCAGGCGCAGCCAGGCGCAGAGGTCGCGGATCTCCGCCTTGTCGAAGAAGCTCTGCCCGCCCGAGACCTTGTACGGGATCTGCGCACGGCGCAGCGCCTGCTCGAACGAACGCGCCATGTGGTTGGCGCGGTAGAGGATGGCGAAGTCGCGCCATTCCTTGTGCGGGCTGGTCGCGCGCAGGCTCTGGATGCGCGCGACCGTACGTTCGGCCTCGTGCTCCTCGTTGTCGGCGTCCACCACGCGCACCGGCTCGCCCTCGCCCAGGTCGCTCCACAGCGTCTTGGGGAACAGCTTGGGGTTGGGGCCGATCACGTGGTTGGCCGCGCGCAGGATGGCGCTGGTCGAGCGGTAGTTCTGCTCCAGCTTGATCACGCGCAGCTCGGGGAAGTCCACCGGCAGCTTCTTGAGGTTGTCCAGCGTGGCGCCGCGCCAGCCGTAGATGGACTGGTCGTCGTCGCCCACAGCCGTGAAGCGCGCGCGCTCGCCCACCAGCAGCTTGAGCAGTTCGTACTGCGTGGCGTTGGTGTCCTGGTATTCGTCCACCAGCACATGGCCCATCTTCTGCTGCCACTTGGCGCGCACGTCCTCGTGCTGGCCCAGCAGCTTCAGCGGCAGGCTGATCAGGTCGTCGAAATCCACACTCTGGTAGGCCGTCAGGCGCTCCTCGTAGCGCGCCATGATGGTCGCGGCCACGCGCTCGTTCTCGTCCCTGGCCTGCTGGAGCGCCTGGGCGGACGTGAGGCCCGCACTCTTCCAGGCGCTGATGGTCTACTGCCAGGCCCGCGCGGTGTTGACGTCGGTGGTGCCGCCGCAGTCCTTGAGCAGGCTGGTGATGTCGTCGGTGTCCAGGATGCTGAAGTTCTTCTTCAGGCCCAGCGTCTCGCCGTCTTCGCGCAGCAGGCGCACGCCCAGCGCGTGGAAGGTGCAGATCAGCACCTTCTTCGCTTCACGGCCCACCAGATGCCCGGCGCGCTCGCGCATCTCGGCAGCGGCCTTGTTCGTGAAGGTAATGGCCGCGATGCGGTCCGCCGCCAGCCCGGCCTGGATCAGCCGGCCGATCTTGTGCGTGATCACCCGTGTCTTGCCCGAGCCGGCGCCGGCCAGCACCAGGCAGGGACCACCCAGGTGGTTCACGGCGTCGAGCTGAGCGGGGTTCAGGCCGGAGCCGGCAGGGGTGGACATACGGTCGGGGAGGGGGGCCAAACGGCAAAGCCGCGAATGATACCGACGGGGCCGTCGGCTCCTGAGACAATGCGCGCCTGTGCTGAACATCCTCCTGGTCACTTTCCCCTTTTTCGCGCTTGTGCTCGCCGGTTACGTGGCCGGGCGGCAGCGGCTGCTGCCCCTGGACGCCATTCCTGGCCTGAACGGGTTCGTGCTGTTTTTTGCGCTGCCGTGCATGCTGTACCGGTTCGGCTCGACAACGCCGATTGCCCAGTTGCTGGATGCGTCGGTGGCCGGCCTTTACCTGTTGTGTGCACTGGCCATGGTGGCGTTTGCCATCGTCTGGACAATGAACCGGCGTATCCGCTGGAACGATGCGTCACTGGGCGCGCTGGTGGCCGCTTTTCCCAATTCCGGCTTCATGGGTGTGCCACTGCTGGTGGCGCTGTTGGGGCCGGCGGCGGCGGGGCCCACCATCCTGACCATGCTGGTGGACATGGTGATCACCAGCTCACTGTGTGTGGCCTTGTCCCGCCTGGACGAAGGTCAGGGCCAGGGTCGCACGGCCATGCTCGACGCCGGCAGGAAGGCCTTGCGCGGTGTGGCGGCCAACCCCATGCCGTGGGCCATTCTGGGCGGAGCGCTGGCCTCCTACTGGCAGTTCACCCTGCCGGTGCCCGTGCAGAAGACCGTCTGGCTGCTGGCCGACGCGGCCTCTCCGGTGGCGCTGTTCACCATCGGCGCAGTGCTCGCGCGCTCGCAGATCCAGGCCAGTCACCCCATGCCCCTGAGCGACTTTCTGCCAGTGGCGCTGATGAAACTGGTGCTGCACCCGCTGCTGGTGCTGGTGGCGGGGGCCGCTGCGGTGCAAATGGGTTTGCCCCTGGACCCGTTCGCGCTGACGGTGATGGTGCTGGTGGCCGCTCTGCCCAGTGCCAGCAATGTCTCCTTGCTGGCCGAGCGCCTGGGCGCCGATAACGGCCGGATCGCCCGGATCATTCTGGTGACCACAGCCGCGGCCTTCGTCACCTTTTCGGCTGCGGTTTCTCTGCTGACCTGATTCGCCGGGTCGGCGCATGCCGGCCGTCCCTGCGCCGGGTGACGGCTCGCGGTTGCATGCAATTCATCAATCTTGTTGCGGCGCCGCATTGAGTACGGCTATTCGATTGATATCAACAATCGAATCGACAAGTCGATAGGTCGTTCCTACAGTGGAGGCGTTCATCCACTGGAGACCTGCCATGACGTTTGAAACCTTGCTGTCCACCTGCCTGGAACACCTCGCAGCGCTGGCGCTGGCGAGCTGATGGCGGTAGCCTGAACAGCCCTTCCCTGATCAACTTAACGGAGACCGATCATGAGCGCATCTGCTGAAGCCAAATGCCCTTTCCATGCCGCCGGCGGTGCACGTGCCACCCACGGCAGCCGTTCCAACGCGGACTGGTGGCCCAACCAGCTGAACCTCTCCATCCTGCACCAGCATCAGCCGGTGTCCAATCCGATGGACCCGGACTTCGACTACGCCGAAGCGTTCAAAAAGCTCGACTACCAAGCTTTGAAAAAGGACTTGGCGGATCTGATGACACAGAGCCAGGACTGGTGGCCAGCCGACTACGGCCACTACGGCGGCCTGTTCATCCGCCTGGCCTGGCACGCGGCTGGCACCTACCGCACGGCCGATGGCCGCGGCGGCGCCAACACCGGCAACCAGCGTTTCGCACCGCTGAACAGCTGGCCTGACAACGGCAACCTCGACAAGGGCCGTCGCCTGCTCTGGCCCATCAAGCAGAAGTACGGCAACGCCATTTCCTGGGCGGATCTGTTCATCCTGTGCGGCAACGTGGCCATGGAAACCATGGGCTTCAAGACCTTCGGCTTTGCCGGCGGTCGGCCGGACATCTGGGCGCCTGAAGAGGATATCTACTGGGGCGCCGAGGCGGAGTGGCTGGCCACCAGCGACAAACCCAACAGCCGCTACAGCGGCGAGCGCGACCTGGAGAACCCGCTGGCCGCAGTGCAGATGGGCCTGATCTATGTGAACCCGCAGGGCCCGGACGGCAAGCCAGACCCGGTGGCTTCGGGCAAGGACGTGCGCGAAACCTTCGCCCGCATGGCCATGAACGACTACGAAACCGTGGCCCTGGTGGCCGGCGGCCACACCTTCGGCAAGATGCACGGCGCCGGCCCCGCGGAGCTGGTCGGCCCCGAGCCGGAAGGCGCGCCCATGGAAGAAATGGGCTTTGGCTGGATCAACCAGCACGGCACCGGCAAGGGTGGCGACACCACCACCAGCGGCTTCGAGGGCGCCTGGAAACCCAACCCGACAAAGTGGGACATGGGCTACTTCAAGGTGCTCTTCAAGTACGAGTGGAAGCAGATGACCACCGCGGCCGGCGCCATCCAGTGGGAAGCCCAGAACGTGGACCCCGAGGACATGATCCCCGACGCCCACGACGCGAGCAAGAAGCACCCGCCGCACATGACCACGGCCGACCTCTCGCTGCGCTTTGACCCGGCCTACGAAAAGATCTCGCGCCACTTCATGGCCCATCCGGACGAGTTCGCCGACGCCTACGCCCGCGCCTGGTTCAAGCTGACCCACCGCGACATGGGTCCCAAGAGCCGTTACCTCGGGCCCGAAGTGCCGGCCGAAGACCTGATCTGGCAGGACCCCATCCCGGCACCCCAGCACGCGCTGATCGATGCCGCCGATGCCAAGGAGCTCAAGGCGCGCGTGCTCGCCAGCGGTCTTTCCGTGAGCGAACTGGTGTCCACCGCCTGGGCTTCGGCATCCACCTACCGCGGATCGGACATGCGCGGGGGAGCCAACGGTGCCCGTATCCGACTGGCGCCGCAGAAGGACTGGGAGGTCAACCAGCCGGCACAGCTGGCCAAGGTACTCAAGGTGCTGGAGGAAATCCAGCGCGGCTTCAACGCGAATGCGACCGGTGGCAAGCAGGTCTCTTTGGCCGATCTGATCGTGCTGGCGGGCAATGCGGGCGTCGAGGCGGCCGCCAAGGCGGCTGGTCATGCGGTGGAGGTGCCCTTCGCCCCTGGGCGGACTGACGCCACCCAGGCGCAGACCGACGCTGAATCGTTTGCGGTTCTGGAACCCCAGGCCGATGGCTTCCGCAATTACCGCCAGAAAGCGTTCCGCGTCTCCCCGGAGGAAATGCTGCTCGACAAGGCACAGCTGCTGACCCTGTCTGCACCCGAGATGACGGTGCTGGTGGGCGGTCTGCGCGTGCTGGGAGCCAACCACGGGGGCAGCCAGGCCGGGGTGTTCACCCATCGCCCGGGACAACTGACGACCGACTTCTTCACCCACCTGGTCGACATGGGCACGGTGTGGAAGCCCACGGGCGACAACGCCTACCAGGGCAGTGACCGAAAAACCGGCGCGCCCAAGTGGACGGCCACCCGGGTCGATCTGGCCTTTGGCTCCAACTCGCAGCTGCGTGCCCTGGCCGAGGTGTATGCGCAAAACGACAACGCCGGCAAGTTCGTCAAGGACTTTGTCGCGGCCTGGACCAAGGTGATGAATCTGGACCGTTTCGACCTCAAGAAGTGAGCGCAGGTCTCAGGACCCGCCGCACCACAGCGTTGATCAGGCAGGTTCTTCCTGCCCCTGCCCCCGGGGACCGCACAGGTCGCCGGGGGCTTTTTTGTCGTCGCCAGGCGTACCACCGGTGCCGTCCGGCGTCACCAATGGATCGGCCACCGCGAGGGTGGCCGGAGGGTGCCGTCCGGTCTTGGGCGGACATCAGGCACGGGGGATATCGTCATTGGCACATGTGACATGCCGGTGACAGCAGGCCCGGCCGTTCAGACCGTCAGCGGATCAACGTCCACCGCCCAGCGCACCAGGCCGCGCGCCTCGGGGGCGGACCGCGTGACATGCAGCACCGGCTGCCACGCCGCCAGAAAGCGCTGCAGTGCGGCGCGCGAGACGGCTTCCACCAGCAGCTGGGCACGTTCCACGTTGGCCACACGCTGGATGGTCAGTGGCACTGCCGGGTAGAGCGTGACGTCTGCGCGGTGCGGCAGGTCGGCCGCCTGTGCGGCCGCCAGGTTCAGGAAGGCCTGGGCCGCCTCCTGCGTGCGCGCATCTGCCCGCAGCAGTGCCTGGAAGCCGAACGGTGGCATGCCCGCCGCCTCGCGCTCGGCCAGCTGCCTGGCGGCAAAGGCCGGGTAATCGTGTTTTTTCAAGGCCTCAAACAGCGGATGCGTCGGGTGCCAGCTTTGCACCCACATCTCGCTCACGCCCGCGTGCAGGGCATCGCGCCCGGCGCGGCCGGCGGCCTGCATCAGCAGCGCGAACAGACGCTCGGGCGCGCGGTGGTCGCTGGCGAACAGCGCGGCGTCGGCGTTGACGCTGGCCACCAGGGTGATGCGCCGGAAGTCGTGCCCCTTGGCCACCATCTGTGTGCCCACCAGCACATCCACCTCGCCGCTGTGCAGCGCGGCCAGCTGGGCTTCGAGGCTGCCCTTGGCCTTGGTGGTATCGGCGTCCATGCGGGCCACGCGCACCGGGCCCCCGTCGGGCCGCCTCACGTCCGCCAGCAGTGCGGTCAGATGTTCTTCCACCTGTTCGGTGCCGCGGCCCACGGGCGCGATGTCCAGGTTGCCGCAGTCCGGGCAGGCGCGCGGCACCCGTTGCGTGAAGCCGCAGTGGTGGCAGCGCAGGGTGCGGTCGAGCTTGTGGAACACGCGGTAGGCGCTGCAGTGCGGGCAGCCACTTTTCCAGCCACAGGCGTCGCACGAGAGCACCGGTGCATAACCGCGTCGGTTGAGCAGCACCAGGCACTGTTCGCCGCGGGCGATGCGTTCTTGCATCGCCGCCAACAGCGGCGGCGCGATGGCCGAACCCCTGGGCTGGTGGTTCATGTCCACCAGGCGCAGCCGCGGCAGGGCGCCACCACCGATGCGCCCGGGCATCTCCAGCCGCCGGTAGCGCCCCTGTTCCGCCGCGTGCCAGCTCTCCAGCGAGGGGGTGGCCGACCCCAGGATCACCTGGCAGCGGAGCTTCACGTCCTCTCCTGCCGGGTGGGGGTGGGAGGGAGGGCCGACGCGCAGCTGCGCGGCCGCCGCCGACAGCGCTTCGGTCTCCAGCTTGGCGCGGTAGACGGCCAGGTCGCGGGCCGAGTAGCGCGCGCCTTCCTGGCTTTTGTAGCTGGGGTCGTGCTCCTCATCCACCACGATCAGTCGCAAGCCCGGCAGGCTGGCGAAGATGGCCATGCGCGTGCCCAGCACGATGCGGGCTACCCCGGTGTGCGCCGCCAGCCAGCTGCCCAGGCGCTGCGCCGGTGTCATGCCGCTGTGCAGGCTGACCACGCTGCCCCCGCCGAAGACCGGTTCGAAGCGTTCGCGAAAGCGCGTCTCCAGCTGTGGCGTCAGGTTGATCTCCGGGACCATCACCAGCACCTGCGTCGGTGGCCCGCTGTCCGGTCCCGCCTCTTCCAGCACGGCCTGTGTGGCGCGCAGGTACACCTCGGTCTTGCCGCTGCCGGTGGCGCCATAGAGCAGTACCGGCTCGGTCGCTGCATGCAGGGCGATCAGGGCTGCGGCCTGGTCCTGGCTGGGTTCCGGGTGCGGCGGCGTAAACCTGTCTGGCGCACAGGGCCCCACAGCGCCTGTTGTCCTGTGCCGTTTCAAACGCCGTGCGAGCTGCACCGCATCGAGTCCGCGCAGCTGGGGCGGCAGGGCCGCCAGCGCCACCTCGCCCAGGCTGCGCTGGTAGTACTGCGCCGCGAATTTCACCAGTTGGCGCCATCGGTCGTTCAGCGGCGGCAGGCCCTCGAGCACGCTGCTCACCGCTCGGGTCTGTTGCTCGGCCAGCCCTTCGGGCGGGTGAGCCGGGCAGTCCCAGACCACGCCCAGGATCTCGCGTGAACCCAGCGGCACCCGCACCAAGGCCCCCGGCGTGAGCGGTGACTCACTCCGGTAACTCAGCACGCCCCCGACACCGCTGTGGGCGGGGGTGGCGACGACCACGCCGGGCCAGAAGCTCATCTTGAAACGGTTTTTTCAGTGTGAATATCGATTTGAAGGCTAAGTTCTTGATTTCCAAGGGCTTTCCGGGCTGTCTACAGCTTCTGTGGATAACTTTGTTGATAGCTGTCCGTGTGAGGCGCCGAGGCCTTGTAAATCAAGGCCTTTTCTGGTTTGCCCAGAAAAAAAGCAGTTTTCAATCGTCAATGAAATCAATCACTTAGTGAGCGATGACGGTCTGAGGCACCGCGTGCTCAGCATCGGAGCACTTGTCGCGCCGCAGCACGAAAAATGTGCATAAGTGAGGCCTGTCAAGTGTTTTTACGCTGCCGATTTGTGCTAGGCAGGGTGGCTCACGCACCCTGCCAGCCTGCGCGCTGGGGCCTGCGGGCGCGTCAGCGACCGGTGCGCACCCGCTTGGAATGCGCATGCACCGCATCCACCAGCACTTTCACGCTCTCGGGCGGGGTGTACTGGCTGATGCCGTGGCCCAGGTTGAAGATGTGCGTCGGGCCGGTGCCCGTGCCCTGGTGCGGCTTGCCGAAGCTGTCAATCACGGCGGCCACTTCGCGTTCGATCGCCTCGGGCGGTGCGAACAGTACGTTCGGGTCGATGTTGCCTTGCAGCGCCTTCGAGTCGCCCACCGCCGCGCGGGCCTGGGCCAGGTTCACCGTCCAGTCCAGCCCCAGGGCTTCGCAGTCCAGGCCCTTCATGTCGGCCAGCCACAGGCCGCCGCCCTTGGTGAAGACGATGCGCGGAATCACCGCACCGGTGGCGTCGGTGCGCTGGAGCTGCGCCAGCACGCGCTTCGTGTAGGCCAGGCTGAATTCCTGGAACTTGCCGTCGGCCAGCACGCCGCCCCAGCTGTCAAAAATCATCACCGCCTGCGCGCCGGCGTCGATCTGTGCGTTCAGGTACGCGGCCACCGCATCGGCATTGATCGCCAGGATGCGGTGCATCAGGTCCGGGCGGCTGTACATCAGGCTCTTGACCGCGCGGTAGTCGTCACTGCCACCGCCTTCCACCATGTAGCAGGCCAGCGTCCAGGGGCTGCCCGAAAAGCCGATCAGCGGCACGCGGCCGTTCAGGGCCTTGCGGATGCTGGTGACGGCGTCGAACACGTAGCGCAGCTGGTCCATGTCGGGCACGGCCAGCGTGGCCACGTCGGCTTCGGTGCGGATGTTGCGCGCGAACTTCGGGCCTTCGCCCTGCTGGAACGTCAGGCCCAGGCCCATCGCGTCCGGCACCGTGAGGATGTCCGAGAACAGGATCGCTGCGTCCAGCGCGTAG
>JBJTNV010000019.1:0-9890 GCA_046074205.1 Hydrogenophaga sp.
CTTTGACGCCACCTTCCAAAGCGGCATCCAAAATTTGCATGCCCACTTCGAGGGTTTCGAAGAAGCGCTCTTCTTCAGCTTTCAACACCGACGCAATGCGTTCGGCTTGCGACGCCATGTTCGGGTAGGCCTCGCCCATCATCTTCACCAGATCGGGCACCAGCCGGTGGAAGAACGGGATCTTCTGGCCCAGCTTGTAACCGTGGCGGATGGCGCGGCGCACGATGCGGCGCTGCACGTAGCCACGGCCTTCGTTGCTGGGGATCACGCCGTCGCTGATCAGGAACGAGGTGGCGCGGATGTGGTCGGCGATCACCTTCAGCGAGGGGTTGCTCAGGTCGGTCGTGCCGGTCTCGCGGCCAGCGGCCTTGATCAGCGCGTCGAAGATGTCGATCTCGTAGTTGCTGTGCACGTGCTGCAGGATGGCGGCCAGGCGCTCCAGGCCCATGCCGGTGTCCACGCAGGGCGCGGGCAGCGGCGTGACCGAGCCGTCTTCGTGCATCTCGAACTGCATGAACACGTTGTTCCAGATCTCGATGAAACGGTCGCCGTCTTCGTCCGGGCTGCCGGGAGGGCCGCCGGGGATGTGCTCGCCGTGGTCGTAAAAGATTTCCGAGCAGGGGCCACAGGGGCCGGTGTCGGCCATCATCCAGAAGTTGTCGCTCTTGTAGCGGCCGCCCTTGTTGTCGCCGATGCGGATGACGCGCTCGGGCGGCAGGCCGATCTCTTTCGTCCAGATGTCATACGCCTCGTCGTCCTCGGCGTACACGGTGGCCAGCAGCTTCTCCTTGGGCAGCTTGTAGACCTCGGTCAGCAGTTCCCAGGCCCATTTCAGACTCTCACGTTTGAAATAGTCACCAAAGGACCAGTTGCCCAGCATTTCAAAGAAGGTGTGGTGACGCGCGGTGTAGCCCACGTTTTCCAGGTCGTTGTGCTTGCCACCGGCGCGCAGACAGGCCTGGACGGACGCGGCGCGCACATAGCTGCGCTTGTCGGTCCCCAGGAACACGTCCTTGAACTGGACCATGCCGGAGTTGGTGAACATCAGCGTCGGGTCGTTGCCCGGCACCAGCGGGCTGGACGCCACCACGGTGTGGCCCTTGGAGGCAAAGAAGTCCAGGAAGGTCTTGCGGATGTCGGCGACGGAGATCGGTCGGGTCATGGTCTGGGTGAGGTGGACGGTGGAGTGGCCCGCCGTCTGCCGGCCGGCCAAACGCGTATTTTCGCAAACTGTCGGCGGTATCGCCGGCCAGGCACCGCACACACCGGTTTGTCACCCGCCGGACCGGGCCGACGGGCGTTCAATGGCATGCTTGCGGGCTTTCGCACGCACCGGCTGGATGCACAGCGCCCCCAGCACCCGACCCTGATGACCTTCACCACCGACACCACCCTGCACGGCCGCCACGCCAGCCTCGTGCCCCTGCGCCCGGACCACCATGACGACCTGGTCGAAGCGGTGTGCGATGGTCGGCTCTGGCAGCTGTGGTACACGACCGTCCCCGACCCGGACGGCATGGCAGCCGAGATCCACCGGCGCCTGACACTGCAACGGTCCGGCAGCATGCTGCCCTTCGCGGTACTGGACGCTGGTGGGCGCGCCGTGGGCATGACCAGCTACATGAACATTGATGCGCCCAACCGCCGCGTCGAAATCGGGTCCACCTGGTACCGCCATTCGGTGCAACGAACGCCGTTGAATACCGAATGCAAGCGCCTGCTGCTGGCCCATGCCTTCGAGTCGCTCGCTTGCATCGCGGTGGAGCTGCGCACCCATTTTTTCAACCAGCCCAGCCGCCGGGCGATTGAGCGCCTGGGAGCCCGGCTGGACGGCGTGCTGCGCAGCCACCAGCTCAACCGCCATCCCGATGCTGCCGGCAGCCTGCGCGACACCTGCGTCTACAGCATCGTCGCGGCAGAATGGCCGACCGTGAAAGCGCACCTGGACCACCAGCTCAGCCGCCCACACCGCTTTGAAACACCCTGAAGGAGACATTGCATGGACATGAAGACCTCCCCGCTCGCCCTGCTCAAGGACCCGACGCTGCTCAAGACCGACGGCCTCATCAACGGCCAGTGGATCACCGGAACCAGCCGCTTTGACGTGTTCGACCCCGCCACCGGACTGAAACTGGCGGACGTGGCCAACCTGGGCCCGTCCGATGCCCAGACAGCCATCGCCGCGGCGAATGCGGCCTGGGGCCCGTGGAAAACCAAAACAGCCAAGGAGCGCAGCATCATCCTGCGCAAGTGGTTTGACCTGCTGATGGCCCACCAGGACGACCTGGGCCGCATCATGACCGCCGAGCAGGGCAAACCCCTGGCCGAGGCCAAGGGTGAAGTGGCCTACGGTGCCAGCTTCGTCGAGTGGTTCGCCGAAGAGGCCAAGCGCGTCAACGGCGAGACCCTGCCGCAGTTTGACAACAACCGCCGACTGATGGTGCTCAAGCAGCCCATCGGCGTCTGCGCGGCCATCACGCCCTGGAACTTCCCGCTGGCCATGATCACGCGCAAGGTCGCGCCTGCGCTGGCCGCCGGCTGCCCCGTGGTCATCAAGCCGGCCGAGCTGACGCCGCTGACCGCGCTGGCCGCGGCCGAACTGGCCATCCGCGCCGGCATCCCGGCCGGTGTGCTCAACATCCTCAGCGCCGACAGCGACCAATCCATCGCCATCGGCAAGGTGCTGTGCGCGTCCGACGTGGTGCGCCATATCAGTTTTACCGGCTCCACCGAGGTCGGCCGCATCCTGATGGCGCAAAGCGCGCCCACGGTCAAGAAAATGTCGCTGGAGTTGGGCGGGAACGCCCCCTTCATCGTGTTTGATGACGCCGATATCGACAGTGCCGTCGAAGGCGCTTTTGCCAGCAAGTACCGCAACGCCGGCCAGACCTGCGTCTGTTCCAACCGCATTTACGTGCAAGACAGCGTGTACGAAGCCTTCGTCGAGAAGTTCGCGGCCAAGGTCAAGACCGCCAAGGTCGGCAATGGCTTCGCGGACGGCGTGAACCAGGGTCCGCTGATCGAGGAAGCCGCACTGGAGAAAGTCCAGCGACACGTGGAAGACGCCAAGGCCAAAGGGGGCCGAGTGCTGGTGGGCGGCAAGCGTCTGCCGGGCCAGTTTTTTGAACCGACTGTGATCGCCGACGCCACCGACGACATGCTGTGTGCGCGCGAAGAAACCTTCGGTCCCTTCGCGCCGGTATTCAAGTTCAAGACCGAGCAGGAAGCCATTGACGCCGCCAACAACACCGAATTCGGTCTGGCCAGCTACTTCTACAGCCGCGACATCGGGCGAATCACCCGCGTGAGCGAGGCGCTGGAGTACGGCATGGTGGGCGTGAACGTCGGCATCCTGGCCACCGAGCACGTGCCCTTTGGCGGCGTCAAGCAGTCCGGTCTGGGCCGCGAAGGCAGTCATCACGGCATGGATGACTATGTCGAAATCAAGTACGTCTGCGTAGGCGACATCCTCAAGTAAACTACCGGCCGCTGCGGGTGTAGTTCAATGGTAGAACGGCAGCTTCCCAAGCTTCATACGAGGGTTCGATTCCCTTCACCCGCTCCAGAATGACGAAGGCCCCGCGGCGCAAGCAGCGGGGCCTTCGGCTTTGTGGGCGACCCGTCAGATCAGATCAGCGGCACGCCGGTCTTGCTCTGGATGAACTCGCGCGTCACGCCGTCGGCCAGCTCCACCAGCTTCAGGCCTTCGGGCGTCACGTCCATCACACCCAGGTCGGTGATGATGCGGTCGACCACCCCCTTGCCGGTCAGCGGCAGGGTGCACTCGGGAATGATCTTGAGATCTTCGGTGCCGTCCTTTTTCCTGGCCACGTGTTCCATCAGCACGATCACGCGCTTGACGCCGGCCACCAGGTCCATGGCACCGCCCATGCCCTTGACCATCTTGCCGGGGATCATCCAGTTGGCCAGGTCGCCCTTGCCGGTCACCTGCATGGCGCCGAGGATGGACAGGTTGATCTTGCCGCCGCGGATCATGGCGAAGCTCTCGTGGCTGCCGAAGATGGCCGAGCCCTTGAGCGTGGTCACCGTCTGCTTGCCGGCGTTGATCAGGTCGGCGTCCACCTCGTCTTCATAGGGGAAGGGGCCAATGCCCAGCATGCCGTTTTCGCTCTGCAGCCACACCTCGACGTGGTCGGGCACGTGGTTGGCCACCAGCGTCGGGATGCCGATGCCGAGGTTCACATAGAAGCCGTCCTGCAGTTCTTTGGCCGCACGCGCGGCCATCTGGTCTTGGGTCCAGGGCATGTCTTACTCCTCAAACTTTCCGGTCACGGGTGGTGCGCTTCTCGATGCGCTTCTCGGGCGTGGGGTTGTGCACGATGCGGTGCACGTAGATGCCGGGCAGGTGCACATCGTCCGGTGCGATCTCGCCGGTGGCGACGATGCGTTCGACCTCGACGATGCAAATCTTGCCGGCCATGGCAGCGGCCGGGTTGAAGTTGCGCGCCGTCAGGTTGAAGCGCAGGTTGCCCGACTTGTCGGCCACGTCGGCCTTGACCAGCGCCACCTCGGGAAACAGCGCGTGTTCCATCACATAGGTCTCGCCGCCGAACTCGCGCAGCTCCTTGCCTTCGGCCACCAGGGTGCCGACACCGGTCTTGGTGAAGAAGGCCGGGATACCGGCACCGCCGGCGCGCAGCTTCTCGGCCAGCGTGCCCTGCGGGGTGAATTCCAGTTCAAGTTCACCGGCCAGGTACTGGCGCTCGAACTCCTTGTTCTCGCCCACATAGGACGAGATCATTTTCTTGATCTGGCGCGTCTGCAGCAGCTTGCCCAGGCCGAAGTCGTCCACGCCCGCGTTGTTGGAGATCGCGGTCAGGTTCTTGACTCCCGAATCGCGCAGTGCGTCGATCAGGGCCTCGGGGATGCCGCACAGGCCAAAGCCGCCGACTGCTATCAGCTGGCCGTCGGCCACCACGCCCTGGAGGGCTTCGGCCGCGCTGGGATAGATCTTGTTCACGTGAAAAGACTCCAGTGGTTGAACGAACAGGAAATGAAAACCGGTGAAACGCACGATACTACGTATCCACATACGTAGTTCAACCTAGAGAGCAACCCGGACACCGCCATGGACCGCATCGACTACCGCCTGGCCTTTGACCTCGCCCCGGTGGGCCTGGCGCTCTCGCGCCAGCGCACCATGGTGGACTGCAACCAGGCCCTGTGCGAGATGTTCGGCACCTCACGTGAGCAATTGGTGGGCCAGAGCTTTCGCATCCTCTACCCCAGCGCTGACGAGTACGAGCGCACCGGCGCGCGCATCGTGCCCATCCTCGGGCGCGGCGGCACCTATGCGGACGAACGCATCATGCAGCGGGTGGACGGCCGCTTCAAGGGTGAAACGTTCTGGTGCCACGTGACCGGGCGCGCGCTGGACCCGGCCGACCCGCACGCCGCCGGCATCTGGAGTTTTGAAGACCTGAGCGCGCGCCGGCCGGTGGGCGCTGCGCTGACGCCGCGCGAACGCGAAGTGGCCGCCTGCCTGATGGACGGCCTGACCAGCAAGGAGATCGGCAAGCAGCTGGGCATCAGTCACCGCACGGTGGAAATCCACCGCGCGCGGCTGATGCGCAAGTACCAGGCCCACAGCACGCCCGACCTGGTCCATCGCCTGATCGCGGGCAGCTAGCCGGCCGGTTCACGGGCGCGGGTGATCAGGCCTGGGGAGGCTCCACCACTTCGGCGGCGCTGCGAAAAGCCTCGACGGCCGCCGGCACGCCGCAGTACACCGCCGCGTGCAGCAGCACCTCCTGAATTTCCTCCACACTGGCCCCGTTGTTCAGGGCGCCGCGCACATGGCCCTTGAGTTCGTGCTGCTTGCCCAGAGCGGTGAGCATGGCCACGGTCACCAGGCTGCGGGTCTTGCGGTCCAGGCCTGGCCGTTGCCAGACATCGCCCCAGGCGGCACGTGAAATGTGGTCCTGAATGGGTTGCGTGAACGGTGTGCTGCCGGCCAGCGCGCGCTCTACGAAAGCATCACCCATGACCTGGCGGCGGGTGGCCAGGCCCCGGTGGTATTGGTCGTCCTGCATGCGGTGTTCCCCAAGTGTCAGTGTCGGTTCAAGGCGCAAGGATAAGCTGTCCGCTTTGCCCGCAACCGACCGGAGACCTGCATGAGCGCGCGCTATCCCCTGCCCGACCTGAACACCCTGCCCGACGACCTCAAGGCCAAGATCCTGGAGGTGCAGGCAAAGGCCGGCTTCGTGCCCAATGTGTTTCTGGCACTGGCCCGCCGCCCGGCTGAATGGCGCGCGTTTTTCGCCTATCACGACGCGCTGATGGCGCCGGAAACCGTCGGGCGGACATCGGGGCTCGGCAAAGGTGACCGGGAGATGATCGTCACCGCCACCAGCGCCGCCAACCACTGCCTGTACTGCGTGGTCGCGCACGGCGCCATCTTGCGCATCTACGAGAAAAAGCCGCTGGTGGCCGACCAGGTGGCCGTCAACCACCGCAAGGCTGACATCAGCCCGCGCCAGCGCGCCATGCTGGACTTTGCGATGAAGGTCTGCCTGGCCTCGCACGAGATCGACGATGCCGACTTCGCCGCCCTGGCCGCCCACGGGTTCAGCGACGAAGATGCCTGGGACATTGCCGCCATCACCGCCTTCTTCGGCCTGTCCAACCGCATGGCCAGCTTCAGTGGCATGACACCCAACCCCGAGTTCTACCTCATGGGACGCGTACCCAAAAGCTCCTGAGCGCGCGGTCAGCGTCCGAGCAGCGGGGGGTGCCCGGCGCCCTCGATCAGGGCGCGGGCCTTGTCGGACATGGGTACCGATTTCTGTTTCGGAAAGTCCACCCACACCACCGTGGCGCCGCCGGCGGCGTACACCGTGACGGGGTCGTCGGTGCGCAGCATTTCGTGAAACGTGTCGAAAGAGGTTCGACCGAGCGCGCCGACGTAGGTGCGCACCAGCACGTCGCCGGGAAATTCGAACTGGCGGATGAAGTTGCAGAAGGCATTGACGATCACCGGTCCTTCACCCTGGGGGTCGACCGGCAGCCCCATACCGAAGAACCAGTCCAGGCGCGCAATCTCCATGTAGCGGAAATAGAGCGTGTTGTTGACGTGGCCCATGGCGTCCATGTCGCCCCAGCGGATGGGCACCACCATTTCGTGCACGAGTTTCTTGTCGGCAGGCAGTTCGAGTTTCATGAAAGTCTCCGGAAACGAGGTGTTCAGCGGTGGGCCCGAATGGTTGACAGGATGCCCGCCAGGAACAGGGTACAGGCCAGCAGTTGCAGGGCGTCCGGCCATTGACCATGCCAGGCAAAGGCGTAGATCAGGGCAAAAACGGTTTCGCTGACGATGAGCTGGCCGGCCAGGCTGGTGCTCAGGCGCCGGCTGGCAACGTTCCACAGCACCGAGGCCACCCAGGCTGCACCGATGCCGGTGCCGGCGCAGACGAGCACGAACAGACCGAAGTCGGAGCGCTCGACCAGTGCGCCCACCGGGCTGCCGTCGACCAGCCACAGCCCCAGCGAACCCAGACCGGCCGCGACACCCAGCCAGTTGGCCCACAGCGTCGCGTCCACGTCCGGGTGCTGGCGCATCCATCGCGCGTTGAGGACACCAAACGCGGTCCAGGACACCATGGCGAGCACCGCCCAGCCAATGCCGACCCACAAACCCGGGCCGCCAGCGGACGCACCGTCGTGGGACTGCATCACCATCAGCGCCAGCCCACCCGCGGTCAGCAGCAGGCCGGGCAACAGCGCAGGCCAGCGCAGGTACTGCGGCTTGCCCAGCAGCATCAGCCACAGCGGAATGGTGCCGATGATCAGCGCCGGCAACGCGGCGCCAGCGGCCTCGATGGCCCAGACCAGCAGCAGGTAGTAGCCGGTGTAACCCAGCGCGCTCAGCCACAGCGCGTCCAAAGCCTGTCGCCAGGACGGCAGACGAAGGCGGCCGCGCAGCGCGGTCATCAACAGAAAGCCCAGCGCGAACAGCGCACTGGCCAGATAACGCCCCACCGTCAAATCGGTGTGCCGGACATCGGGCAGCAGCAACGGGGCGATGAAGGTCGTGCCCCAGAAGGCCCCCGCCCCCAGTCCGGCCGCGATGCCGACCGCAAAGCCCGGCGGCAGACTGCCGAGCACGGGCCCATTTTTCAAACGCCACTCACTGAGCATGCGGTGACTTCATCCAGCACACCCTGTGGAACCGGCTTTGCCGGGCCACTGGTGTGGCCCCCCTGGGGGGAAGACGCGAAGCGGCGCAGGGGGACTCCTTCACACACCGAAGCCGTCATCGGCCGCGATCACCGCACCGTTGACGAAGTGGCTCTCGTTGCTCGCCAGCATGACCAGCACGGCATCCAGATCGGCCGGCTGCCCCACGCGCTTGCGCGGCAGCATGTTGATGAGCTTCTGGCCCTGCTCGGTCTGCCAGTGGTGGTGGTTGATCTCGGTGTCGATGTAGCCCGGGCAGATGGCGTTGACGTTGATGCCGAACTTGCCCCACTCCACCGCCATCGCCTTGGTCATGTGGACCACGGCCGCCTTGCTCATACAGTAGACGCCGATCTGCGGCAGCACCTTCAGGCCGGCCATGGAGGCGATGTTGATGATGCGGCCACCCACAAAGGTGCCCGGCGCCGCGCCCTTGGCCCGGGCCAGCATGCGCCTGGCCACCTCCTGGGCCACGAAGAAGGCGCCTTTGGTATTGGTGTCGAAGATGAAGTCGTAGTCTTCCTCGGTCACGTCCTGCAGGCGTTGCGTGGTGCTCACGCCCGAGTTGTTGACCAGGATGTCGATCGGCCCGACCTCGGTCTCTGCGTGCGCCACGGCCGCCCGGATCGACGCCGGATCGGTCACATCCAGCGCCACCACATGGGCGTCACCGCCCTCGGCTTCGATATGGGCCCGCAGCGCCATCAGGCGATCGGTGCGGCGGCTGGCCAGCACCACCGCCGCACCCGCCTTGGCCAGCGTCTTGGCGAAGTGCTCGCCCAAGCCGCCAGACGCGCCGGTGATCAGGGCCACGCGGCCGGAAAGGTCGATCTGGTAGCTCACGGGATAATCTCCGGGGTGGTGCCAATTAGCACGATCGTTCGATTTTCTGACGCCGCCGCATAGAATGCTGTCCGCCCGAAGACAGGCGCAGCGCCCAGTGGCATCACACGCACAAAACCATTATCCGCGAGACCTCCCATGACACCAGACGACATCCTTGCCCAGTTCGGCCCGCGCGAAGCCATGGAATACGACGTGGTGGTCGTCGGCGGGGGGCCGGCGGGCCTGTCCACCGCCATCCGCCTCAAGCAACTGGCGGCCGAGAAGGGCAGCGAGGTCAGCGTCTGCGTGCTGGAGAAGGGCTCCGAGCCTGGCGCCCACATCCTCTCGGGCGCCGTGATGGACCCGCGCGCCCTCACTGAACTGTTCCCGAACTGGAAGGAGCTGGGTGCGCCGCTGAACCAGCCCGTCACCGGTGACGACCTGCTGGTGCTGTCCGAGACGGGCGCCCAGCGCACGCCCGACTGGCTCATGCCGCGCAACTTTCACAACCACGGCTGCTACGTCATCAGCCTGGGCGCAGTGACCAAGTGGCTGGGTGAACAAGCCGAGGCCTTGGGCGTGGAGATCTTCCCCGGCTTCACCGCCGCCGAAGTGCTCTACAACGAAGACGGCTCGGTCAAGGGTGTCGCCACCGGCAACCTCGGTATCGGCAAGGACGGCGAGCCGACCGAGAACTTCCAGATCGGCATGGAGCTGCACGCCAGGTACACCGTGTTCGCCGAAGGCGCGCGCGGCCACCTGGGCAAGCAGCTGATCGCCAAGTACCAGCTGGACGCCGGCAAGGACGCGCAGACCTTCGCCATCGGCATCAAGGAACTGTGGGAGATCCCGGCCGAGAAGGCCAAGCC
>JBJTNV010000020.1:0-3321 GCA_046074205.1 Hydrogenophaga sp.
CGCAGCCGCGCAAATCATGCGGGAGTTTTCCACCAAGGTGGAGATTGCCGACAAGTCCGGCTTGGTGGACATCGTCGGCACGGGCGGTGACGGCTCGCACACTTTCAACATCTCCACCTGCGCGATGTTTGTGGCTGCGGCCGCAGGCGCCAAGGTCAGCAAGCACGGCGGGCGCAGCGTCAGCAGCAAAAGCGGCAGCGCGGATGTGATGGAGGCCCTGGGCGTGAGCATCAACCTCACGCCGCCCCAGATCGCGCAGTGCCTGGCCGAGTGCGGCGTGGGCTTCATGTTCGCACCCAACCACCACCCGGCCATGAAGAACGTGGCGCCGGTGCGCCGCGAGCTGGGCATCAAGACCATCTTCAACATCCTCGGGCCGCTGACCAACCCGGCGTCGGCGCCCAACATCCTGATGGGCGTGTTCCACCCCGACCTGGTCGGCATCCAGGTGCGCGCGCTGCAGCGCCTGGGCGCCGAACACGCCATCGTGGTCTATGGTCGCGACGGCATGGACGAGGTCTCGCTCGGCGCGGCCACCATGGTCGGCGAACTGAGGAATGGTGACATCGCCGAATACGAGGTGCACCCCGAAGACTTTGGCCTCACCATGGCCAGCAGCCGTGCGCTGCGCGTGGATACGCCCGAGGACTCCAAAGCCATGCTGATGGGCGTGCTGGAAAACCGGGATGACCCGGCGCTCAAGGCGGCCCGCGATATCGTGGCGCTCAACGCCGGTGTGGCGCTGTACGCCGCCAACGTGGCGCCCGACATGGCGCAGGGCATCGCGCTGGCGCGCCGCACGCTCGAATCGGGCGCTGCGGCTGCCAAGCTGCGAGAGCTGCAGGCCTTCACCCAGTCGGCCGTGGCCGGCAACGGCGTCTGAGGCATCACATGCCCGTCTGGCTGCAAAACGAGGGCGCATGGATCGCGCTCGGCATTTCCGCTCTCTTCATCCTTGCCGGCGTGGTCATGCACCGCATCATCCAGCAAGTGCTGCAGGCGCCGCTGCCTGAGGAATCGAAACAACATGAGTGACATCCTGCAGAAAATCGTGGCGGTCAAGCACGAGGAAATTGCCGCCGCCCGCAAGAAGAAGCCGCTGGAGGCGGTGCGCTTCGATGCCGAGAGTCGCGTGCTCACGCGCGACTTCGAAGGTGCGCTGCGCGCCAAGATCGCGGCCGGCCAGGCGGCGGTGATCGCCGAGATCAAAAAGGCCAGTCCGAGCAAAGGTGTGATTCGCGAGGACTTCATTCCCGCCGACATCGCCCAGAGCTACGCCGACGGCGATGGCAGGGTCAGCGCTGCCTGTCTGTCGGTGTTGACCGACCGCCAGTTTTTCCAGGGGCAGCCGGACTATCTCAAGCAGGCCCGCGCCAGTTGCGACCTGCCGGTGCTGCGCAAGGACTTCATGGTCGATGCGTACCAGGTCTACGAAGCCCGGGCCATGGGAGCGGACTGCATCCTGCTGATCGCCGCCTGTCTGGACGATGCGAAGATGGCCGATCTGGAGGCCATCGCCCACGGCCTGAACATGGCGGTGCTGGTGGAGGTGCACGACCGCGCCGAACTGCACCGCGCGCTCAGGCTGAAGACGCCGCTGGTGGGCATCAACAACCGCAACCTGCGCACCTTCGAGGTGACGCTGCAGACCACGCTGGACCTGCTGCCCGAGGTCCCGGCCGACCGCCTGCTCGTCACGGAGTCTGGCATCCTGAGCCGCGCCGACGTGCAGACCCTGCGAGCGGCGAACGTGAACGCCTTCCTGGTGGGCGAAGCCTTCATGCGTGCGCCCGAGCCGGGGCTGGCGCTGGCCGAGCTGTTTGCCTGACGTGGCGCAGGCGGGTCTGTTTGACGCGCCGTCGAGCGCGGCTGCTCAGCTGCGGTCGGCCGATCCCGCCGACTGGCCTGCGCATGCCGGCTGGCGCCCCCTGCTGGACCACTTCTGGGGCGACCCGGCGGGACAGGGGCTGCTGGCCTTGCTGCACGAGCGGTTGGCCGCCGGCGCGGTGGTCTACCCGCCCCACCCCCTGCGGGCGCTGGAACTGGTGTCGCCCGATGAGGTGCGCGTTGTGATACTGGGCCAGGACCCGTACCACGGTCCGGGTCAAGCCGAGGGCCTGGCGTTTTCGGTCGCGACCGGTGTTCGGCTGCCACCCAGCCTGCGCAACATCTTCAAGGAACTGCAACGCGACCTGGGCTTGCCGATGCCCGCCGACGGCTCGCTGGTGCGCTGGGCGCGGCAAGGCGTGCTGCTGCTCAACACCTGCCTGACGGTTGAAGACGGCACCCCCGCCAGCCACGCCGGACAGGGCTGGGAGGTGCTCACCGACGCCCTGATCCGCGACCTTGTGGCGAATGGGGACCCCAAGGCGTTTCTGCTCTGGGGTGCGCACGCCCAGAAAAAGCGGGCACTCATCGATGGGGCGGGTCATGCCGTGTTCACTGCCAATCACCCGTCACCCCTATCGGCCATGCGTCCGCCCGAACCTTTTCTGGGGTGCGGTCACTTCGGCGCCGTCAACCGGTGGCTGCAGGCGCAAGGCCGGGAGCCCGTGGACTGGTGAGCGCACTGCACAGGGGGCTTACAGGCGTCACGAAACCATGGCATAATGCGTGGCTTCGCTATCCGGAGGGGTGGCCGAGTGGTTAATGGCAGCAGACTGTAAATCTGCCCTCTTACGAGTACGCTGGTTCGAATCCAGCCCCCTCCACCAGCGACAGGTCAGTGTGCGAGCGATGGAATCAAAGCGCTCTGAATGTTTCGGATCTGATGGGTGCGAAACGGTTCGGGCGGGAGTAGTTCAATGGTAGAACCCCAGCCTTCCAAGCTGATGACGCGGGTTCGATTCCCGTCTCCCGCTCCATTTCTGGCTTGTGCTGATGTGTCGGTTTTCTGAGGTGTCCGGTCTTGCCGGGTGCCTTGGCCCTTGTGGCTCAGTGGTAGAGCACTCCCTTGGTAAGGGAGAGGTCGCGGGTCCGATTCCCGCCAAGGGCACCAGTTTTCTAGATTGTTCTGGTGTTTCGGCAATTTTGATTTGGAGCTGAAAAATGGCAAAAGAGAAATTTGAGCGGACCAAGCCGCACGTCAACGTGGGCACCATTGGTCACGTGGACCATGGCAAGACGACCCTGACGGCGGCCATCACGACCGTGCTGGCAGCCAAGTTCGGCGGTGCTGCGAAGGCCTACGACCAGATCGACGCTGCTCCGGAAGAGAAAGCCCGCGGCATCACCATCAACACCGCCCACGTCGAGTACGAGACCGCCAGCCGTCACTACGCCCACGTGGACTGCCCCGGCCACGCCGACTACGTCAAGAAC
>JBJTNV010000021.1:0-48248 GCA_046074205.1 Hydrogenophaga sp.
TCACGGTAGTGGCGCAGCACCTCGATGTACCCTCGCACCGCGAGTTTTTCGCTCGGCCACCAGGCTGCGAAACCCTGCTCGGCCATGCGGGGGCCGCCGATCCCGACGGTCTGCACCTGCGGCCAGCGCTGGCGCAGGCCCCGCAGCAGCAGGCCGGCCAGCAGGTCCCCGGACGTTTCGCCGGCGACCAGCGCAAAACGTCTGGGTTCGGTCATGGGATCAGCGGACGATGCCGCGCTGGGGCGAGGTCTGCTGCAGGAAGTCCAGCATCAGCGCCACGTCAGGAACCGCCTCGGGCGTCTTGTCCGCCAGGCTGCGGATGCGTTCGGACGCCTGCTCCAGCGTCAGGTCGTCGCGGTACAGCGCCTTGTGCATGGCCTTGACGGCGGCGATGCGCTCGGGCGTGAAGCCGCGCCGCCGCAGGCCTTCGAAGTTCATGGAACGTGCCGCGGCCGGCTGGCCCTGGCACATCACGAAGGGTGGCAGATCGGCGAACAGGAGCGAGCACATGGCTGTCATGGCGTGGTCACCGATGCGCACAAACTGGTGTACCACGGTGAAACCGCCGAGGATGACCCAGTCGCCCACGGTCACGTGACCGGCCAGCTGCGAGTTGTTGGCAAAGATGGTCTTGTTGCCCACCACACAGTCGTGCGCCAGGTGCACATAGGCCATGATCCAGTTGTCATCCCCCACCACCGTCTTGCCCAGCGCGCCGGGCGAGCCGATGTTGAAGGTGCAAAACTCGCGGATGGTGTTGCGGTCGCCGATGATCAGCTCGCAGGGTTCACCCGCGTACTTCTTGTCCTGCGGGATGGCGCCCAGCGAATTGAACTGGAAGATGCGGTTGTCGCGACCGATGGAGGTATGACCTTCGATCACGCAGTGCGCGCCGACCGTGGTGCCGGCACCGATCCTGACGTGCGGGCCGATGACCGTGTACGGACCGACGCTGACACTGCTGTCGAGTTGGGCGGCCGGATCGACCAGCGCGGTGGGGTGGATCTTGCTCATGCGCGATGCCCCGTCGCTCAGGCGATGGTGCGCATGGTGCACATGAGTTCGGCCTCGCAGACCACGTCGCCAGCGACCGTGGCCACCGCCTTGAACTTGAAGATGCCGGCCTTCATGCGGTCCAGCGTCACGTCCATGATGAGCTGATCGCCCGGTTCGACAGGACGCTTGAAGCGCGCGCCGTCAATACCGGCAAAGTAATACACCGTCTTGTCGTCAGGCGTGGTGCCCAGTCAAATCGTAGGCCAGCAGCGCGGCGGCCTGGGCCATGGCTTCGAGCTGGAAGACCCCCGGAAACACCGGTCGGTGCGGGAAGTGGCCGGTGAACTGCGGCTCGTTGACCGACACGTTCTTGAGCGCCTTGATGCGTTTGCCCTTTTCGATTTCAAGCACCCGGTCCACCAGCAGGATGGGATAGCGGTGCGGCAATTGCTTGAGGATCTGGTGGATGTCCATCATGGCGCGGTCTTGTTCTGTTGTGCTTGTTCGAGGGCCTGCTCGACAGCCTTGAGGCGCTCGCGCAGACGGTTGAGTTGCTTGAGGGAGGCAGCGTTCTTCTCCCAGCTCGCATTGTCGTCGATGGGAAACATGCCGGTGTACTGGCCCGGCTCGCGGATCGATCGCGTGACCACGGAAGCAGCCGAGATGTGCACCCCGTCGGCCAGCGAGAGGTGCCCCAGCACGATGGCTCCACCGCCGACGGTGCAATGTGCGCCAATGGTGGCGCTGCCGGCGACCCCGGCATTACCTGCCATCGCCGTGTGCGCACCCACCCGCACGTTGTGGCCGATCTGAATCAGGTTATCGAGCTTGACCCCGTCTTCGATCACCGTGTCATCCAGTGCGCCGCGGTCGATGCAGGTGTTGGCACCAATCTCGACATCGTCACCGATACGCACCGCCCCCAGTTGTTCGATCTTGATCCACCGGCCCTGGTGCGGGGCGAACCCAAAGCCATCGGCTCCAATGACCGCGCCAGGGTGCAGGATGCAGCGCTCGCCGACCACGCAGCGCTCGCCGACCGTGACACGGGGGTAGAGCACGGTAGCGGCACCAACGCGTGCTTCACGGCCCACCACCGAATGCGCGCCAACGCGTACGCCATCGGCAATCTCGGCGCCCGCCGCAATCACGGCAAACGGGCCCACGTCGACCCCGCGGCCGATGCGCGCCAGCGGGTCGACACTGGCCTGCGGGTCGATGCCGGGTACAGGGCGGTGTTCGTGCACACCCCGCCACCACTGTGTGAGCCTGGCGAAATAAAGGTAGGGATCGTCGGTGACGATACAGGCTCCCCGCTGTTGCGCCTGCGTCTGAAGGGCAGGGGTAACAATCACCGCTGCCGCCTGCGTAGAGTGCAGCTGGGCAGCGTAGCGTGCCTGGGAGAGAAAAGAGAGATCCGCAGGGCCGGCGGATGCCAGCGGTGCAAGACGCTCGATGCGTGTCGAAGGATCGCCGGTCAGCGTACCCCCGAGGGCTTCGACGATGGCACCCAGGACGGCCGACACGAGTGGCGCCCCGGACCTTATTTGGCGTTGTTCAAGCCGCTGAGCACCTTGTCGGTGATGTCGTGCCTGGGATGGATGTAGACGGCTTCCTGGATGATCAGGTCGTACTTCTCGCTCTCGGCCACCTGCTTGATGATCCGGTTGGCTCGCTCCAGCACCTGCTGGAGCTCTTCATTCTTGCGAAGGTTCAGGTCTTCCTGGAATTCGCGCTGCTTGCGCTGGAACTCACGGTCCTGGTCCACCAACTGCCGCTGCCGGGTCACCCGTTGCCCTTCCGACAAGGTGGGCGCTTCGCGCTCAAACTTGTCGGATGCCGTCTTGAGCTGGGTCCCGAGGTTCTGCAGTTCCTTTTCCCGCTTGGCGAACTCCTGCTCCAGCTTGACCTGCGCGGCCTTCGCCATGTTCGCCTCGCGAAAAACGCGGTCGGTATTTACAAAGCCGATGCGAAAGTCCTGTGCGATGGCGGGCAGCACCAACAGGGTCGTCAGACAAGCTGCTGCCAGGCGGAGCGAGAGGAGGCGAGAAAAAGGCTTCATCAAAAAGAGGTCCCGATCTGAAACTGGAATTTCTGGATTTTATCGTCGTCGAACTTGCGTACCGGGTTGGCCCAGGCAAAACGCAGAGGACCGATCGGCGAAATCCAGCTCAAGCCGATGCCCACCGAAGCACGCAGATCGGAGCCGAATTTTTGTTCGGCCGCCCAGACGTTGCCCACGTCAACGAATCCGAACATGCGCAGCGTGCGGTCGTTGCCTGCGCCGGGAAATGGCGCGCTGATCTCGCCGTTGAACACCAGGTTCCGGGTGCCCCCGATGTTGACAAACGTATTGGGGCCCGTTGGGTTCAAGATGTCCGACCTGCCGCCCAGGGTACCCTGCTCAAAACCCCGGACCGACCCGAGACCACCTCCGTAGAAGTTCTTGAACACCGGATATGTGCGACCGCCCAGGCCTTTGCCGGCACCGACCTCGGCATTGAAGGCAAAGGTGTACTGCTTGGTGATGGGTATGTACTGCTGGAACTGGTAGTTGGCCTTGACATACCGGGTGTCACCGCCAATGCCCCACTCCGTATTGAAACGCTGCAAGCGCCCCTTGCTGGGCACCAGCGCACTGTCGCGATCATCGCGCGCCCAGCCCAGGGTCAGCGGCACCGAGGTACTGGTTTCGCCAAACTCGGTGATGTGATCGACATAGGCCTTCGGCATGTCGGTGCCTTCGACGATGCGTGTCTGTTCTGCACCGGCACCAAAGAACACCGTATCCTGCTCGGTAAACGGCACGCCAAAACGGATGCCCGCGCCACTGGTCTGCAACTCGTAGTCACCGCCCTGCGCGCTGTAGGGACTGCTGGTTCTGTGATAAAGGTCGAGGGTGCGGGAGATGCCGTCGCTGGTGAAGTAGGGGTTGGTGGTGCTCAACACAAGCTGGCGGTTGAAGTCGCTGGTGTTGACATCCAGCCCCAGGTAATTGCCGCTGCCAAACACGTTTTCCTGCTTGATGCCGACCACGAAGGACAGACCTTCGGCCTGCCCATAGCCGGCGCCCAAAGTGAGGTTACCCGTGGGCTTTTCGACCACCGCAATGGTCAGGTCCACCTGGTCCGGTGAACCGGGTACCTGCTGGGTATCCACACTCACCTCGGTAAAGAAACCCAGGCGATCGACCCGGTCGCGCGAGAGGCGGATGCGGTCACTGTCGTACCAGGCGGCCTCGAGCTGGCGAAACTCACGGCGAATAACCTCGTCACGCGTTCGGTTGTTGCCTTCGACTTGGATCCGGCGCACGTAAACACGGCGCGCGGGCTGTGCACGCAGCACGAACGCCACCCGGTTATTCACCCTATCGATTTCTGGGGTGACATCCACCTGGGCGAAGGCGTAGCCGAAAGCACCAAAGTAATCGGAGAAGGCCTTGACGGTGGTGTTCACATCCTCAACGTTGTACGCCTCACCGGCTTTGAGCGTGACCAGCGATTTGAACTCCGCCTCCTTGCCGAGAAAGTCGCCCTGCAACTCCACTTTGGAGACCACATAACGCTGGCCTTCGGTGATGTTCACCGTGATGCTCATGTCCTGCTTGTCCGGCGAAATGGCGACCTGGGTCGAATCGATACGAAATTCGAGGTAGCCACGCGTGAGGTAGTACGAGCGCAGCGTTTCCAGGTCAGCGTTGAGTTTGGCGCGTGAATAACGGTCGCTTTTGGTGTACCAGCTCAACCAGCCGCCGGTGTCCAGGTCGAACAGGTTGCGCAGCGTTGCGTCTGAAAAGGCCTGGTTGCCCACGATCCGGATATCACGGATTTTTGCAACATCCCCTTCGATCACGCTGAAGTTGAGGTTGACTCGGTTGCGTTCGGCAGGTGTGACCGTGGTGACCACCTGCGCCGCGTACATGCTGCGGTTGATGTATTGGCGCTTGAGCTCTTGTTCTGCCCGGTCGGCCAACGCCTTGTCGTACGGCCGCCCTTCGGCAAGACCCACATCACGCAAGGCCTTGCGCAATACCTCGGCATCGAATTCCTTGATACCGGAAAAACTCACGTCCGCCACACCAGGGCGTTCTTCAACGATGACCACCAGCACATCACCATTGATTTGCAGGCGGACATCGGTGAACAAACCGAGCGCGAACAGCGCACGGATCGCTCCGGAGCCCTTGTCGTCGCTGTATTGATCACCAATCCGAAACGGCAGCGATGCAAAAACGGTACCGGGCTCGACCCGTTGCAGACCTTCGATCCGGATGTCACGCAACTGGAAGGGCTCCACCGCCCAGGCCGGCAGAGCCGACAGGATGGACGCGGCGACGACACTCAGTGAAAGGCCGCGCAGACCTCCGAGATGCTTTTTTTTCATGAGAAGGGAGAAGGTTCAGCCAGCCAAACGGGCCACATCATTGAACAGGGCTACGGCCATCAGTGCCATCAGGATCGCGACACCGCCGCGCTGCAGGCGTTCTACCCAGACGTCCGGCACGGGACGCCCGCTCACACCCTCCCAAAGATAATACATCAGGTGCCCCCCATCGAGGACCGGTAGCGGCAACAGGTTGAGGACACCGAGACTCACGCTGACCAGGGCCAGGAACAGCAGGTAAGCCGTGACGCCGAGACTGGCGGATTGGCCAGCATGGTCGGCAATGCTCAGCGGGCCACTGAGGTTGCGGATCGACGCTTCGCCGATCAGCATGCGGCCCATCATCTTCAGAGAGAGCCAGGCCACGTCCCACGTGCGAGTGATGCCCTGCACCAAACCGTCCACCGGACCTAGCCTCACAGTGCTGGTGACCGGTGAGCCGCCCACATAAGCACCCAAGCGACCGATCCAGGCGTGCGCATCGCGCGCGGGTGTTGGCCGCACGGAACGCTCGATGCGCTGTCCGTCGCGCTCGACCGTCCACGTCTGCTCCACCGGCTGACCCTGTGGTCCCACGGCTGATCGAATGCGCTCGCGCAGGTGCTGGGCATCCTTGACCGGCACCTGATCGATGTGTGTGATACGGTCACCTTCGCGCAAACCGGCAGCAGATGCGGCCCCCTCTGGCATCACCTTGCCCAACAGAGGAGCCGTCCAAGGCACCACAATGCCAATACGGCGAAACAGACTGGCATCCGCCTCCTCGACCCCCACAGCGCTGAGCATCAGGCGCACAGGACGCGTCACCCCGTCTTCGGTCGCAGCCACCCAGAGCGTCAGGTCCCGCGAATCGAGTGCGGCCCGGGTGAGGTGCCAGCGCAGATCTTCGAACGAACGCACTGACGTAGGTTGCGCATCGTCCACGGCCAGCCCGGTGACCCACTCGCCCCCCTCAAGCCCGGCTTGATCGGCCAGCGAACCTGCGACCGGGCTGGCGAGGACCGGCTTTGCCTCCTCCACCCCTGTCCAGCTGACCACGCTATAGAGCGCCACGGCCAGCAGCAAGTTGGCCAGAGGACCCGCCAGCACGATGAGCGTACGCGAGCGCAAGGGCTGGGTATTGAACGCGAGATGCCGTTCGGCCGGATCCACCGTGCCATCCCGCTCATCCAACATGCGCACATATCCGCCCAGCGGCAAGGCACACAGAACATATTCAGTCGGGCTGCCGGGGCGCCGCCAGCGCAGCAAAGGCTGGCCAAAACCGACCGAAAAACGCAGTACCTTTACACCACAGGCCACCGCCATGCGGTAGTGCCCGTATTCGTGAACGGCGATCAGCAGCCCGAGGGCCACCACAAAAGCAATCAATGTGGTCATGCGCGTTGCGGATCTCTGGTTTGCCGCACGTCAGACGGTCATCATGGCCGACATCCCCAGCGTAGTGTCAGGACCGCAGGGCGGCCACCAAGGTCTCGGCTCTTGCGCGGGCATGTTGATCGATGTCCAGCAAGTCGGCCAGCGTTGCCGGCTGGGAGGGGCTGTAAACCGACAAAGTTGCATGGTTGACAGCATGGATCTGGTCAAAACGCAGACGCCCCTCAAGAAAGGCGGCCACAGCCACCTCATTGGCGGCGTTAAGCACGGCCGTCGTCCCGGTGGCCCCGTTCAACGCATCCCAGGCCAGTTTCAAACCTGGAAAACGCTGCGGATCAGGCTGTTCAAAAGTCAACGCCCCCACACGGGTGAAATCCAAAGCGGCAGCGCCGGAAGCCATGCGCTCCGGCCACGAGAGTCCGTAGGCAATCGGCACCCGCATGTCCGGTGTGCCGAGCTGGGCCACCACCGACCCGTCCTGGTATTCGACCATGGAGTGGACCACGCTCTGGGGGTGGATCACCACCTCGATCTGCCCGGACGGCAGCCCAAACAGGTAGTGCGCTTCGATGACCTCCAGCGCCTTGTTCATCATCGTGGCCGAGTCGACCGAAATCTTGCGCCCCATCACCCAGTTGGGATGAGCGCATGCCTCCTGCGGCGTGACCTGCATCAATGTGGCGGGCTCACGGGTACGAAACGGTCCGCCGGAGGCCGTGAGAACAATTTTCCGCACACGACGGGCCCAGCTGGTCCTGTCTTCGGGCAAGGACTGAAAAACCGCAGAGTGTTCGCTGTCGATGGGCAAGAGCGTCGCGCCGCCCTCCGCCACCGCCCGCATGAACAGATCTCCCCCCACCACCAGCGCTTCCTTGTTGGCCAGCAGCAGCTTCTTGCCAGCCGAGGCCGCAGCCATGCTCGGAGCCAGTCCGGCAGCGCCAACGATGGCGGCCATGACCACATCCACATCCGGGTAGGCACTGACCTCGCACAAGGCGGCTTCACCTGAGAGCACCTTTACCGCCAAGCCCTGGGCCTTGACGCGATCAGCCAGTTGCTTCGCGTGCGGCGCACTGGCCATCACGGCGTAACGGGGAGAAAAAGCCTCGCATTGCGCCAGCATCGCGTCCACCTGCGTGGCAGCGGTGAGTGCAAAGACACGGAACCGATCCGGATGACGAGCCACCACGTCCAGCGTGCTCGTGCCAATAGAACCGGTGGAACCGAGCACGGTAACGGTTTGAAGCATGCGGGACATGGCAGTCAAAAAGACGCGAGCATCATGGCCAGGGGAAGCACCGGCAGCAGGGCATCCACACGATCCAGCACGCCACCATGACCTGGCAACAGCTGGCTTGAGTCCTTCATGTTCACGCTGCGCTTGACCAGCGACTCGACCAGGTCACCCACCACACTCATGGCGCAGAGGCACAGGATGGCCACGACGCCAAACAAAGGGCCGTGCGTCCAAAGACGGGTGAACACACTGGGTTGATCGGTCAGGCCTTGAGCGTCCAGCCAGAGCCACCCACTCCCCAGCAAGAGCACCCCCAGCATGCCACTGATGACGCCTTCCCAGCTCTTGCCAGGACTGATACCCGGAGCCAGCTTGCGTCGCCCGAAGGCCTTGCCTCCAAAATAGGCCGCGATGTCCGCCGTCCACACCAGGGACAACAACGAGAGCAGGAAACCGACACCCTCCTGGCGTGCTTGCACAAGGGCCAGCCAGGCCACGGCAATGAGCAACAGGCCACCGCACAAACGGGCTACGAACGGCCACAGCCGCCAGCCGGCCACGCCGCGGCGCAACATCCAGCTCCCCAGAAGTACCCAGACCAGCCCCGCACACACCCACACCGCCGTGAGGCCGGCGCTCAGGGCATCTCGCCACCAGGCCAGTGCCAGCACACCTCCCAGCCCCAGACCTGCCACGAGCGCTGCTCGCTCTGTCACACCGTTCAGGCGGGCCCACTCCCAGCCCGCCGCAACGATCAGGACCAGCGTGAGCACCGCAAACGGTTCAAACGACGGGTAAAACAGGGCTGGCAGCAACAGCCCCAGCAACACCAGCGCAGTGATCACGCGTTGTTTAAGCATGCTGTTGCCCCTTGACTGTGGTCACCTGCTCGGATGTTTGACCAAAACGCCTTTCCCGTCTGGCGTACTCCGTTAGCGCCCGGTCCAGTTCGGCAGCATCGAAATCCGGCCAGAGGCAGGGCGTAAAAAAAAGCTCGGCGTACGCACACTGCCAGAGCAGGAAATTGCTCAGGCGCATCTCGCCACCGGTACGAATCAGCAGATCTGGATCCCCGACGTGTGCCAGCGCGGTCGTATCGGACAGCGCCGACTCGGAGATGTCCCTTCCTTCGGCCGCCAAGCGCCGAGCGGCCTGCACGATGTCCCACCGCCCGCCGTAATTGAAACAAACGTTAAAGACCAGTGCCGTGTTGTGCGCCGTCAATACCCGGGCATCCGCCAGGGACTGCTGTACCCGCGGTGACAGCACACTCTGGTCGCCCGGGAAGTGCAGCTGGACCCCGCTGTCGTGAAGCCTGGGCACTTCTCGACCCAATGCCATGGCCAACAGATCCATCAAGCCGGAAACCTCCTCCGCGGGACGGTTCCAGTTTTCAGATGAGAACGCGAAAACCGTCAGCACCTGGATCTGCCGGTCCCGGCAAGCCTGCACCGTACGACGCAGCGCATCCACGCCCTGTTTATGCCCGGCCACGCGGGGCAAAAAGCGCTTCTGTGCCCAGCGGCCGTTGCCATCCATGACGATGGCCACGTGCCGTGGCAGTCTGTCTGACGTCATCTCCGTGGACTGCGCAGGCGGCATCAGACTGCCATGATGTCCTGTTCCTTGGCCGTCACCAGCTTGTCGACTTCCGCAATCATGCGATCGGTCAGCTTCTGGATGTCGTCTGTCGAACGCCGCTCATCATCTTCCGAAGCAAGCTTGTCCTTGACGAGCTTCTTCACGTGTTCGTTGGCGTCGCGACGAAGGTTGCGAATGGCAATCTTGGCTTGCTCCCCTTCCTGGCGCACCACCTTGGTCAATTCCTTGCGCCGCTCCTCGGTCATCGGCGGCATGGGCACACGGATCAAATCGCCCTGGCTCTGCGGGTTCAAGCCGAGTTCGGATTCGCGAATGGCCTTTTCGATCTTGGCCCCCATACCCTTCTCCCATGGCGCAACACCGATGGTTCGAGCATCCAGCAGGCTCAGGTTGGCGACTTGCGAAATCGGCAGCATGGAACCGTAATAGTCCACCGTCACGGTATCCAGGATTGCCGGGTTCGGGCGACCGGTGCGCACTTTGAAGAGATGCCCCTTGAGGGCCTCCAGCGACTGCTGCATCTTGTGTTCAGCGGTCTGGCGAATGTCAGCGATGCTCATGTGTCTTTCTCCAGTGTTCGAAACAGGTCGGTCCGAGGGCTGGCCCGCTCACACGTGAACCAGCGTACCTTCATCCCCACCCAGCACCACATTGCGCAGGGCGCCCGTCTTGAAAATCGAAAAGACCTTGACCGGCAACCGTTGGTCGCGACAGAGGGCAAAGGCCGTTGCATCCATGACCTGCAGGTTTTTGGCCATGGCCTCGTCGAAGCTCAGCGTGGTGTAGCGTGTGGCCTTCGGATCCTTCTTGGGGTCGGCTGTGTACACGCCGTCCACCTTGGTAGCCTTGAGCACCACTTCGGCCCCTACCTCCGCCCCACGCAGAGCCGCAGCCGTGTCAGTGGTGAAGAACGGGTTACCCGTACCGGCGGCAAACACCACCACTTTGCCCTCTTCCAGGTACTGCAGGGCCTTGGGCCGAACGTAGGGCTCAACCACCTGGTCGATCGAAATGGCCGACATCACGCGGGCGACGGCACCCGTCTTGTTCAATGCGTCGGCCAAGGCCAGTGAATTCATCACTGTTGCCAGCATACCCATGTAATCGGCCGTAGCCCGGTCCATGCCCACAGCACCACCAGCGACGCCACGGAAAATATTGCCACCACCGATCACGACCGCGACCTCCACGCCCAGACGGGTGACCTCAGCGATTTCCTCGACCATGCGCTCAATCGTGGCGCGGTTGATGCCAAAAGCATCGTCCCCCATCAGGGCTTCACCCGACAATTTCAGCAAGATCCGTTTGTAAGCTGGCATGTGCTCGTTTCCGCAAATTCTTCGACCGTTTCGACAGAGGACAAGTGTAGCGAGCCGAACCCCACCACCGGCGGGGCGCCCCACAAAAAGGCTTCCCATATGACAACGGGCCTTTCGGCCCGTTGTCTGGATCAGCAGGGAAGCAGTTTGCGGTCAGGCACCTTTGGCAGCAGCCACCTGGGCTGCCACTTCGGCCGCGAAGTCATCCACCTTCTTCTCGATGCCCTCGCCCACTACGTACAGGGTAAAGCCCTTGACGTTGGTGTTGGCACCCTTGAGGTAAGCACCCACCGTCTGCTTGCCGTCGGCGGCCTTCACAAACACCTGATCGACCAGTGAAACCTCTTTCAGGTACTTTTGTACCGAGCCATCCACCATCTTGGCAACGATGTCAGCCGGCTTGCCAGATTCGGCGGCCTTGGCCGCTGCGACAGAGCGTTCACGCTCGATCAGCTCGGCCGGTACGTCGGCTGAGGTCAGCGACACTGGTTTCATCGCGGCGACGTGCATGGCAACATCCTTGGCCGCAGTCGCATCACCCTCGAACGCCACCACCACGCCGATGCGTGTGCCGTGCAGATAGGACGCCAGCTGTGCACCATTGGCCCAGCGCTGGAAGCGACGGAACGACATGTTCTCGCCGATCTTGCCGATCAGGCCTTTACGCACATCTTCCAGGGTAGGGCCGAAGGTCTCCTGCTCGTAGGGCAGAGCCCCCAGGGCAGCAATGTCGGCCGGATTGTGTTCGGCCACCAGACGCGCAGCAGCGTTGGCCAGGGCCAGGAAGCTGTCGTTCTTGGTCACGAAATCTGTTTCGCAATTGACTTCGATCATGGCACCAGTGCTCCCGCTGATCGCGGCGGCCACCACACCTTCGGCTGTCACCCGGCTGGCGGCCTTGCCAGCCTTGGTGCCCAGTTTGACACGCAGCAGCTCTTCCGCCTTGACCATGTCGCCATCGGCCTCGGTCAGGGCTTTTTTGCACTCCATCATGGGTGCATCGGTTTTGGCGCGCAGTTCAGCGACCATGCTTGCGGTAATAGCCATTTCAGTTCTCCATGGAAGACACACGACACAGGCGCGTGCGCCGACAGGTCAAAAATACGTTGTACTTATGAAAAAGGGGCTACAGGAGCCCCCTCTTGGCCCGTTGATCGGGAATCAGGCGGTGACTTCGACAAACTCGTCGCCGCCCTCGGCTGTTACCGTCTTGGCCACATCGGCCACGGCATTGGCGCGGCCTTCCAGCACGGCATCGGCCATCCCGCGTGCATACAACGCCACGGCACGTGCAGAGTCGTCGTTACCGGGGATCACATAGTCGATGCCGACCGGCGAGTGGTTGGTATCCACCACCCCAACCAGGGGGATACCCAGCTTTTTGGCTTCGGAAACGGCGATTTTGTGGAAGCCCACATCGATCACAAAAATGGCGTCGGGCAACGCGGTCATGTCCTGGATGCCACCGATGTCCTTTTCCAGCTTTTCCATCTCACGAGCAAACATGAGCTGTTCCTTCTTGCTCATGCTGTCCAGACCGGCTTCCTGCTGTGCCTGCATGTCCTTGAGGCGCTTGATGGAAGTTTTGACCGTCTTGAAGTTGGTCAGCATGCCACCGAGCCAGCGCTGGTCAACGAAAGGTACGCCGGCACGGTGGCCTCCTGGGCCACGATTTCGCGCGAAGTGCGCTTGGTGCCAACAAACAGGACGGTGCCGCGATTGGACGACAGCTGCTTCACAAACTTGGCCGCCTCCTCGAACATCGGCTGCGTCTTCTCGAGGTTGACGATGTGGATCTTGTTGCGATGACCGAAGATGTACGGAGCCATCTTGGGGTTCCAGAAGCGGGTCTGGTGACCAAAGTGGACACCGGCTTCCAGCATTTCGCGCATGGAGACAGACATGGGGATTCTTTCAAAGGTTGAGTCTTAAATCCGGCCCCGATCATGTGCCTTCTCTAGGGAAAGCTCGCGTCGACTGACGCCATGACACCCGGTTGGGCCGGTTTGCGAATAAGCCCGCCCTACTTGGGACAAAGCCTTGGAATTATAGCAGTGTGCAAACACATGGCCGCAACTGCGCGCGGCATCCGTCAGCCGTGTTCAACGCGTGCTCCGCCGTCGACCCGGTCATGGTGAAATGGAACGATTACCCCTCGTTACGTCCAAGCCCATGCGACGCCTGACCCTCCACCAGCCAGAACCTCTGTTTGACGTACATGCCACGCGCCAGCTCGAACAGGCTGCCCTGATCACGTCGCCGGGCCAGCCATTGATGGCCAGGGCAGGTCTGGCCGTGGCACAACTCGCCCGCGCCATTGCCCCGCACGCGCGCTGCATCTGGGTGGCCTGTGGACCCGGCAACAACGGGGGGGACGGCCTTATCGCGGCCACCCATTTGCATCGGCAAACGTCAGCCCGTTCAGGTGCGCCAAGGGTCGTCATCACACACTGCGGGAACCCAAGCCAAAGGCCGACGGCGGCGGCCTGGGCACTGACACAGGCTCGTGAAGCGGGGGTACTGTTCTCGGACACCATGCCGCCGGAATGCGACCTGGTCATCGACGCCTTGCTGGGCATTGGCCGTCTGCGCCCACCACAGGGAAAGATGGCCGAAATGCTTCAGATTCTTCAGCGAACGTCAACACCGGTCTTGTGCGTGGACACCCCATCCGGGCTTGACGCGAACACAGGCTGCCACCTTTTGGGCCCACGCAGCGAGGCGTTCACTGGCACGCGCCAGACCCTGTCGCTGCTGACACTCAAGCCAGGACTGTTCACCGCCGATGGTCGGGACCAGGCTGGCACCGTCTGGTTCGACGACCTGGGTGTCGTGCAGCCGGCTGCGGCAGCCCCCTGCGCAACGCTACATGCCACAACCCCGCCCGACCGGTTCACCGACAGGTCACACGCACACCACAAGGGTGCCGGAGGCGATGTGCTGATCATCGGTGGGCAAGGCATCGTCCGTGACGGTACCGGCATGACCGGCGCCGCCATCCTGGCAGCGAGGGCAGCGTTGCACGCAGGTGCTGGCCGGGTCTACCTGTCGCTACTGGAAGAGCCCGCCACGCGGTCTGTCACAGGATGGGACCCGGTAAGCCCTGAGTTGATGTTCCGCTCGACAGCCGCCTTGCGAGCAGGCCAGTGGCCACCCCACGCCGCCGTGGTCTGCGGATGTGGCGGAGGGCATGCATTGGCCCCCCTCCTACCGGAGGCCTTGGCTCGTGCTCAGCAACTGGTGCTCGATGCAGATGCACTGAACCTTCTGGCAGTTGACCTGGTGCTGGAGCAAGTCGTTCGCGAGCGTTCGCACGCAGGTCGCACAACGGTGCTCACCCCTCACCCGCTCGAAGCAGCCCGCTTGCTGGGCTGTGACACCGCAACCGTGATGAACGACAGGTTGCAGGCTGCGCGACAACTCAGTGAGCGTTTCGGAGCGATCTGCGTCCTCAAGGGTTCAGGTACGGTGACCTGCTCAGCGAGCGCGACACCGCTGATCAACGCCAGCGGCAATGCGCTGCTGGCAACCGCAGGTACGGGCGATGTGCTTGCCGGCATGATCGGAGCCGCCTTGGCTGCGCCCGGTCAAGGACGCTCAGCGCTGCTGCGGGTGGCCGATGCCGTGTGGCAGCATGGCTGGATGGCCGATGAGTGGCAACGAAAAAAGGTCCTGACCGGCACCACTTCAACGCTCACCGCAGACGGGCTGGCGCGCCGACTCAGCCCAACATGAGCAGTCCAACCTGCAACAGGATCAGCAGCACAAGCACCGACAGGTCAACGCCACCGATCACCGGGAGCCGGCGACGCAGTGGGCCCAGCAGCGGGGAACACAGACGCTCCAGCGTATCCCGAGCCGAAGCGTGTGGTTGTACCCAAGACAGCACGGCATAAGCAAGCAACAGAAACATCAGACCCTGCAGCAGCACACGCAACACCATGCGTATAGCCAACAGCAGCAGCACTGGCCATACATGGGCGGGCATCGCCCCGACCATGCTGTGCAGCAACAGCGACAGGCCCGCATAGGCCTGGGCCAACAGCGCCGCCGCGACCAGGCTACCCCAGTCCACGCGACTGCGTGCGAGCGCCGCTGGCAGCACCCGACGCACCGGCAGCACCAGCCAGTCGGTGATCGCCACCGCGAAACGACCCGGTTGATGCGACATGGGCAGACGCATGCGGTTCATCCATACACGCAACAGGGCCGCCGCGATCAGGGCAAAAAACAGGATTTCCAACAAAAAAATCAGGATATGCATCACGAAATTGGAACAGCAATCGTCATCGAGGCAAGCTATACCGTTCAGCGGCGCCCCTTGCGCGCTGAACCACCAGTCGTACGACCCGCTCCCCTGCCCGTCTTTTGGCCAGCGCTGCCCCGACCGGTCGGCTGAGACTCGGATGCAGGGCGCTTGGCGGGGCGACTCAGACCCGACTCTCCCGCGCGCTTGCGTCGGCTAGGCCCAGACGCACCCGGCAACAGCTCACCCGACTTGTCACGCATCGCGCGTTGCAAAAGCGCATCCTCCGGCGTCACCAACCGGAAGTCGATGCGCCGGCCATCCAAGTCGACCCGGCTGACCTGCACCTGTACCCGCGACCCCAGTGCGTAACGGATGCCGGTTCGCTCGCCTCGCAACTCCTGACGGGCTTCATCGAAGCGGAAATATTCGCCGCCCAGTTCGGTGATGTGCACCAAGCCTTCCACGAACATCGCATCCAGGGTCACAAAAAGGCCGAAGCTGGTCACCGAGGTCACCATGCCGCTGAACTCTTCCCCCAAGTGCTCGCGCATGTACTTGCACTTGAGCCAGGCCTCCACATCACGGCTGGCCTCATCAGCTCGGCGCTCATTGGCACTGCAATGCAGGCCCGCCGCCTGCCAGGCCGTCAGCTCGTCCGACAGTTTCTTCTGCGGCTGGTCAGCGGCCTTGCCCCGACTGGCCAGGCGCTTGCTCAGCTTCGCATGGGCTTCACCCGGAGTTGGCAGCGAAGGCAGGTGATAGCGCTGCCGGGCCAGGATCGCCTTGATCACGCGATGGACGAGCAGGTCCGGGTAGCGGCGGATCGGGCTGGTGAAGTGCGTGTAGGCCTCAAAAGCCAAGCCGAAATGCCCCTCATTGATCGGCGTGTAGATGGCCTGCGACATGGAGCGCAGCAGCATGCTATGAATTTGCTGGGCTTCCGGACGATCCTTGGTGGCCGCCGCGATCGTCTGAAACTCGGAAGGGTGCGGGCGTTCGCTGATCGTGTGCGGCACCCCCATGGCCTTGAGGTAGTTGCGCAGCGTCTCCTGCTTCTCCGGGGTCGGGCCCTCGTGCACACGAAACAACCCGGCATGCTTGCTCTGGCCGATGAAATCAGCAGAACAGACGTTGGCCGCCAGCATGGCCTCCTCGATCAGCTTGTGAGCGTCATTACGGGTTCGCGGCACGATTTTTTCAATCCGACCTGACTCGTCACAGACGATCTGCGTCTCAACCGTCTCGAAGTCCACAGCACCCCGAACGGTCCGTGCCGACAGAAGCGCCCGATACACGTCGTGCAAATTCAGCAGGTACGGCACCAACGCCTGACGGTGCTGAGCCTCCGGACCCCGCGTGCTTTGGAGGATGGCAGCGACCTCGGTGTAGGTCATGCGCGCGTGACTGAACATCACGGCCGGGTAGAACTGGTACCCGTGGATCTCACCCTTGGCATTGATGAGCATGTCGCACACCATGCAGAGACGCTCGACGCCAGGGTTAAGCGAGCACAGCCCGTTGGAGAGTTTCTCGGGCAGCATCGGAATGACACGGCGCGGAAAGTAGACCGAGGTCGCCCGATCGTAGGCATCAATGTCGATGGGAGCCCCGGTCTGAACATAATGACTGACATCGGCAATGGCCACCAGCAGGCGCCAGCCTTTGCCGCGCCCGACCTTGGCCGGCTCGCAGTACACCGCGTCGTCAAAATCACGGGCATCCTCGCCATCAATCGTCACCAGCGGTACGTCGCGCAAGTCAACACGTTGACGGTGATCAACCGGACGCACGTGGTCCGGCAAGGCACGCGCCTGGGCCACGGCTGCGTCCGAGAATGCGTGTGGAACGCCATACTTCCGGACGGCGATTTCGATTTCCATGCCCGGGTCATCGATCTCGCCGAGCACCTCCTTGACCCGACCAACGGGCTGCCCGTACAGGGCCGGTGGCTCTGTCAATTCAACCACCACCACCTGACCAGGTTTGGCTGAGCCGGTCGCCCCCCTGGGAATGAGCACATCCTGGCCATAGCGCTTGTCTTCAGGCGCCACCAGCCAGACGCCACTTTCCTGCAGCAACCGGCCGATGATGGGGGAGCTGGAGCGCTCGATGATTTCGGTCACGCGCCCTTCGGGACGCCCCTTGCGGTCCACCCGCACAATGCGCGCTTTGACGCGGTCTTTGTGCAAGACGGCACGCATCTCGTTCGAGGGCAGATAAATATCGGACTGGCCGTCGTCCCTGATCACAAAACCGTGACCATCACGGTGACCGGACACGATGCCAGTGAACTCAGCCAGCAGATTGTTTTTTTCGTTCAAAATTTGTCTTTTCGATTTTTGGTGCTATACTAGCGGTCTTCCTGAGATGCCCAGGTGGCGGAATTGGTAGACGCACTAGTTTCAGGTACTAGCGCCGAGAGGCGTGGAGGTTCGAGTCCTCTCTTGGGCACCAATCATAAGGGCTTGCCAACGCAAAGTTGGCAAGCCTTTTTCTTTTGTCTACCCGCAACCATGCACGGGCGGATGCAGCGGAACCCGACACGCGAGAGACGGCACAAAACCCACCCATCTGCCGCCAGCCACTGCGTGCACATGCAGCTGCTGGCCGTCTCAAACGGGCACCGCAATCAGATCGTGGCCCTCCGATGCCACGATACGGGCCTTGGTGAACTCACCGACCTTGAGCGTCTTGCTGATTTTTTCGGGCGGCAGCAAGCGTACCAATCCGTCAATTTCCGGCGCATCGGCATAGCTGCGCCCTAGCCCACCCTTTTTCCCGAGGTTGGGCGCGACATCCACCAGCACCTGCACAGTGTCGCCAACGCGGTCCCGCAACTTTTCAGCCGACACGGTTTCCGCCACCGCCATAAAGCGCAAACGCCGCTCTTCCCGCACGTCGTCAGGCAATTGATGGGGCAATGCATTCGCAGCGGCACCCTCGACAGGTGAATAGGCAAAACAGCCCGCCCGGTCAATGCGGGCCTCCCGCAGGAAATCAAGCAGGTGTTCAAACTCGGCCTCGGTCTCTCCGGGAAAACCGGCAATGAACGTGCTGCGCACCACAATTTGCGGGCACAGTTCGCGCCAGCGTGCGATGCGCTCGAGGTTCTTTTCTCCACTGGCAGGACGTTTCATGCGCCGCAACACGTCAGGATGGCTGTGTTGCAGCGGTACATCCAGGTAGGGCAGGCACAGCCCTTCGGCCATGAGCGGAATGATGTCGTCCACATGGGGATACGGATAGACGTAGTGCAAGCGCACCCAGGCACCGTAGCCCTTGGCCATTTCGCCGAGCGAGCGGACCAGGTCAAACATTCGGGTCTTCACCGGCCGACCATCCCAAAAACCCGTGCGGTACTGCACATCCACGCCATAGGCCGAGGTGTCCTGGCTGACCACCAGCAACTCTTTGACGCCAGCCTCGAACAGCTTGCGCGCTTCGGTCAGCACATCCCCAACGGGACGACTGACGAGATCGCCCCGCATGGACGGGATGATGCAGAAGGTGCAGCGGTGATTGCAGCCCTCGCTGATCTTGAGATAGGCATAGTGCCTCGGCGTCAGCTTGATGCCTTGTGCAGGCACCAGGTCAACAAAGGGGTCGTGTGGCTTGGGCAGGTGCTTGTGCACAGCCTCCATCACCTCGTGCGTGGCATGCGGCCCCGTGACGGCGAGCACGCTGGGGTGCATCTGCTGCACCAGATTGCCGCCACCAACCGTTTCGCGCGCACCCAGGCAACCGGTCACAATGACCTTGCCGTTTTCGGCAAGAGCCTCACCAATGGTGTCGAGACTCTCCTTGACAGCGTCGTCAATAAAACCACAGGTATTGACGATCACCAGGTCAGCGCCGGCAAACGTCTTGGATGTCTGGTACCCCTCGGCGCTGAGCTGGGTCAAGATCAGTTCGGAGTCGGTCAGGGCTTTGGGGCAACCCAGGCTCACAAAGCCGACTTTGGGCGCTGGAACGCCCGTCAATGCATGAGATTCGGTCATGCCCCGATTGTCTCAGACCGGGGCCAAGCGATCAGCGTTTGAGCCCCATGGCCGCAAGCACCTGTTCGCTGTTCTTCTGCATCTGCTCCTGCATTTGTGTGAATGCGTTGCGCGATTGTTCCATGTAGGTGCCCATCATGCCCTGCATCATGGGCGACTGCACGTTCGAAAATTGCTTCCACAGCTCCGGACTCAGACCCTTGGTCTGCTCGGTCATTTTGTTCTGAAGATCCATGAATATCTGGACGTTTTTTTCCAGATAGGAGCCCATGAAGTCCTGCATCGCATGACCATAGAAACGGATGATGTTGGCCAACACTTGCTCTGTAAAGATCGGTACGCCCGCCGTTTCCTCCTCCAGAATGATCTGGAGCAGGATGCTTCGCGTGATGTCCTCGTTGGTCTTGGCATCGCGCACCACGAAACGCCCACTGTCCATCACAAGAGCCTTCACTTCCGCCAGCGTGATGTAGGAGGAAGTGTCTGTGTCGTACAGACGGCGGTTGGGGTATTTCTTGATCACCCGCACGCCATCGGAGGGCGCGCCGGCGGTTTCTGCCTTACTTTTGTGCACGGATGGGCTTTCGGTAGGGAGGTGGCACTGCCTCCATCTCGCAGGAGGAACGAACGAGACGTCGATTTTAGGAATGGCCCTTGACGACCCTCGCATGGGTTTACCCTGTGCAGTGCAACAAACTCTGCAAAAGAGGACTCCACAAGCAAAAAAGGCCTGACATTTGTCAGGCCCTAGGGCAAAAATCCGGAACGGTTTGGTAGGCGCGATTGGACTCGAACCAACGACCCCCACCATGTCAAGGTGGTGCTCTAACCAGCTGAGCTACGCGCCTACAAACGATTCGAAGCTAGCAGTATAGCACCAAATTGAGCTTGTCGGCCGGCCCGCCTCACTTGCGGCGCACCATCCTCACACCAACCACATCGCCGACCGCTGCCATGGCACGGGCCACCTGCCGGGCGTCGGTCACCTCAATGGTGAAGGTCATCCAGGCCACGCCCTTGACGGACTGTGTCTGGACGCCGACGACGTTCATTTTCTCCCGCGCAAACACATCCGAAATGTCGCGTAGCAATCCTTGCCGATCCTGGGCCTCCACAGCCACATCGACCGGGTAAACCGCCACTCCGTCCCGACCATCCACTGGCCCACCCCACTGCACCTCGATCACTCGATCGGGGCTTTGCCCTCTCAAGTGCGCAAAGTCCGGGCAGTCACTTCGGTGGATGCTCACGCCTTTTCCTCGTGTAACAAAGCCACGTATGTCATCGGGCGGAGCTGGTTTGCAACAACGCGCCAGCTGGGTCATGAGCGCGTCAACACCGACAACCAGCACGCCAGCGCGAGCGGCGTCAGACCGATGCCGGGGCTTTTTGAGCCACGGCATCGGTGCTTCTGTGGCCACAGGATCGACCGGCCTCAGATGCATTTCGATGGCGCGCAGGGAAAGTTCATCCTTGCCCACCTGCTCGAACAGAAGCTCTGCCGAAGCAAAACCCATCGCAGCGGCCAATTCATCGTGCTTGAGTGCGGTTCGCCCTTCACGCTGCAACAAGCGCTCGACGGCATCCCGTCCTTTGGCCACCGTTTCTTCCAGCGCCTGGGCATTGAACCAGGCCCTTACCTTGCTCTTGGCGCGATGACTGACGAGATAGCCCAGTTCAACGTTGAGCCAGTCGCGCGAGGGCCCGCCGTCCTTGGCAGCGGTGATCTCCACGGTCTGCCCGTTTTGCAGCGGTGTGTTCAGGGTGACCATGGCACCGTCCACGCGTGCGCCCCTGCAACGGTGCCCAAGGTTGGTGTGCACGGTGTAAGCAAAGTCTACCGGCGTAGCCCCCCGAGGCAACTCGACAATCGCTGCGTCGGGCGTGAGCACGTAAATGCGATCGTCGAACAGGCCTTGTGCACTGCCGGCGAGATCCCTCTCCCACGCCAGCAGTTGCCGCAACACTGCGATCTTGGCGTCATAGTCCGAGCTGGCGGACACCCCTGCATATCCTTTGGTTCCTGCTTCTTTGTAGGCCCAGTGAGCTGCCACGCCGTGCTCGGCATGGTCATGCATGGACTGGGTGCGGATCTGGATTTCAAAAGCCCTGCCCTGCTCGTCACGCACCACTGTGTGCAATGACTGGTATCCATTGGGTTTTGGCTTGGCGATGTAGTCGTCGAACTCCTCGGGTACGGGTGCGAAGTGGGCGTGGACATGGGCCAGGACGGCGTAGCAATCGTCGACATCGGGTACGACGACCCGCAATGCCCGGATATCAAACACCCGCTCGAAGTCGAGCGATTTGCCTCGCATCTTCTTGACGATGCTGTAGATATGCTTCGGACGCCCCTGCACGGACGCGGCAATACCCTGTTGCTGCAGCTGATCCTGCAGCCGCTGACGCACCTGTTCCACGTGCGCCTCGCGCTCGGCACGCTTCTCGTCAAGCAGCCGAGCAACTTCTTTGTAGGTCTGAGGTTCCAGGAAGCGGAAGGCCAGATCCTCCACTTCCCACTTGATCTGCCAAATGCCCAGCCGGTTGGCCAGTGGCGCAAAAATGTGCAGCGACTCGCTGGCCAGAGCAACCCCGGGATCCCCCTTGGTGGCGGCGAAGTAACGCAAGGTCTGCAGCCTTGAAGCCAGACGCAGCATGACCACGCGCAGGTCGCGCGAGAAAGCCAGCAGCATCTTTCGTACGTTCTCGGTCTGGCTGGCTGCGAGTTCAGACACCGGCTGTTTGTTGGGAGACGACATTGGCTGGGCCCATGCCGCTGCGGTTTGCCGCTCTTCGTCCTTTCGGGCCTGAACCTGAGAGGCCTTCAGGCGGGCCTGCCGCTGCAGCTGTACAAGCTTGGTGGTCTCAATGGCCAGGGCAGCAAATGGCTCGCCAAAAGCCTTGGCGATGGATTCCTGCGGACGGTTCAGGTGTTGGCAGGCATACACCAGGTAAGCGGCTGCCTGCATGGCTTCCGAACCGCCGATTTCACGCAAGATGCGCGCGACCGCATCAGCGTGCGCCAGAATGTTTTCGCCCGTATCCAGTTGCTCGTAAGCCAGCAGCGGTTCGGCAAAGGCACGCGCGCGAACCAACGCCTGCGCCTCCTGCGGAAGGCTCTGTGCAGTGGCGGTCACGATGGCCGAGGGCAGGACCGAAGACCCTCGGTCGGAGCCCTCCACCGTCCATCCAGCAGCGCGTTTCATGAAGACCCCTCGTCAGCCCACAAAAACTGGCGCACCGCGTCCACCTGCTGACGCTCCACCAAGGTCGGGGCATGACCGACCCCATCGAACTCGACACATGTGGCGCGCGGACCGCGCTGTCCCATTTCGCGTGCTGTGTCAGGCGACAGCAGGTCCGATACAGCCCCGCGCAACAGCAGCGTCGGGCACTGGATGGCGTCGTAAGTTGCCCACAGGGCCGCCTCGCCCTGACGCAGCGCAGCCTGGATCACCGATGCGTCAGGGGCATCGGCCAAAGCGCGAAAAGGCACAGCAATGGCGGGGTCATAGTGCAGGCGCCAGCGCCCGTCCAGCGGACGCAGCATGGGTCGTGACAACGCCGTCCACTGGGCTGGCGAGTGGGGACCAAAACCGGTCGAGATGCGAGCCAGGTAATCGACTGCTGCCGACTCGTCGTCGAAACACATGTTGTGCCCCACGTAGGACGCAATGCGCTGCAACGCCGTCCACTCGATGACAGGTCCCACGTCATTGAGAACCAGCCGGCGCGGTGCCAGCGCCGGCTGGGCAGCGATCGCCATGCCGATCAGCCCTCCCATGCTGGTACCCACCCAATCAATGACCACTGCCGGGTCCGCAGCCTTCACATGACCGATCAGCTGGGCCAGATCTGCTGCGTAAGTGGGCACCTGGTAATGGAGCGGATCGGCCAGCCAGTCGCTGTCACCGCGCCCCGCCACATCCACCGCCAGCACCCGGGCACGCGGCGTGAGCGCCCTGGCCAGCACATCAAAGTCGCGGCTCTGTCGCGTCAGTCCGTGAACGGCAATCACCACATGGGAAGCCCCGTCACAGGCCTGACAAGGCCAGTCCCAGTAGGCGATGCGCCGCTGTGTCCCGTCGCGGCTGACAGGACCGTTGACCGGCAGGAACTGGAGCTGGGGTGATTGCATGTGCCAGAGTGCTTTCCGGGTGTCCGTGATAATCGATTCCACATCTTTCAACCGATCGTAATGGAACTGGAGATCACCGATGCTCAAGAACAAGACCGCCCTCGTCACCGGATCGACCAGTGGCATCGGCCTGGGCATTGCCCAGGCACTCGCACGCCAGGGCGCCAACATCATCCTCAATGGATTTGGTGATGTCGCCGGTCCGACAGCCGACATCGAGGCGCTCGGCGTGAGAGCGGCCTACCACGGAGCGGACATGAGCAAGCCGGCCGACATCGAGGACATGATGTCCTTTGCAGCGTCGACGTTCGGGCGCGTGGACATCCTGGTCAACAACGCCGGCATCCAGCACGTAGCCAAGGTGGAGGACTTTCCGGTCGAGCGCTGGGACGCCATCATCGCCATCAACCTGAGCAGCGCCTTTCACGCCAGCCGGCTGGCACTGCCCGCCATGAAAGCAGCCAACTGGGGACGCATCATTAACGTCGCTTCGGTGCACGGCCTGGTGGCGTCAGCCGAAAAGTCGGCCTACGTCGCGGCCAAGCACGGTGTGGTGGGGCTGACCAAGGTCACTGCACTGGAAACCGCCACAACCGGTGTGACTTGCAACGCCATCTGTCCGGGCTGGGTGCTCACCCCGCTGGTACAGAAGCAGGTGGACGCCAAAGCGGCTGCGCTTGGCGTATCACAAACAGAAGCCACCCAACGGCTGCTGGGGGAGAAAGAACCTTCGATGCAGTTCACCACCCCTGAGGAACTGGGTGCACTGGCGGTGTTCTTGTGCTCGCCTGCGGCCAACAACGTGCGCGGAGTGGCCTGGAACATGGACGGCGGCTGGACTGCCCAATAAGTTCACATGGTCCCCGACACAAAGCCCGCATCAGCGGGCTTTTTCATGCGTGCGCCCGCAACGAGTGTCAGCGCAACTGCACCGTTCCCGACACGGTGATGTTGACGGTGCTTTTGCCAGCCTCTACCGGAAGGGCCGCATCGGCGGCCGTGGCCATCTTTGCCTGCAAGGCCATGGGGCGAGGCTGAGGGCGACCACCCTCCATGTCCGCCGAGCTGATCGACACCTCACGCAGCGTATAGCCTTGGAAGCCGAACGAACGTGCCACCTCGTCGGCCCGGGCCTTGAAGCGTTCGATCGCCATCGCCTGCACATCAGACTCCAGCTGGCGCTGCGTCTCGCGCGACAGCGAAAAAGCCACTTGCCCCATCGTTAAGGTCTGAATCTTGCCAGCCGTCGCGGCAATGCGTGCAAAGTCACGCCCTTCCAGCAGCAGTTCCGCCGTGCCTTGCCAGCCTTGGATCTTGCCGTTGCTCCCGTAGCGCGGGAACAGCGTGAACTGGCCGGTTCGCACCTCCAGCTGCCGCGGCTGCGAAGCGGCCTTGGCCACACTGAGCGCTGCATCAAGCGCGGACTTGAGCTGCCCTTGAACACTGGACGGATCGGTCCCGTCTCGCGTGGTGTTGAGCGTCATCACCAGCCAGTCTTGCGATACCTCCAGATATCCACTGGCCGACAGATGGACGGTATGGGCGGGCGACGTTGCCGGCACGCCATCAGCCCAGGCAGGCGCTGCTGCCGCCGCACCGGCCAGCAGCAGCCCGACCCAACGCCTGCGCTGCAGGCCCAAACGCGCAAACGCCGTGTTGACAACAGATAAACCTTGCCTTTGCATCAACTCAGCTCCCAGGACGATCAGACCATGAAGACGGACGCAATTGCTCGCGCATCCGCTGACGCTCCTGCGCACTGAGCCTGAAGGGCGTATGCCCGCCTTCATCGACTGGCTGACGCAAGGCGTCGCGCAAGGCGGCACGGCTGCGCGGTGGCGGCACGTCGGCTGGCGCCGGCGATACCGTCGATCCCTCGGTGACCACCGGCACGCGGGATTTTGCGCTCGCCAGCACACCCGCCATGCCCAAGGCAGGCAACAGGCAGGCGATACAGACCAGCGGATGCTTCATGAAGATCAGTATGAATGAAACGGTCATTGTGCGCATGGCGCAGCGATGACCAAAGCGCGCGGCAAGGCAACAGGTGTAACACCTTGTCATTCCGACAAAAAACGTTCGTTGACAAGGACTTGGCGCTGCACAATCGGGTCTGTTACATCTTCGGAGAGTTGCACATATGCCACACATCCACGCCCGCACGAACAAGATCCTGGTCGTGGACGACGATGTCCGCATCCGTGACCTGCTGCGCCGCTACCTTGCCCAGGAAGGTTTCGACGTCGCGCTGGCCGAAGATGGCAAAGCCATCGGCAAGGTGCTGCAGCGCGAGTCCGTTGACCTGATCGTGCTGGACCTGATGATGCCCGGCGAAGACGGCCTTTCTGTCTGCCGCCGCCTGCGCGCCAGCGGCGACCGAACGCCCATCATCATGCTCACCGCCAAGAGCGAAGACGTGGACCGCATCGTTGGCCTGGAGGTGGGGGCCGATGACTACCTGGGCAAACCGTTCAATCCGCGGGAACTGCTGGCACGCATCCATGCGGTCTTGCGCCGCAGACCGCCGCCCGAGGTGCCCGGTGCACCGTCGCAGGACGCCGAGTTGGTTGCTTTCGGACCGTTCGTGTTCGATCTGGGCCAGCGCACCCTTCAGAAGAACGGCCAGGACTTGCCGTTGACCACAGGCGAATTCGCCATGCTCAAAGCGCTGGTGAGACACCCACGGCAGCCCCTCTCGCGTGAAAAACTGGCCCAACTGGCTCGTGGCCGTGAGTTCGAGCCCTTTGATCGCAGCCTGGACGTACAGGTCTCGCGACTGCGAAAACTCATCGAGCCAGACCCTTCGTCCCCCCGCTATCTGCAGACGGTCTGGGGCGTGGGATATGTGTTTGTGCCCGACGGAAACAGCTGATGGACGCAGCACCGCCCACAACACGCACGCATCCTGTCAGCCGCCCGAGCTCGCCAACCGCTGCGTCCACCGACACGCACCATCGCCGGCCACGCGGCGTGAACCTGTTCTGGCGCACTTTCTTCATGCTGGCCCTGTTGCTGCTGGGCTGCATCTTTGCCTGGCTGCAAACCTTCCGGGCTCTGGAGTTTGCGCCGCGTGTGCTGCAAAGCGCCCAGCAACTGGCCTCACTGGTCAACCTCAGCCGTGCGGCGTTGGTGCACTCCGACGCCATCGCCCGCGTTTCGCTGGTCAAAACCCTGGCCGATGAAGAAAGCGTGCGCATAGCGCCGCGAGAGCCCACCGATCTCTACCGCCCCTACGGCAGCGACTCGCTCAGCCGGGAGGTGGCCACTCAACTTCGGGAACGCCTCGGACAAGACACCGTGGTGGCCAGCGAAGTGAATGGGACGCCCGGGCTGTGGATCGGCTTTTCCATCGAAAACGATCCCTATTGGCTGTTGACCGATCCCTCTCGCCTGGGCCTGGTGGCCGGCACCACCTGGCTGATCTGGCTGGGCACGGCTGCTGTACTGTCACTGGCCGGCGCGGCCCTGATCGCACGGCTGATCAACAAGCCCCTGAAAAACCTGTCGCTGGCGGCCAGTCGCCTGCGGGAAGGGGACTTCAGCACGGGCCAGCTCAGCGAGACCGTGGCCACACGGGAAATCCGCGAAGTCAACATCGGCTTCAACCGCATGGCACAGCGACTGTCCCGGATCGAACAGGACCGCGCACTGATGCTGGCGGGCATTTCGCACGACCTGCGCACACCGCTCGCGCGTCTGCGCCTGGAAACCGAAATGAGCGTGAGCGACCCTCAGGCACGCGACCACATGGCCGCTGACATCGAACAGGTCAACGGCATCATCGACAAGTTCCTCGACTACGCCCGGCCCGACCATCAGCGCCCCTTGCGGGTAAGCCTGGTGCCGGTGATTGAAGCCGCCCTGTACCCTGTCAGCAACGACCCGGACACGACGGTGAGCGTGAAGGTTCCGGCCGACGCAGCGGTGATGGGCGACGCCACCGAGTTGCAGCGGGTCTTCACCAACCTGCTGGAAAACGCGCAACGTTATGGCCGTGAACCCGGCACAGGGCAGGCTCGCATCGAGATCGCGGCCCAGACACAGGGCGACTGGATCCGCATCACGGTGCAAGACCACGGCCCCGGCGTGAGCCCGGAACAGCTGAACCGCCTCACACAGCCTTTCTTTCGGGCAGACGCGTCACGTTCTTCGGCCACCGGTACCGGGCTGGGGTTGGCCATCGTGGAACGCGCCATTCAACGCATGGGGGGGCGTTTCTCGCTGTCCAACGGCAGCACCGCAGGTCTTCTGGCCTGCATTCAATTGCCACGCGCCCAGGCCTGAGGCCCTCAACAGCGGAGCAGCAGAACGGTGGCGCGGGCCTCCATTGACAGGCCCTGCCCCACCGGGCCCAGCTTCTCGGCCGTCTTGGCCTTCACATTCACCTGATCCGCCGCCACACCCAAGGTGGTGGCGATGCGGGCCACCATGGCCGGAATGTGTGGCGCCAGCTTGGGTGACTGTGCGATCACGGTGCTGTCCACGTTGCCGATCTCGTAACCCGTGGCCCTCACACGTCGAGCGGCCTCGGCCAGCAGCGCGGCCGAATCGGCCCCCCTGAACTGGGCGTCGGTGTCCGGAAAATGCTGGCCAATGTCCCCGAGACCCGCTGCTCCGAACAGGGCGTCGGTGATGGCGTGCAGCAGCACGTCGGCATCCGAGTGACCCAGCAGACCGGCGTGATGGGGGATGGTGACGCCGCCGATGATCAGCGGCCGACCGGGCACCAGGGCGTGCACGTCCCAGCCCTCACCGATGCGAAATGGAAGGCTCATGTTCGGGCTTTCAGGATGGCTTCGGCCAGGGCGAAGTCTTCGGGGTAGGTGACTTTGAAGTTCTGGGCGCTGCCCGGCACCAGGCGCGGCGCCTGGCCCGCCAGCTCCAGTGCGCTGGCTTCGTCGGTGATGCCCTCAAAACCGGTGGCGGCCCGAGCGGCCAGCGCCGCCTGCAGCGTGCCGATGCGAAACATTTGCGGCGTCTGCGCCAGCCATTTGTCGGACCGGTCTACCGTGGCCGCCACGCGCCCGCCGGTCTCGGCCTTGAGCGTGTCGGGCAGCTTGAGCGCCAGCAGGCCGCCCACCGGGTCGTCCTGGCAGACGTCGATCAGCGCGTCGATCTGTGCCGGCGTGACCAGGCAGCGCGCGGCATCGTGCACCAGCACCCAGTCGTCGGCCCGGGCACCGCCGTCCAGCAGCGCCTGAAGCCCGTTGAAGACGCTCTCGGCCCGGCTGGCGCCGCCACAGCGGGCCAGTTGCACTTGCGTATCGTCGATGCTCAGAAACCGGTCGGCCGGCGCCACCACCACCAGCACGCGCTCGATGCGCGACACCCGCTGGAACGCGGCCAGCGTGTGCAACACCAGGGGCACCCCCAGCAGCGGCTCGTACTGTTTGGGTCCAGCCGTGCCGGCGCGCGAGCCCATGCCGGCGCACGGCAGGAGCGCAAAGCAGCGGGCCTGCGGGTTCTGGGGAGATGGAGAGGGAACGTCGGTCATGGGCTGGCGCGCATTCTAGAATCTGCGCCTCCACCCCCCGGTGTCCCGCCGGGGGGTTTTCGTGTTTTCTGCCCGCCCGCCATGGACCTGCCCAAGCTCAAACCCGGCCAACGTTTCCATCTGCCCCGCCCCGCCGGCGCGGCCGACTCGCTGCTGCTCGCGCAGCTGGCGACCCGGGAAAAAGCCGCTGGTCGCCCGGTGGCCATCGTCACCGCCGACGCCACCGACGCGCAGCGGCTGATGGACGAGATGGCGTTCTTCGCGCCCGATTTGCGCTGCGCCCTGTTTCCCGACTGGGAAACCCTGCCCTACGACGCCTTCTCGCCCCACCAGGACCTGATTTCCGAACGCCTGGCCACGCTCTGGCGTATCCAGCAGCGCGACAAGGACACCGGCGCCGACGTGGTGCTGGTGCCCGCGACCACGGCGCTCTACCGCCTGGCGCCGCCGTCCTTCCTGGCGGGCTATACCTTCCAGTTCAAGGTCAAGCAGAAGCTGGATGAGGCCAAGCTCAAAGGCCAGCTCACCCTCGCCGGCTACAACCACGTCACACAGGTGGTGAGCCCGGGCGAATATGCGGTGCGGGGCGGGCTGATCGACCTGTTCCCCATGGGCTCGCAGGTGCCGTACCGGGTCGATCTGTTCGATGACGAGATCGACTCGATCCGCACCTTCGACCCCGACAGCCAGCGCAGCCTGTACCCCGTGCCCGAGGTGCGGCTGCTGCCCGGCCGCGAGTTCCCCATGGACGAGGCGGCGCGCGGGCGCTTCCGCAGCCGCTGGCGCGAACTGCTCGAAGGCGACCCGACCAAGAGCCGCATTTACAAGGACATGGGCAACGGCGTGGCCACGGCCGGCATCGAGTACTACCTGCCGCTGTTCTTCGAAGAGACAGCCACGGTGTTCGACTACTTGGGTGAGCAGGCGACCGTGGTGCTGCACGGCGACCTGGAACCGGCCTTCCAGCGCTTCTGGCAGGACACGCAGGACCGATACCGCCTGGTCAAGGGCGATCCCGACCGCCCGGCCCTGCCGCCCGAGAGCCTGTTCCTGTCGATGGAACAGTTCTACGGTGAGGCCAATACCCATGCACAACTGGCGATCAGATCGAAGGCCCCCACGCTCCCGGCTTCGCCAGGTTCGCTGCCCCCCGAGGGGGCGCTCGCCAGCTTGGAGCGGCCCGGCGCTGGCTCGGGCGTCGACGATATCGCTGACAGCGCCTTCGCGCAGAAGCTGGGCGAGCTGGCCGTGGTGCGCGGCGCCGAAGACCCGCTGTCCAAACTGCAAGGCCACATCCGCAACACCGCCCATCGCGTGCTGCTGCTGGCCGAAAGCGACGGCCGGCGCGAGAGCCTGCTGGACTTCCTGCGCGCCAGCGGCCTGAGCCCGTCGGCCTTCGATTCGCTGGCCGAGTTCCAGGCCAGCGACGAAAAGGTCGGCATCGCCACCGCAGGCCTGACGGTCGGCTTCTCCTGGCTGGAAGCAAGCCTGGACTTCGTCACCGAGACCGAACTCTTCGCCGCCGGACCGACCACGCGCCGGCGCAAGAAACAGGAACAGGTCAGCGACGTCGATGCGCTGATCAAGGATCTGAGCGAGCTCAACGTGGGCGACCCGGTGGTGCACAGCGCGCACGGCATCGGCCGCTACCGCGGGCTGGTTAACCTGGACATGGGGGACAAGAACCCCGACGGCACGCCCGCGCTGCAAGAGTTCCTGCACCTCGAATACGCCGACAAGGCCGTGCTGTACGTGCCGGTGAGCCAGCTCAGCCTGATCGGCCGCTACACCGGCGTGAGCGCCGATGAGGCACCACTGCACAAGCTGGGCAGCGGCCAGTGGGAAAAGGCCAAGCGCAAGGCCGCCGAGCAGGTGCGTGACGCCGCCGCCGAACTGCTGAACATCTACGCCCGCCGCGCCGCACGCCAAGGCTACGCCTTCCGCTTCAGCGCGCAAGACTACGAGACCTTCGCCAACGACTTCGGCTTCGAGGAAACCGCCGACCAGAAAGCCGCCATCCACGCCGTGATCCAGGACATGATCAGCCCGCAGCCCATGGACCGACTGGTCTGTGGCGACGTGGGCTTCGGCAAGACCGAGGTGGCCTTGCGCGCCGCCTTCGTCGCTGTGACGGGCGGCAAGCAGGTGGCGTTTCTGGCGCCCACCACGCTGCTGGCCGAACAGCACTACCAGACCCTGGTGGACCGTTTCGGCAAGTGGCCGGTGAAGGTGGCCGAGATGAGCCGCTTCCGTTCGCAGAAGGAAATCACCGCCGCCATGAAAGGCATCAGCGACGGCAGCGTGGACATCGTGGTGGGCACGCACAAGCTGCTGTCGGAGAAGACGCAGTTCAAGAACCTGGGCCTGCTCATCATCGACGAGGAACACCGCTTCGGCGTGCGCCACAAGGAGGCGATGAAGCAGCTGCGCGCCGAGGTCGACGTGCTGACGCTGACCGCGACGCCGATCCCGCGCACGCTGGGCATGGCGCTCGAAGGCCTGCGCGACCTGAGTGTGATCGCCACCGCGCCGCAGCGCCGCCTGGCGATCAAGACCTTTGTGCGCAACGAAGGCACGGGCGTGATCCGCGAAGCCGTGCTGCGCGAGCTCAAGCGCGGTGGCCAGGTGTATTTCCTGCACAACGAAGTGGAGACCATCGAGAACCGCAAGCAGAAGCTGGAAGAAATATTGCCCGAGGCGCGCATCGCCATCGCCCACGGCCAGATGCCCGAGCGCGATCTGGAACGCGTGATGCGCGACTTCGTGGCACAGCGCTACAACCTGCTGCTGTGCTCGACCATCATCGAGACCGGCATTGACGTGCCCACGGCCAACACCATCGTCATGAGCCGCGCCGACAAATTCGGCCTGGCCCAGTTGCACCAGCTGCGCGGCCGCGTGGGCCGCAGCCACCACCAGGCCTACGCCTACCTGCTGGTGCCCGAGATCGAGGGCCTGACCAAACAGGCCGCCCAGCGGCTGGACGCGATCCAGCAGATGGAGGAACTGGGCTCTGGCTTCTACCTGGCCATGCACGACCTGGAAATCCGCGGCGCCGGCGAGGTGCTGGGCGAGAACCAGAGCGGCAACATGCTCGAAGTCGGCTTCCAGCTTTACAACGAGATGCTGAGCGAGGCGGTGAAGGCGCTCAAGGCCGGGCGGGAGCCCGATCTGCTGAGCCCGCTGTCGGTCACCACCGACATCAACCTGCACGCGCCCGCGCTGCTGCCCAACGACTACTGTGGCGACGTGCACCTGCGCCTGTCGTTCTACAAGAAGCTCGCCACCGCCAAGACGGCGGACCAGGTGGACGGCCTGCTGGAGGAAATCGTCGACCGCTTCGGCAAACTGCCGGCACAGACCCAGACCCTCATCGACGTGCACCGCCTGCGCGTGCTCTCGCAGCCCTATGGCGTGGTCAAGGTCGATGCGGCGCCGGGTGTCATCAACATCACGTTCAAACCCAACCCGCCGATCGAGCCGATGCGCATCATCGAGTTGATCCAGAAAAACAAGCACATCAAACTGGCCGGCAACGAAAAGCTGCGCATCGAGCGCGCGCTGCCGGAAGTGAAAGACCGGGTGCAGCTGGTACGCGACGTGCTTAAGGCCTTGGGCCAACCGATCCGTATGGAAGCGCCGGCAGACGCTGTTTGATCTGCATCGGCCGCGGAAACGGTCTGCAGCGCCCGCGATAATTCAACGATGACCTCCCCCACCGCCTCCGCCCACGGCCTGACCCTTCAGGGTTTCTCCGCCCCGCTGAACCTCAAGGACTTCAAGCTCATTGCGTTCGACATGGATTCCACGCTGATCAACATTGAATGCGTGGATGAAATTGCCGATGCGGTGGGCCGCAAAGCGGAGGTGGCCGCGATCACCGACGCCGCCATGCGCGGCGACATCGCCGACTACAAAGAGAGCCTGCGCCAGCGCGTGACCCTGCTCAAGGGCGTGACCATGGCCGACATGGAGCGCGTCTACGCCGAGCGCCTGCGCATCAACCCCGGCGCGGCCGATCTGGTGAGCGCCTGCAAGGCAGCGGGCCTGAAGGTTCTGCTGGTCTCGGGCGGTTTCACCTTCTTTGCTCACCGCGTGCGGGATACGCTGGGCATCGACTTCGTGCACGCCAACGTACTGGAAGTAGTCAGTGGCCCGAATGGCGACGAACTCACCGGCCGCATGGTCGACCAGGCCTGGGGCGACATTTGCGACGGCGCTGAAAAACGCCGCACCCTGCTGGAAGTAGCGTCGTTGCTGGACATCGAGCCGCGCCAGTGCATCGCCATGGGCGATGGCGCGAACGACCTGCCCATGATGGGCGTGGCCGGCCTGTCGGTGGCCTACCACGCCAAACCGGCGGTACGCGCGCAAGCCATGGTGGCCATCAACGAAGGCGGGCTGGACCGCCTGCTCGACGTCTTCCAGGACGCATGAGCGAGCGCCTGCGCCAGCGGTTCACCGGTCTGCGGCGTGCCTGGCGGCGGCACTTGCTTACCCTCGCGCTGCTGGTAACGGTGGTGCTGGCGGTGCAGTGGTGGCAGACACGACACGTCACCGACGGTCCTTTGCCGGCCGGTGTGCTGGACACCCCACTTCCGGTATTTGATGCCACCGGCACCCTGCGGCACAGCAGCCTGCGCGCCGAACTGGCCGCGCTGCAGCAAAACCATCCCGGGCAAAACGTGGGGCTTTACGTGTGGGCCGAGTGGTGCCCGATCTGCAAGGCCACGCAGGGTGCGGTGGATGGGGTGAACGCGGAGCACCCGGTGATCACGGTGGCCATGCAGTCCGGCTCCCCGGCAGCGGTAGGCCGTTACTTGCAGTCGAACCGGCTCGCCTGGCACTCGGTGGTGGACCAGCAGGCGCAGCTGAGTCGGGCACTGGGCTTCGGCGCGGTGCCCGCGTTCGCCGTCATCACACCGCAGGGCGAGCTGCGCTGGCCCACCGTGGGCCTGACCAGCGGCTGGGGCATGCGCCTGAGGCTATGGCTGGCGCGCTGACCGTTGGCCCGCGCCGGACCCGCCGCTCCGGCGCAGCCAACCAGACCTGTCAGGTGCCGACAAGTCGACCGCGTTAGGGTACGAACCTTGCGTGCGCAGACGGGTCTGCCACCAGCCCTTCCTCGCACCTGAACCATGTTTGAGCGCCTTGTCTACCAGTCCACCGCCAGCCACGACTTCGGATCGCTGCACCTGTTCAACCTGCTGACCCAGGCCCGCATGCGCAACGAACGCCTGGGCATCACCGGCCACCTGCTCTACTTCAAGGGACAGTTCACGCAGTGCATCGAAGGTCCGTCCGACAGCATCAGCCAGTTGTGGCACAGCCTTCAGGGTGACGACCGCCATCACGACATACGCCTGATCGCACGCATGCCCGTCACCCATCGTCGCTTCACGGAATGGAGCATGGCGTTCTCCAGCTATGCCGCACTCTATGTGCACGGACTGACCGGCTTCTTCCCGGTGGATGAGACAGGCACCTCTCCCCTGGTACCGCTTTGCGCGGCGGGCACCGAGACCTGAATCGCCCTCCCCTGTCGTCTCCTTCGGGCGATGCCTTGCGCACTTCACACTGCCTGGGCTGCATTGCCAGCGACAATCGGGTCACATGCTGCGCTCAACGTTTTCATCCCTCGGACTCATCGCCCCCCTCGCCCAGGCTGCTGCCGAGCAAGGTTTCAATTCGCCGACACCGATCCAGCAACAGGCCATCCCGGAAATCCTGAGCGGTACTGATCTGCTGGCCACCGCCCAGACCGGATCGGGCAAGACCGCAGCCTACGGGCTGCCCCTGCTGCAGCGCTTGCAGACTGGCACGGTGCACACACCGCGACGTGTGCGTGCGCTGGTGCTGGTCCCCACGCGCGAGCTGGCAGCCCAGGTCGGTGAGGTGCTGCGCAGCCTTGCGCAACACCTGTCCTCGCGTCCGCGCATCGCCGTGGCATTCGGTGGCGTATCCATCAACCCTCAGTTGATGGCGCTGCGCGGCGGGACCGATGTAATGATCGCCACACCCGGTCGCCTGCTGGACCTGGTGGCGCACAACGCATTGCGGCTTTCGGCTGTGGAATGGCTGGTGCTGGATGAGGCCGACCGTCTGCTCGACCTCGGTTTCGCCGACGAACTCGAGCGTGTGCTGACACTGCTGCCCGCACGACGCCAGAGCCTGTTTTTCTCTGCCACTTTTGCACCGGCGGTGGAAACATGGGCCAGCAGCCTGCTGCAGACACCGCTGCGGGTGAACGTATCCGCCCCCGTGCAGGCCGATGCGGTGGTGCTGCAACGCGCGATCGCCGTGGACGCAGCGCGCCGCACCCAGCTGTTGCGGCAGTTGATCCAACACAACGGCTGGGATCGTGTGCTGGTATTCGTGGCGACCCAGTACAGCGCCGAGCGCGTAGCGGCCAAACTGAACCAGGGCGACCTCTACGCCACATCCTTCCACGGCGGGTTGAGCCAGGGCGTTCGCGAGCAGGTGCTGCGGGAATTCAAAGAGAAGCGCTGGGACGTGGTCGTGACCACCGACCTGGCCGCACGCGGCATCGACATCGAGCAGCTGCCGGTGGTGGTCAATCACGACCTGCCTCGCTCGGCGGTGGACTACGTACACCGCATCGGTCGCACCGGCCGTGCCGGCGAGAGTGGGCTGGCAGTGAGCTTTGTGAGCGCCAGCACCGAAGCCCATTGGCGGCTGATCGAAAAACGTCAGGGCCTGAGCCTGCCGCTGGAGCACATTCCGGGCTTCGAGCCGACCGAAGTGGCAGCGCCTGCCAGACCGGCAGGTGGTGGCATCAAAGGCAAACGCCCGAGCAAGAAGGACAAACTGCGGGCGGCAGCCTCAAGAAACCATCAAGAATGATGACCCCGAACAGCAAAAAAGCCCACTGAACAGTGGGCTTTTTTGCTTGCAAGCGTGGTGACTTGCTGTCTTGGTGGGCGGTGCAGGGTTCGAACCTGCGACCCCTGCCGTGTGAAGGCAGTGCTCTACCACTGAGCTAACCGCCCGAAAATCTTTCGACCTGCTCTGCAGTCCGGTCCGATTGTTCGGAAGCCCTGCATTATAACCTGTTCAACAGCGCATACTGCTCAGACCGCAAAAAACTTTGTGACCACTTCAGGCCGTGAGCAGGGCTCTCCAGAGCGTCTTGCCCTTGCTGGCCTTGTCCAGATCGGTCAGGAGAGCCTCGTGCGCTTGCAGTTCCTGCCCGTTGGCCCGAAGAACGGGCAGTTCCAAACGGCTGATATCGATCAGGTCCATGCTCACGCCGGACGGGCCCACCTCATCGGCTTCCATGAGCAAGGGATCCTGTCCACGGGTCATGTTGATGTAGACGTCGGCCAGCAGTTCGGCGTCCAGCAGCGCACCGTGCAGCGTTCGGCTGGCGTTATCCACGCCCAGACGGTCGCACAGGGCGTCCAGTCCGTTGCGTTTTCCCGGGAACATTTCCTTGGCCATGACGAGGGTGTCGGTCACGCCCGAGACGATGTTGGTGATCGGCGGATGGCCCAGGGCCCCCAGTTCCCTGTTCAGGAAACCGATGTCAAACGGTGCGTTGTGAATGATCAGCTCAGCGCCTTCGAGATAAGCCAGCAGCTCGTCTGCAATCTGGGCAAACCTGGGTTTGTCTCGAAGAAATTCGTTGCTGATGCCGTGCACCTTCAGCGCGTCCTCATGGCTGTCGCGCTCGGGGTTGACGTAGTGGTGCAGGTTGCGGCCGGTGAGCTTGCGGTGAAGCAGTTCCACACAGCCGATCTCGATGATGCGGTCGCCGTTCTCCGCGGACAGGCCGGTGGTTTCCGTATCGAGAACGATCTGTCTCATCAGTGGTTCTCTTTGGCGTGGTTGATCGAGTATTTGGGAATTTCCACCGTCAGGTCCTGCTGGGCCAGGATGGCCTGGCAGGACAACCGGGAGTTGGGCTCCAGGCCCCAGGCGCGGTCCAGCAGGTCTTCCTCGGTCTCGTCCGGCGCATTGAGGCTGCCCAGGCCTTCGCGCACGATGACGTGACACGTGGTGCAGGCACAGCTCATGTCGCAGGCATGCTCGATGTGGATATGGTGGTCCAGCAGGGCTTCGCAGATCGAGGTCCCGGCAGGCGCGCTGATGGTGGCGCCCTGGGGGCAGTATTCGGGGTGCGGCAGGATTTTGATGGTGGGCATGGCGTTCAGACTTCTTCGACTTTGCGACCGGCCAGAGCCTGCTGGATGCCGCGGTTCATGCGTCGCGCCGCAAAGGCTTCGGTACCTTTGGCCAGCGACTGGGTGGCCGATTCAATGTGGGTCGCCGCGCCGCCGGCCACAGCGGTGGCGAGTGCTGCCATCAGGGAATCGATGGCAGCTCGCTCGTCCGCCGACAGGAGATCGCCATCGGCAGCCAGCGCGCTGCGGGTCGCCGCGATCATGCGTTCGGCGTCGACACGGGCTTCCACCAGCGCTCGGGCGGCCATGTCTTGCTGTGCGGTGGCAAAGCTGTCCCGCAGCATGGCGGCTATCTCGTCATCACTCAATCCGTACGACGGTTTGACATCAATCCTGGCTTCCACGCCCGAGGTCATCTCCCTGGCGGATACCGCCAGCAGCCCGTCGGCGTCGATGGTGAAGGTCACGCGGATGCGTGCCGCGCCAGCGGCCATGGGCGGGATGCCGCGCAGCGTGAAGCGCGCCAGACTGCGGCAGTCGGCAACCAGGTCACGCTCACCCTGCACCACGTGCAGCGCCAGCGCGGTCTGACCGTCCTGGTAGGTGGTGAAGTCCTGGGCGCGGGCGGTGGGAATGGTGCTGTTGCGCGGCACGATGCGCTCAACCAGGCCGCCCATGGTCTCGATGCCCAGCGACAGCGGAATCACGTCCAGCAGCAGCAGATCGCCGTCCTGGCTGTTGCCGGCCAGCTGGTTCGCCTGGATGGCGGCACCCAGCGCTACCACTTCGTCGGGATTGAGATTGGTCAGCGGTTCGCAGCCGAAAAATTCGCCGACCGTCCGACGGATCACCGGCATGCGGGTGGAGCCGCCCACCATCACCACGCCCTGCACCTCATCCTTGCCGACACCGGCGTCGCGCAGCACCTTGCGCACAGCGGTCATGGTTCGGGCGGTCAGGTCGGCGGTGCTGGTCTCAAAATCGTCACGACGCACGATGCGCTCCAGCTGGCGGCCATCCACCTCGGCACGAAACAGCACGCCGTCCTGGGCGGTCAGCTGCTCTTTCACACGCCGGGCCTCCCGGTGCAGGGCGGCACGCTCGGCTGCATCCTCCACATTGGCCAGGCCGGCCTGGTGCAGCACCCAGGCAGCCAGTGCCTGGTCATAGTCATCACCGCCCAGCGCGGAATCACCCCCGGTGGCCATGACCTCGAACACGCCACGCGCCATGCGCAGGATAGAGATGTCGAAGGTGCCGCCGCCCAGGTCGTACACGGCATAAATTCCCTCGGCGCCGTTGTCCAACCCATAGGCAATGGCGGCGGCTGTGGGCTCGTTGATCAGGCGCAGCACTTCAATGCCCGCCAGCTGCGCCGCATCCTTGGTGGCTTGTCGCTGGGCATCGTCAAAGTAGGCCGGCACCGTGATCACGGCACCGAACAGTTCGTCATCAAAACTGTCTTCGGCCCGGAAGCGCAGAGAGGCCAGGATTTCAGCACTCACCTCCATCGGCGTCTTGCGTCCGGCCACGGTGTCCACCACCGCCATGCCCTTGTCGTCCAGCACCGCATACGAGAGCTTGTGCACGTCAGCCACCTGGTCCCGGCGGCGCCCCATCAGTCGCTTGACCGAGCTGACGGTGTTCAGCGGATCGGTGACTTGCGCCGCCAGCGCGTCGTGGCCAATCTGCCGGCCTGCCCCCCCCAGCGCGGGGTCCAGGTAGCGCACCACGCTGGGCAGGATCACGCGCCCTTGCAAATCTGGCAGGCACTCGGCCACACCATGGCGCACAGCCGCTACCAGCGAATGGGTGGTACCCAGGTCAATGCCGACGGCAACACGCCGCTGGTGCGGGTCAAGCGACTGGCCGGGTTCGGATATTTGCAGGAGCGCCATGTGTAAGCCCAAAACAGGGAGGAGACCGGATAGCAGCCCGTCATTGTCCCAGCTGCTCGAGCCGGTTCTCCACGTCACGCGAAAAACGCTCAACGAACATCAGGGCTCTGACCTGATCGGCCAGTGCGGTCCAGTTGCGGTGCACATCGGCTGTCTGCGCCAGATCGGACAGCATGCGGCGACGGGTGCCCGCCACGTCATCGGCGAGGTCTTGCACCGCGGCAATCGAGGACGCTTCTTCCAGTGCTTCGCGCCATGCCATCTGCTGCATCAAAAAAGCGGTCGGCATGGCCGTGTTGTTCTCGGCCCTGACCGCTACGCCATGGAGCTCGCACAGATAGGCGGCACGCTGCAGCGGGTCCTTCAGGCGCTGGTAGGCCTCGTTGATGCGCACCGACCACTGCAGGGACTGCCGCTGCGTCTGCGCGTCAGCTGCCGCATGGCGGTCGGGGTGCACCTCGCGCTGCAGAACTTTCCACCGCTCGTCAAGCCGTTGGCGATCCAGCGCAAACGCCACCGGCAATTCAAACAGCTCGAAATCGCTGGAATGGAGATTCATTCCCGGCATCAGACCCGGAAGCTCTCACCACAACCGCAGCGATCACGCTCGTTCGGGTTGTGGAACCGGAAGCCCTCGTTGAGGCCTTCTCGAACAAAGTCGAGCTGTGTGCCATCGATGTAGCTCAGGCTTTTGGGATCCACCAACACCTTCACCCCGTGCTGCTCGAACACCTTGTCTTCAGGCGCCACCTCATCGGCGTATTCAAGCTTGTAAGCCATGCCGGAACAGCCGGTGGTCTTGACGCCCAGACGCACCCCCACACCCTTGCCGCGCTTGGCAAGGTAACGTGTGACGTGCCGCGCTGCGGCTTCGGAAATGGTGACTGCCATGGGGAAAATCAGTTCGCGTGCTTCTTGCGGTAGTCGTCCACTGCCGCCTTGATGGCGTCCTCGGCGAGGATGGAGCAATGGATTTTCACGGGTGGCAGAGCCAGCTCTTCTGCAATCTGGCTGTTCTTGAGCGCTGCTGCTTCGTCCAGCGTCTTGCCCTTGACCCATTCGGTGACCAGCGAGCTCGAAGCAATGGCGGAGCCGCAGCCATAGGTCTTGAACCGCGCATCCTCGATCACGCCGGTGGACGGGTTGACCTTGATCTGCAGCTTCATCACGTCACCGCAGGCGGGTGCGCCCACCATGCCGGTACCAACCGATTCATCGCCCTTGTCGAAGGAGCCGACGTTGCGGGGGTTTTCGTAGTGGTCAACGACCTTTTCAGAGTAAGCCATGTTGTTTCTCCTTCAAGCACTCAGTGGGCGGCCCACTGGATGGTGGACAGGTCAACGCCGTCCTTGAACATTTCCCAGAGCGGCGAGAGTTCGCGCAGCTTGGCGACGTTGTCCTTGATGGTGGCGATCGCGTAATCAATCTCCTGTTCGGTGGTCCAGCGGCCGATGGTCATGCGCAGGCTGCTGTGGGCCAGTTCGTCGCTGCGACCCAGGGCGCGCAGCACATAGCTGGGCTCCAGGCTGGCCGACGTGCAAGCCGAACCCGACGACACGGCCAGGCCCTTGATGCCCATGATCAGCGACTCGCCTTCGACGTAGTTGAAGCTCATGTTCAGGTTGTGCGGCACACGCTGCGTCTCATGGCCGTTGATGAACACCTCTTCGATGTCCTTCAGGCCGGCGACCATGCGGTCGTGCAACGCGCGGATGCGCACGTTCTCGGCGTGCATCTCTGCCTTGGCGATGCGGTAGGCCTCACCCATGCCCACGCACTGGTGGGTGGGCAGCGTGCCAGAGCGCATGCCGCGCTCGTGGCCACCGCCGTGCATCTGCGCCTCGATGCGGATGCGCGGCTTGCGGCGCACGTACAGCGCGCCGATGCCCTTGGGGCCGTAGGTCTTGTGGCTGGTCAGGCTCATCAGGTCGACCGGCAGCGTTTGCAGGTCAATGTCCACCCGGCCCGTGGCCTGCGCCGCGTCCACGTGGAAGATCACGCCCTTCTCGCGGCAGATGGCGCCGATGGCCGCGATGTCCTGGATCACGCCAATCTCGTTGTTCACGAACATGACCGAAGCCAGGATGGTGTCCGGGCGGATGGCCGCCCTGAACGCCTCCAGGTTCAGCAGGCCATCGGCCTGGACATCCAGGTAAGTGACCTCGAAGCCCTGACGCTCGAGTTCGCGCATGGTGTCCAGCACCGCCTTGTGCTCGGTCTTGACCGTGATGAGGTGCTTGCCCTTGGTCTTGTAGAAGTGCGCGGCGCCCTTGAGGGCCAGGTTGTTGGACTCGGTCGCGCCGCTGGTCCAGACGATTTCGCGCGGGTCAGCATTGATCAGCGACGCCACCTGTTCGCGGGCGGTCTCGACAGCCTTTTCGGCCTCCCAGCCCCAGGCGTGGCTGCGCGAGGCCGGATTGCCGAAATGTTCACGCAACCAGGGAATCATGGCGTCCACCACCCGCGGATCGCAGGGGTTGGTGGCGCTGTAGTCCATGTAAATCGGAAAGTGGGGGGTGTTGCTCATAGGGGGCAATTGGGTAATGTGAAACGTCAACTGGCGCGCAGAACCCGGGCAAACAATGCCCTGGGACCACCCGGAGGGATCATTTGGACAGCGCGACGCCTCCGAGCGCGAACACCGAGTTGGGCGCGTTCACGCGGATGGGCTTGACCACCGGCGTGCTGGAAATGGCGCGCTTGATCATGGGGGCGTTTTCCACCACCACACCTTTGGCGATTTGCTCGTCCACCAGCGACTGCAGGGTGACCGAGTCGAGGAAATCCACCATCTTGGCGTTCAACTGCGCCCACAACTCGTGCGTCATGCAGCGGTTGCCTTCGCCCAGGCAGTTTTCCTTGCCACCGCACTGTGTGGCGTCGATGGGTTCGTCTACCGAAACGATGATGTCCGCCACGGTGATGTCGGCAGCCTTGCGGCCCAGCGTGTAACCACCGCCAGGGCCACGGGTGGATTCCACCAGCTCGTGGCGGCGCAGCTTGCCGAACAGCTGCTCCAGATAGGACAGCGAAATCTGCTGACGCTGACTGATGGCTGCCAGCGTCACAGGACCGTTGTTCTGGCGGAGGGCCAGATCGATCATGGCGGTGACCGCAAAGCGGCCTTTGGTCGTGAGGCGCATGTTTCAAGCTCCTTTGGGCTGGCTGGACCGTCGAACAATACCGGGCGGTTTTTTTCAAAACGGCCCGGTCGCTTTCCCGCTCTCTCTGCCGCCGGACGGCAGCCCTTGCTGTTTCCCGACTGTTTTGATCGAGTATACCGCAAAAGCCCAGTGAAATACTCGACTTAGTCCGCGCGATCAGGGCAATCCGCCCCTGGCAGCAGCCACGGCCCAGAGATGTCAGGCCGCGCGATCTTCCCCCGCGGCACCCAGGACCCGCTCTTTCAGCCGGTGGAGTTGGTCGCGCACCTGGGCGGCCTTCTCGAACGCCAGGTTGCGCGCATGTTCCAGCATGAGCTTCTCCAGCCGCTTGATCTCGCGCGCCAGGTCCTTCTCGCTCATCGCGTCCGTCTCCGCACGGGCCGCAGCCTCGCTGGCCAGGCGATCGGCTTCCTTGCCCGCCTTTTCGCTGTACACGCCGTCGATCAGGTCCTTGACGCGCTTGTTCAGCGCCTTGGGCGTGATGCCGTGTTCGAGGTTGTATGCCGTCTGCTTGGCACGGCGGCGCTCGGTTTCGTCGATGGCCTTGCGCATCGAATCGGTGACCCGGTCGGCGTACAGGATGGCCCGCCCGTTGAGGTTGCGCGCGGCACGGCCGATGGTCTGGATCAGGCTGCGCTCGGCGCGCAGGAAACCTTCCTTGTCGGCGTCCAAAATGGCCACCAGGGACACTTCGGGAATGTCCAGGCCCTCGCGCAGCAGGTTGATGCCCACCAGCACGTCGAAGGCGCCCAGGCGCAGGTCGCGGATGATCTCGACCCGCTCAACCGTGTCCACATCGCTGTGCAGGTAGCGCACCTTGACACCGTTTTCGGTCAGGTAGTCGGTCAGCTGCTCGGCCATGCGCTTGGTCAGGGTGGTGATGAGCACACGCTCGTTCTTCTCCACGCGGATGCGGATTTCCTGCAGCACGTCGTCCACCTGGTGGGTCGCGGGTCGCACCTCGATTTCCTGGTCCACCAGGCCGGTCGGCCGCACCACCTGCTCCACCACCTGACCGGCATGCTGCTTTTCGTAGTCGGCCGGCGTGGCCGAGACGAAGATGCACTGGCGCATGCGCTGCTCGAATTCCTCAAACTTCAGCGGCCGGTTGTCCAGCGCGCTGGGCAGGCGAAAGCCATATTCCACCAGCGTGGTCTTGCGCGAGCGGTCGCCGTTGTACATGGCACTCAGCTGGCCAATCATCTGGTGGCTCTCGTCGAGGAACATGATGGCGTCGCTGGGCATGTAGTCGGTCAGCGTGCTTGGTGGCTCGCCGGGCGCGGCGCCCGACAGGTGGCGCGTGTAGTTCTCGATGCCCTTGCAGTGGCCGACTTCCTGCAGCATCTCCAGGTCAAAGCGGGTGCGCTGCTCCAGCCGCTGCGCTTCGACCAGCTTGCCCATGCCCACCAGCTCTTTGAGGCGCTGGTCCAGCTCGATCTTGATGGTCTCGATCGCGGCCAGCACCTGGTCGCGGGGCGTGACGTAGTGGCTCGATGGGTACACCGTGAAGCGCGGGATCTTCTGGCGGATGCGGCCCGTCAGCGGGTCGAACAGCTGCAGGCTCTCCACCTCGTCATCGAACAGCTCGATGCGGATCGCCAGCTCCGAGTGTTCCGCAGGAAAAACGTCGATCGTGTCACCGCGCACCCTGAACTTGCCCCGACTGAAGTCCTGGTCGTTGCGCTGGTACTGCATGCGGATCAGCTGGGCGATCACGTCGCGCTGGCCCATCTTGTCGCCGGTGCGCAGCGTTGATCATGCGGTGGTAACTCTCCGGGTTACCGATGCCGTAAATGGCAGACACCGTGGCCACGATCACCACATCGCGCCGCTCCATGATGCTTTTGGTACACGACAAACGCATCTGCTCGATGTGCTCGTTGATCGCCGAATCCTTTTCAATGAACAGGTCACGCTGGGGCACATAGGCTTCGGGCTGGTAGTAGTCGTAGTAACTGACGAAGTACTCGACCGCATTGCGGGGAAAGAATTCCCGGAACTCGCTGTACAACTGTGCCGCCAGGGTCTTGTTGGGGGCAAACACGATGGCCGGGCGTCCGAGCTGCGCAATCACATTGGCCATGGTGAAGGTCTTGCCCGAACCGGTCACGCCCAGCAAGGTCTGAAACACCTCGCCGTCCTGCACACCTTCCACCAGCTGGGCAATGGCCGTCGGTTGGTCGCCCGCAGGCGGGTAAGGCTGAAACAGCTCAAACGGCGAGCCGGGATAGCTGACGAATTGGCCTGTAGCGGGCGCAGCGGAAACTTCGGAGAGTTCGGACATCGGAGAGGCCCTGCGGGCCGTTAAAATCAGGGACAACCCGAAAGCCTAACCGAGGAACGGGTTTCCTGCCACCACTGAACACCAATCAAGGACTTTCCATGTCTCTGTTTTCCGCCGTCGAAATGGCCCCCCGCGACCCGATCCTGGGTCTGAACGAGCAATACAACGCCGACAGCAACCCCAACAAGGTCAACCTGGGCGTGGGCGTGTACTTCGACGACAACGGCAAACTGCCCCTGCTGCAGTGTGTGCAAGCGGCCGAAAAAGCCATGATGGCCATCCCCACGGCGCGCGGCTACCTGCCCATCGACGGTATCGTGGCTTATGACAACGCGGTCAAGGCACTTGTGTTTGGCGCCGACTCCGACGTGTTCAAGTCCGGCCGCGTGTCCACCGTGCAAGCCATTGGCGGCACCGGCGGCCTGAAGATTGGTGCCGACTTCCTGAAAAAAGTCAGCCCCAACGCCAAGGTGCTGATCTCCGACCCCAGCTGGGAAAACCACCGCGCCATCTTCGTGAACGCGGGTTTTGAAGTCGACACCTATGCCTATTACGACGCAGCCAAGCGCGGCGTCAACTTCGACGGCATGCTGGCCAGCCTGAACGCGGCTGCCGCTGGCACCATCGTCGTGCTGCACGCCTGCTGCCACAACCCCACCGGCTACGACATCACCGACGCCCAATGGGACCAGGTCATCGCTGTCGTCAAAGCCAAGGGCCTGACCGCTTTCCTGGACATGGCTTACCAGGGCTTTGGCCACGGCATCGCCGAAGACGGCGCGGTGATCGGCAAGTTCGTGGCCGCTGGCCTGAACATCTTTGTCTCCACTTCTTTCTCCAAGAGCTTCAGCCTGTACGGCGAGCGCGTGGGCGCCCTGTCGGTGGTCGCTTCTGACAAGGAAGAAGCCTCGCGCGTGCTGTCGCAACTCAAAATCGCCATCCGCACCAACTACTCCAACCCGCCCATCCACGGCGGCGCGGTGGTCGCTGCCGTGCTTGGCAACCCCGAACTGCGCGCCCAGTGGGAACAGGAACTCGCAGAGATGCGCGTGCGCATCAAGGCCATGCGCCAAAAACTGGTGGACGGCCTGAAAGCCGCTGGCGTCAAGCAAGACATGGGCTTCATCACCAGCCAGATCGGCATGTTCAGCTACTCGGGCCTGACCAAGGACCAAATGGTGCGCTTGCGCAGCGAGTTTGGCGTGTACGGCACCGACACCGGCCGCATGTGCGTGGCGGCACTGAACAGCAAGAATATTGACTATGTTTGCGCTGCAATTGCGAAAGTCGTCTAAATTGACTGACATCAAGCTTTCAACCGCCCCCGACGGGGCGGTTTCTTTTTGGGCGCGTCAGGAAAGTGACTGCTGATTAGGGTGTTGACTCGAAAAATAAAGGGTTGCGTCCTGTAGTATTGCTGCACCGCACCAAAATGCCCTCTCCCAGGAAAACGTTCACATGCTTTACCAGATCTTCGAAACCCAGCGCTCGATCATGGAACCCTTTTCCGATCTGGCGCAGGCTGCGGCCAAGCTCTATAGCAACCCGCTGAACCCGCTGTCGCAAACCCCCCTCGCCCAACGCGCTTCGGCCGGTTATGCCTTGATGCACCGCTTGGGCAAAGACTACGAAAAGCCAGAATTCGGCATCAAAACGGTCAAGGTCAACAAGACCGAAGTCGCCATTCATGAGCGCATTGAAATCAACAAGCCTTTCTGCGAATTGCGCCGCTTCAAGCGCTTTTCAGACGACCCTGCCACCTTGACTCAGCTCAAGGGTCAGCCTGCGGTGCTGATCGTGGCGCCCTTGTCGGGCCACTACGCCACTTTGCTGCGCGACACCGTGCGCACCATGCTGCAAGACCACAAGGTCTACATCACCGACTGGAAAAACGCCCGCTTGGTGCCCCTGTCGGAGGGCGAGTTCCACCTGGATGACTATGTCAACTACGTGCAGGAATTCATTCGCCACTTGCAGTCCATTTATGGCAACTGCCACGTGGTCAGCGTGTGCCAGCCCACGGTGCCGGTGTTGGCGGCGGTGTCGTTGATGGCCAGCCGCGGTGAAAAAACCCCTCTGACCATGACCATGATGGGCGGCCCCATTGACGCTCGCAAGTCGCCCACTTCGGTGAACAACTTGGCCACCAACAAGAGCTTTGAGTGGTTTGAGAACAATGTGATTTACCGCGTGCCGCCCACCTTCCCGGGTGCCGGTCGCCGCGTGTATCCCGGCTTCTTGCAGTACACCGGTTTTGTGGCCATGAACCCCGACCGCCATGCCACCAGCCATTACGACTTTTTCAAAGACCTGATCAAAGGCGACGACGCCAGCACCGAAGCACACCGCAAGTTCTACGACGAGTACAACGCGGTGCTCGACATGGATGCCGATTACTACCTTGAAACCATCGCCACCGTGTTCCAGGACTTCAAACTGGTCAACGGCACTTGGGACGTCAAGGGTGTGGATGGCAAGGTTGAACGCGTTCGCCCCCAAGACATCCAAGGCACGGCCTTGATGACCGTGGAAGGCGAGTTGGACGACATTTCGGGCTCGGGCCAGACACGGGCCGCGCAAGACATGTGCACTGGCGTTGCCGACAGCGACCGCCTGCACCTGGAAGTGCCCGGCGCTGGCCATTACGGCATTTTCAGTGGCAGCCGCTGGCGCACCATCGTGTACCCACAGGTGGTCAAGTTCATCAAGAGCCATGCGGTGCCTGTGAGCGCCAAAGCGACTGCCCCGGTCGAGGCCGTCAAAGCAGTCCCGGTCAAAGCCGCCGCCCCAGCCAAGGCCAAAGTGGCCGTGGTCAAGCCAGCCGCTGCCCCCAAAGCCGTGGCCAAACCTGCCGCCAAGGCCCCTGTGAAAGCAGCTGCCAGCGCCAAAGCCAAAGTGGCGGTCAAGCCCGCGACCAAAGCCAGCGCCCCAGCGGTCAAGACCAATTGGGTTGAGCCCAAGACCAAAGCCTGAGGCCCATGCCCACAGCCCCAGAAACAGCGCCTGAGACCCAGGCGCTTTTTCAATGCCTGAACGATGCGCTGCCGCAAACGCAGTGCACGCGTTGTGGCTTTCCCGACTGCGCCAGTTACGCCATGGCCATGGCGCGGGGTGAAGCCGCCATCAACCAATGCCCCCCCGGCGGGCAAGCCGGCATCGAGCGCTTGGCGGCGCTGACCGGCCAAACCGCCCTGCCCTTGAACCCAGAGCACGGCGCTGAAGGCCCGCGCCAGATGGCCATCATCGACGAGGCCTGGTGCATCGGCTGCACCTTGTGCATCAAGGCCTGCCCGACCGATGCCATCTTGGGGGCCAACAAACTCATGCACACCGTGATCGAGCCCTGGTGCACCGGCTGCGAGTTGTGCATCCCGGTCTGCCCTGTCGATTGCATCCAGCTGGAAAACGTGACGGGCGACAAAACCGGTTGGGCAGCTTGGTCGGCCGAACAAGCGGGCACCGCACGGCAGCGATTTGAATCGCGCAAACAACGCCTGGTGCGCGAAGAGCAAGCGCACCATCAGCGCATGCAAGCCAAAGCCGAGCACAAGCTGGCCGATTTGGCAGCGCACACCAAAGGCACCGACAGCACGCCCGAGGTGGATCGCAAACGCGCCATCATTGAAGCGGCACTCGCCAAAGCAAAAGCCCGTCAAGCGGGAGCCTGACGGGCTTTTGAAAGTCATGTCGGGGCTGAAGCCCACGACCTACAAATGACCGTAGGTCGGACCTTCAGGTCCGACACTGAAGCCGATGAACTGCAAAAAATTGGTTCTGATCAGTGGCTTCAGCCTCGACAACAAATCAATAGCTGTTGGCCGCCAAAGCCGCAAACGCCTTGACCACTTCGGCGGGGGCTTGCACCAGCTCGATCAACACGCCCTCACCGCCAATGGGGAACTCCTCGTTCGCCTTGGGGTGCAAAAACGTGATGTCAAAGCCGGCAGCGCCCTTGCGGATGCCAC
>JBJTNV010000022.1:0-28364 GCA_046074205.1 Hydrogenophaga sp.
AGGCGGGCAGCATGGCTCTCAGGTCTCCTCGGCTCACACGGATTTGCCCGGGCTGGAAGCGCCCGTTGGCTCAAGAAGCCCAATCTAGACCGGCTTGCTGACGCCCGCCTTGATGCAGCGCAACAAGGCCGGTCCCGCAGCCGATCTTTCGGCCAAGGGCGCAACCGCAAGCAGCGACCTTACGCACGCGCAGAAGCTGCCTGAAAACGCTGCCGCAGCGTTCATCGGAACACAGAAGAACGGCCCGTTCGATATTGCGGGTGAAGTGGCTCGCGCCTGGCTGACGCTCCCGTTGGGTGACGCCTGACCGGGCTTGCGTCAACAGTTGGCCCCGCTTGCAAGATTTATCGTGACGCCAATGGTGGCGAAGCACCGTGTCTTGGCCTGGATGCCTGCTGTTCAGATGCCTGAAAACCTTTGTGTCGCCATCGCCCGCGCCGACGACACCACCTTCGGCCTGCTTCACTCGCGCTTCCACGAACTGTGGTCGTTGCGGATGGGCACCTCGCTGGAAGACCGGCTGCGCTACACCCCCACCACCTGCTTCAAGACCTTTCCTTTCCCTGCGTGCCTCACGCCGGCCGATACGGCGCACCAGCAGACCGAGGCCACGGCCGGCGGAGCGCTGATCCCGGCGCAGATCGGCGACGCCACGCTCAAGTCCCAGGCCGCGCGCATCGCCGAGGCCGACGCCAAGGCGCTGCAAAAGCGCACGCTGACCCACCTCTACAACCAGCGCCCAGCCTGGCTGGCCATGGCGCACGAAGCACTCGATGCTGCGGTGGCCGCCGCCTACGGCTGGACCGACGACTCACCGCAGACGAGCGACGACGAGATCCTGGCGCGCCATTGAAACGCCAGCCCGCCAACGGGCGCGATGCCGTGCAGTGGTTGAAGCAGGCCAGCGTCAAACGGGCCGATGCAAAGCAGACCGTGATTTCTGCCAACACCCGCATGGACGCATGCGTGGGACGCCGTGCTGATGGCGTGTCTGGCGCAATCGCAAGTACCGGGCGGGTTTCAACGAGGAGCCCATGGAACTGGAAGAAGCCATTGCCTGGATGTCGCCCTTTTTGGACGATGTCGCGGCTTGGTTCAAGCGCCAGCAGGCGGCGCTGATCAAGCAGGGGCTTGACCGGTAGGGCAATGGTGCAAGGGGCCTTGCATGACCACTTCTGGCCAGTTCAGTGCAGCCCGGTCAGGCTCGCTGCCACCGCGCGCTTGAACGGCGTGAAGCGTTCACCCAGGCCGACCATGGCCCGGCGCAGCAGGCGGGCCGGGGTTTCTTCGCGGGTGTAGAGCGTGGCCAGGGCGTGCGTGGCCATGTACAGGCCACGGCTGGCGGCCTGGTGTTCGCGCTGGTAGCGCTGCAGCAGCGCGGGGTTGGCGATGTCCTGGCCCTGTTGCCGGGCCTGACGGACCAGACGCGAGAGTGCGTCGATGCTGCGCAGGCCGAGGTTGAAGCCGTGCGCGGTGACCGGGTGCATACCGACCGCGGCGTCGCCCACCACGGCAAAGCGCCGCGCCACCAGGCGGCGCGCCCACACACCCACCAGCGGATAGGCGTGGCGGGTGCTGACCAGCCGCATGGCGCCGAGCTGGGCGCTGAAGCGGCGGGTCATCTCGTCGTTGAACGCGGCTTCGGGCAGGTCCATGAGCGGCTGGAGTTCCTGGCTGGGCAGGGTCAGCACTACGGACGAGCGTGGCAGGCCGCTGGCCGGGTCGGGGTTCATGGGCAGCAGGGCCAGGGTCTGGCCGTGGTCGAACCATTCCCAGGCGGTCTCGTGGTGGGGCAGCGCGTGCGTCATGTTGCAGACCAGCATGGTCCGGCCGTAGTCGTGCATGTCGGCCGGGATGCCCATGGCACGGCGGGTACTGCTGTGGCGGCTGTCGGCGGCCACCACCAGCGGCGCGCTCAGGCGTTCGCCGCTGGCCAGCTGGAGGTGGGCGGCGTGTTCGTCGCTGTGGATCTGGGTGACCTGCTGGCCGCAGCGCAGGTCTGGCGCATTGCCGGTGTCGTCATCGGCTTCCATCGCGGCTTCAAACGCGGCGCGGCGGATGTGGTGGTTGGCGACCAGGAAGCCCAGTTCCGGCTTGGGGCTGAGCGCGTGGCTGATGACCATGCGCTGCTGGCCACGGCCGGCACCGCCGTCGAGCACCAGGGCGTCCTTGAGCGGGGCGATGTTCGCGTCACCCAGGCGCTGCCACAGGCCCAGCTGGCGCATCCGTTCGGCGCTGTGCTGGGTGAGGGCGATTTCGCGGCCGTCGAAAGCAGGGGTCTGTACCGCAGCCCGTGTTTGCTGTTCGATCAGGCACAGGCGCAGGCCACTGCCGCGCAGGGCACGTGCCAGGCACAGGCCCGCCGGCCCGGCCCCGATGATGATGAGGTCGACATCCATGGCGGCGCAGCTTAGCGGGCCTCCTGGCCGTCGGGCTTGACGCGGGTCAACGCCGGGGCTGGTCGTGTTGCAGCCAAAAAAAAGCCCCTCGGTGAGGGGCGAAAGAGGTATCCACCAACAAAAAAGAAATTTGGATCAGCCGCGTGGGCCGGCAGGGCCCGGTCCCATGGCACCACCGCCGCAGTCCGGGCCATGGTGAGCGCCGTGCGCGCTGCCATGATGCGCTTTGCCAGCGTGCCGGCGTTCACCGTGCATGCCGGCGGGGCGGAGGCCGCCGGTGTGCGCATCGAAGCTTTTTTGTTGCTCGGGCGTCAGTTGCGCGTAGAAGCTCCGGGTGGCGTCGATGTGGCGGGCCATGCGGGCGCTGTGTTCGGCATGAAGGGCCTGCATGGCCTCCAGGCGTTGTGGTGTGGTCATGTCACGCCGGTGCATCAACGCACCGGCCTGGGGGGGTTGGGGTTCCGTGCGCACCACGAAGGCGCTCCACGCGGCTGCCTGCTCCGGGCTGAGTCTGAGCGCTGCCTTGAGGTCTTCCAGGTGGCGGCGGTGGTGCGCTTGCAGGCGTTCCTGCCAGGCTTTTGGATGCTCGGCCATGCGCGCTGCCTCGGGTGCGCTGGCAGGTGCAGCCGGCGGCATCGGGGCTGGGGTGTTCTGGGCGATGGCGGTGGCCGACACACCGGCGATGGCGGTGACCAGTACGGTGGCGGCGAGGGCTTTGAGGGTGTGGCGTTGCATGCGTTGCTCCTGTCAGGGTGGATGAACCGTCGAGCCAGAAGTTCCCCTCTGGCGGTACACCAGTGTCGAAGCGGCATGTAAACCGGTGGCGCCGGCTGTGCGTCTGCGCGGTAAAGCCCTGTGTCTGCCGTGTGATGAAGGACGCTGCTGCGGATCAGTGACCCAGTCCGACCGGGGCGGGAGCCTTCATCACGATGCGGGTGAACAGACGGTCGAACAGTGGATCGCGCGGGATGCGGCTGCTCAGCGGGTTCGGGTGGCTGGAAAAGGCCGCGTTCAGCGCCTGCCAGTCCGATTCGCTCAGGAGGCGCTCGGCTTCGGGCAGGATGACCGTTTCCTCCAGCCGCATGTGTTCCAGGTAGAAGTCGACATAACGGGTGACCTCGTCGATGAAAGCGGCTTTTCGGGTCTCGCCCAGCAGTTCCCAGGCCATGAGCCGGTGCATCAGGTCCCGGACCCGGCTTTCGCCCTGCTGGTGGTCGCGTTCGAGCTGGTCGATGGTGGCCATGGCGTGCGGCGCCACCCGGGCCACGCGCGGGAACAGCAGGTCCGATTCCTTGGGGTGGTGCTGTTGCTCGGGGAACTCGTCGATGTAGAACAGCATGGCGCGCAAGACGTCGAAAAAGCGAGCCGAATCGTCCGTTCCGTCGGCCTCCGGACCGCGACGCACCAGCTGCATGAGCGATTGCAGCATCGCGGCCAGGGTGGCGTGTTCTTCCCGGATGACCCGCAGCGCCTCGTGTGTCATGGCAGTTTCCTCTGGTGACGGCAACAACCGACCGCCCGGTCGGTGACAGAAATCGGTACTGTGCGGCAGCCTGCCGCGCCAGCGCTTGACCCAGGTCAAACCCGTTCCGCGCACTCAGCGCGCGGGTGGCCGCCAGCGCCGCAACAGCAGCGCGTTGCCGAGCACGCTGACCGAGCTCATGGCCATGGCGGCGCCGGCCAGCACCGGGCTGAGGTAACCCAGCGCTGCCAGCGGAATGCCGGCCGCGTTGTAGACGAATGCCCAGAACAGGTTTTGCCGGATCTTGCGCACCGTGCGGCGCGAGATGTCCAGTGCCGCCGCGACCAGGGCCGGGTCGCCCCGCATGAGTGTGATGCCCGCCGCGTGCAGGGCCACGTCGGCGCTGGCACCCTGGGCGTGTGTCATCGCCATGCCGACATCCGCTGCCGCGAGCGCGGGCGCATCGTTCACACCGTCACCGATCATGGCCACCACATGGCCGCCGTTGCGCAGTCTCGCGATCTCTGCGGCCTTGTCACCGGGCAATACCTCGGCGATCACTTCGCCATCGGTCTCTCGCAGGCCCAGGCGCCGGGCCATGGCGCGTGCCGCTGCCGCGTTGTCGCCCGAGACCATGAACAGGCGCAAGCCTCGCGCACGCAGGACGGCGATGGCGTGGGCGGCACCGGCTTTGGGCTCGTCGCCAAAGGCCAGCAGGGCCAGTGCGTGCCAGCGGCCGTCATCGGCCTGGCGGGCCAGCAGCGAAACGGTCGCACCATCGGCCTGCGCGCGTTGCACCGCGGCTTGCAGTGCGCTGCCATCAACGCCCAGCTGCGCCATCCAGCGTGTGCTGCCCAGGGCCAGCGTGTCGCCCTGAACCGTGCCGCGCGTGCCACAACCGGCCACGGCCTGCACGTCCCGTGCGGTGTCCACCGGCACATTGCGCGCCCGCGCGGCATCGAGCACGGCGTGGGCCAGCGGGTGGGTGCTCTGCACCTGCAGCGCGGCCGTCACGCGCAGCACGGTGGTTTCGTCAACGCCGTCCACCGGCGCGATGTGCAGCAGCCGAGGCCGTCCCTCGGTCAGCGTGCCGGTCTTGTCGAAGGCCAGGGTGTCCACCGTGTGTGCGATTTCCAGTGCCACGGCGTCCTTGATCAGGATCCCGTGGCGCGCGGCCACCCCGGTGCCCGCCATGATGGCCGCGGGCGTGGCCAGCCCGAGCGCGCAGGGACAGGCGATCACGAGCACCGCCACGGCGTGCAGCAGGGCATCCTCGGTCGCCGCGCCGTGCCACAGCCAGCCGGTCAGTGTGAGGGCGGCGATCACCAGCACCACGGGGACGAACACCGCCGCGACCTGGTCGACCAGCCGCTGCACGGGCGCTTTGGCGGCCTGCGCGTCCTGCACCAGGGCAATGATGTGCGCCAGCACGCTGTGCGTCCCCACGGCGTGCACCCGAACCTGTACCGAACCCTCGCCATTGAGGGACCCGCCGGTGACCCGGTTGCCGGCGTGTTTGGGCACCGGCATGGCTTCACCGGTGAGCATGGATTCGTCGGCCTGCGTCTGGCCCGTCAGCACCTCACCGTCCGCAGGGAAACGTTCACCCGGCAGCACGCGGACGGTATCGCCTGGCAGGAGCTCGTCCACCGGTACGTCGGTCATCTCGGTGCGCCGCACGCCATCGGGCAGCAGGTGCGCCACCTCGGGGCGAAGGGCCTGCAGCGCACGGATGGCGCTGGTGGTCTGCTGCTTGGCGCGAGCTTCGAGCCACTTGCCCAGCAGCACCAGCGTGATCACCACGGCGCCACCTTCGTAGTACAGGTGCACCATTTCGCCAGCCTGCGCACGCCACCACAGCCAGGTCGACAAGGCCCAGGCCGCGCTGGTGCCGATGGCCACCAGCAGCTCCATGTTGCCGGTCAGTGCCTTGAGTGCATACCAGCCCGCCCGGTAAAAGCGCGCGCCCAGCACAAACTGCACCGGGGTGGCCAGCGCAAACTGGGCCCAGGCCGGGAGCATCCAGTGCCTGGCAAACAGGTCGCCCAGCATGGGCAGGGCCAGGGGTGCCGACAGCAGTGCACCGGCCAGCACCGGCCAGGCGTCCCGGGGAATGCCCAGCCAGCGGGCCGGTGTTGCCGACGGTTCGTCGATCGCGCGCGGTTCGTAGCCAGCGTCTCGCACGGCTCGCTTGAGCAGCGCCGCACGGCTGTCATCACCCGGGCCAGTGAAGGTGATGCGTGCCGACTCGGTGGCCAGGTTCACCGTGGCGTCCTGGACGCCGGGCAGTTTCCTGAGCACCTTCTCCACACGCATCACGCACGACGCGCAGGTCATGCCGCCGATGCCCAGGTCGATCTGGTGCGGCGTTTCCGTCGGGTTGTGTGGGGGTCTCTGGGGTCCGGTCGCCGTGTTCATGGGTTCAGCATAAGCTTTCCCATGGAGGGAAGGTCAAGGCCTGCAGGGGGCCGGCCAGTGCCCTTGACCTTGACACCATGTCAAGGTGCAAGATGGCGCCCTTGATCCATCAGCAGGAACACACCATGAGCCAACCACAGAGCTTTACCGTGCAGGGCATGACTTGCGGCCATTGCGAGCGCGCCGTGCTCACCGCCATCAAAACCCTGGACCCGCAGGCCGATGTGCGCATCGACCGGACCAGCGGCCGTGTCGACGTACTCAGCAGCCAGCCCCGGGAAGCGGTCGCCGCCGCCATCCGGGCAGAAGGGTACACGGTCGCACCGTGAGCGCCGTTGCGGGCACGCCACCCCAACCGGACGGCCAGACCTGGCCGGTCAGCATCGGCGTGGCCGCGCAGCTGTCGGGCATCTCGGCCAAGATGCTGCGGCACTACGAGGCGCTGGGCTTGCTGGGCGCGGTATCGCGCACGGGCAGCAATTACCGGCAGTACGGCCAGGCCGATGTCCACACCCTGCGCTTCATCCGCCGGGCGCGCGACATGGGCTTCAGCCTGGAAGCCATCACCGAGCTGGTGAGCCTCTGGCACAACCGGCGTCGCAGCAGCGCCCAGGTCAAGCAGATCGCGCAGAAGCACCACGATGCGCTGGGCCAGCGCATCCAGGCCCTGCAGGCCATGCAGCGCAGTCTGCAGACGCTGCTGTGTGCCTGTCCCGGTGACGAGCGACCGGGCTGCCCGATCCTCGACGATCTGGGCCAGGCCCCGACCCGTGCTTTCGGCCGCGACGGGGCCGGTCCACAATCGGCGCATGCCGCACAGCGCCCCACTGCCTGACACCCCAACCCCCGGGACCGGTCCCGATCACCTGCCGGATCAGACGCCGTACGGGCGGCTGGCCCTGGCGCTGTCGCTGGGGGCGGCGGTGTCGCTGGGCATCACGCGCTTTGCCTATGGCCTGCTGCTGCCGCCCATGCGGGCCGACCTGGGCTGGAGCTACACCCTGGCCGGGGCCATGAACACCGCCAACGCGGTGGGTTATCTGCTGGGTGCGCTGGCCACGCCGCTGCTGCTGCGGCGCCTGGGGGCGGGGCGCCTGCTGCTCTGGGGATCCTTGCTGGCGTCCCTGTTCATGGCGGCCAGCGGTTTTGTCACCAGCGCGCAGGCGCTGATGCTGCAGCGTCTGCTGGCCGGGGTGGCCAGCGCCCTGGTGTTCATCGCTGGCGGCTTGCTGGCGGCCCGTCTGGGGGCGAGGCAGGCGCAGCGCAGCGGTCTGTTGCTGGGTCTGTATTACGGCGGGACGGGTTTTGGCATTGTGTTTTCCGCGCTGGCGGTGCCGCTGACGCTGCACTGGGCGTCCGGGCAAACGCACGCCTGGACATGGGCCTGGTGGGTGCTGGCGTGCGTGTGCCTGCTGGCCACGGCGGTGCTGCGCTGGCCGGCACGCGAATCGACCTGGCACGAGGCGGTCCCCTCCGTCGCGGCGCAGGCCGTGCCAGGCGGTTCTGCGCGGCGGGTGTTTCGCGTGCGCGACTTCGCTTTCGGCCTGCTGGGGTACCTGGGTTTTGGCGTGGGTTACATCGGCTACATGACCTTTGTCATCGCACTGCTGCGCGAACGGGGCAGCAGCGCGGAGGCGGTCACGGTGTTCTACACGTTGCTGGGACTGGCGGTGGTGGCGTCCTCGCGCATCTGGGCGCGGCTGCTGGACCGGCACCGTGATGGCCAGCCGCTGGCGCGGCTGAACGCTTTGCTGGGTGTGGCGGCCATCCTGCCGGCGCTGACCAGTGCCTGGCCGCTCATGCTGTTGTCAGGACTGCTGTTTGGTGCGGTGTTTCTCTCGGTGGTGGCCAGCACCACCGCGCTGGTGCGGCACAACCTGCCCCCCGCGCAATGGGCGGCCGGCATCAGCGCCTTCACCATTGTCTTCGCGGCTGGACAGATCCTGGGGCCTACGGTCGTCGGCTTCATTGCTGACGGACCGGGCGGCCTCGCGCGTGGCCTGCTGTTCTCGGCCGGCGCCTTGTGGCTGGGCGCGCTGCTGGCGCTGCGGCAGAGAGCCTTGTGAACGGACAGAGCTGCCGGGGTGGACAGCGGGTGCCAGGGGGAAGTGGACTCAGGGGGTGGCGGAAACCGGGGTATCTTGGGGGCCCTTGCTCACCCGTTTGAGGTCCTCACCGCCATGCCCACCGGTCTGTTCGCCTACGCCAACAACAGCAACCGTTTCCTCGCCTGCGAGCCCCTGCGCGAACAGCCATTCGCCATCGCCGGCGTGCCTTACGACGGGGTGGTGACCCACCGGCCCGGGGCCCGTTTCGGCCCGCAGGCCATCCGCGCCGCCAGCCTGATGCTGTGTGACGGCATCCACCCGCTGTTCGATGTGTCGCCGCTGGGCCAGCTGGGCGACGCGCTGGACATGCGCCTGCCCAATGCCTCGCCGCTGCCGGCGGTGCGCGCGCAGATCGAGGCGCAGGCGGCTGCGCTGATGGCCAAGCACCACTGCGTGTTTCTGGGGGGCGACCATTCGGTCACGCTGTCCCTGCTGCGTGCGGCCCGCGCCCGGTACGGCGGCGGCGAGCCGCTGGGCTGCGTGCACTTCGACGCCCATTGCGACACCTGGACCGACCACTTCGGAGAGCCCTCAGGCCACGGCACCTGGACCTACGAGGCCATCCAGGAAGGGCTGATCAGCGCCGAACACACGGTGCAGATCGGCATCCGTTCGGCCGGCGAGCGCGCCGCGCGTGAATACGTGGCCGACCAGGGCGGGCTGATCTGCACCGCACGCGCGCTGCGTGGCCTTGATGGTGCAGCGCTGGCGCCGGTGCTGTCGGCGATCCGCGAGCGCATGGGCGACAGGCCGTGTTACCTGACACTGGACATCGACGTGCTGGACCCGGCCTTCGCGCCCGGCACCGGCACGCCCGAGCCGGGCGGCCTGACCAGCGCCCAGGTACTGACCTTTATCGAGGAGCTGGCCGACCTGAACTGGGTGGGCATGGACTGCGTCGAGGTGGCGCCGGCTTATGACCATGCCGAGCTGACCACCAACGCCGCGGCCACCTTTGTCTGGACCTACCTGTGTGGCCAGGTCAGGAAAAAGTGAGCACCCCCCTGCTCGGCTTCGCGTCTTCTCCCCTCTCCTGCGGGAGGGGGCACGCACCCGGTGGCCCGGCGAAGCCGGCCCCACGGCTGCCCTGATCTGCCCGACCCCGGCACTCCGACCATGTTTCATCGTTCGCTGTTGGACTCCGACACCTCGCTCAACCAGAAGAGCTACTACGAGGCCAGCGTGGTCCGGCCGGCACCGTGTGCGCCGCTGGCCGGCGCGGTGGACGCCGATGTGGTGGTGGTGGGTGGCGGGTTCGCCGGGCTGTCGGCGGCGCTGGAGCTGGCGCAGAAAGGGCTGAGCGTGGTGCTGCTGGAGGCCGACCGCATCGGTTCCGGCGCCAGCGGCCGCAACGGGGGCCAGGCCATCGTCGGCTATGCCAGCGGGCAGGGGCCGTTCGAGGCGCAGCTGGGCGCGCGCGACGCGCAGCAGGCCTGGGACCTGTCGCGGCAGGCGGTGGAGCTGATCGAGCAGCGCGTGCGCACGCACGGCATCGACTGTGACTGGGTGCGCGGCTATACCTACGTGGCCGATTCGCCCAGAAAGGCGCGCGCCTTGCGCGAGGAGTGTGACGACCACCAGCGCCGCGGCGTGGCCTGCGACTGGGCCGAGGGTGCCGATGTGGCACGCTTCATCCGCAGCCCGCGTTATGTGGCGGCGTTCCGCGAGACCACCTCGGGCCACCTGCACCCGCTGAAGTACGCGCTGGGCCTGGCCCGCGCGGCGCAGGCGGCGGGGGTGCGCATCTTCGAGCAGTCGCCGGTGACCAGCCTGCAGCGCGGCAAGACCCTGGTGGCGCGCACCGCGCAGGGCCAGGTAACGGCGCGTTACGGTGTGCTGGCCGGCAACTGCATGCTGCCCGAGTTCGGCCCGCAGGTGGCGCCCGAGATCGCCCCGCGCATCATGCCGGTGGGCACCTACATCGTCGGCACCGAGCCGCTGGAGCCGGCGCTGTGCGAGCGCCTGATCCCCGGCAACGCGGCGGTGTGCGACAACAACTTCGTGCTCGATTACTTCCGCTTCAGCGCCGACCGCCGCATGCTGTTCGGCGGCCGCGTGAGCTACACCACCATGACGCCGCCCAACCTCAAGGCGGTGATGGCGCAGCGCATGGGCGCGGTGTTTCCCGAACTGGCGAACGTGCCGGTGCCCTATGTGTGGGGCGGCTTCGTGGACATCAGCATGAACCGCGCGCCCGACTTCGGCCGCCTGGGCGACAACCTGTACTACCTGCAGGGCTTCAGCGGGCATGGTGTGGCGCTGACCGGCCTGGCCGGCCAGCTGGTGGCCGAGGCGGTGGCCGGGCAGGCTGGCCGCTTCGACCTGTTTGCGCGCCTGCAGCACCGCCCCTTTCCGGGCGGGACGCTGCTGCGCACGCCCACCCTGGCGCTGGGCATGCTGTGGTACCGCCTGCGCGATGCGCTGTGAGCGCTACTGGAAGCGGGTGTGGCCGACAGCAAGGCCGTCGGGGCCCCGATCTGCGTCGCCGGGGCGCCGGTGAAGCCTTGGCGCAGCATGGGCCGTTGGCCTATCCGCCGGGCACCTGCTGCACGGCAGCCGCCAGCGCGGACCCGCTGCGCTGGATGTCGGCCAGCGGCGCGTAGCCATAGCCGATGACCAGTCCGCGCAGATCCTGACGTGCCAGGCAATAGGCTGACAGCGGCCGCACGGTCAGGCCTTGCTGGGCCAGTCGCTGGGCCAGGGCCTGGTCGTCGGCCGACGCGGGCAGGCGCAGGCACAGGTGCAGGCCCTGTTCGGCCCCGCTGATGAAGACCTTGTCGCCCAGCGCGGGGCGCAGGGCTTCGAGCAGTGCTGTCCGGCGTTCGGCGTAGCTCTGCCGCGCGCGGCGCAGCGCGCTGCTGAAGTGCCCCATTTCAATGAATTCGGCCAGCGCGGCCTGCAGCGGCATCTGGCCGGGGCGGTTGAGGTCGTAGTGCGCCTGCTTGAAGGCGGCCACCAGCGGTTTGGGCACGACCAGATAACCGAGCTTGATGCCGGGGTAGAGCACCTTGGAGAAGGTGCCCATGTAGAGCACCCGGCCGTCGGTGTCCAGGCCCTCGAGGCTGCTGATCGGCGGGCCGCTGAAGCGGTATTCGCTGTCGTAGTCGTCTTCCAGGACCCAGGCCTGGTGCGCGCGGGCGGTTTGCAGCAGCTGGTGGCGGCGCGGCAGCGACATGACGGCGCCGGTCGGGTACTGGTGCGACGGCGTGAGGTAGATCAGGCGCGGCGGGTGTGCGTCGTCGGCCTCGCGCGGATGAATGCCTTCCTCGTCCACCGGCACGGGGTGCAGGTGCAGGCCGCTGGCCATGAAGGCCTTGGCTGCGCCCCAGTAGGCCGGGTCTTCGACCCAGACGGTGTCGCCGTGGTCGGCCAGCAGCCGGGCGCAGAGTTCGAGCGACTGCTGCGTGCCGGTGGTGACGATGACCTGGTCGGCATCGAGCTGCACGCTGCGGAACACACGCAGGTAGTCGGCGATGGCCCGACGCAGGGGCGCGTAGCCGCCCGAGTCGTTGTAGTCCAGCATGTCCGGGTAGGTCATGCGCCAGTGCTTGTTCTGCAGCCGCTGCCACAGGGTGATCGGGAAGGCGCTGAAGTCGGCGATGCCGGGTGTAAAGGGCTGGACCTCCAGGGCGTGGGCGCAGAAGCGGCCGGTGAGGGAGACCCCGCGCCGGGACAGCCCGCCGGTCATGGTGCCGGCGCTGCGCAATCCGGGTCGCGCGGGCGCGGCGCCAGGCAGGATGCGCGGCACGGTTTCGTTGACGTAGGTGCCGCTGCCGACCCGGCTGGCCAGATAGCCCTCGACGCCGAGCTGGTTGATGGCGGCCACCACGGTGTTGCGTGAGAGATTCAGGTCCTGCGCCAGGTCGCGGCTGGAGGGCAACCGCTCGCCTGGGCCCAGCTGGCCATCGAGCATGGCGCGGCGCAGGGCCTCGTACAGCTGGCGGTGCAGCGGCAGGGCGTCCTGGGTCCCCAGGCGGTGCATTTCACGCAGCAGGAACTCGGACAGCATGGGCGGTCAGTGAGGGGGCCGGGATAGCGCCAATTGGCACCATGAAGTGGCTTTAACTGGTCCTGATTGTGATCCAATTGTGCGGTCAGAATCAACCCATGCGTTTGGAGATGCCATGAACAAGCCGCCGCTCTGCATGGTTTGGCTGCCGGCCGACCACCGCCTGCTGGGCGACCACGGGCACCAGATGCCCTTCCTGCTGCTCGGTGACAAGTACGCGCGGGCGGTCAAGGCCGGGGCGCAGGCGCAGCCGGTCATGTTTCCCCTGGCCGATGCGGGCCAGATCGGCGAACTGCTGTCGCTGGTGGACGGGGTGATGCTCACCGGCTCGCCGTCGAATGTGCACCCTTCGCACTTCGATGAAGACGTGGCCGACCCCAGCCTGCCGCTGGACCCGGTGCGCGACGCGCTCACCCTGGCGCTGGTCAAGGCCTGTGTGCACGAGGGCATTCCGCTGCTGGGCATCTGCCGCGGTTTCCAGGAGATCAACGTGGCCCTGGGCGGCACGCTGCACCAGCGCGTGCACGAGGTGCCTGGCCGCATGGATCACCGCGAGCCCCAGGGTGCGCCGTATGCAGAACAGTACGCACCGCGCCACGCCATCCGGCTGGTGCCGGGCAGCGTGTTCGAGGAATGGGCCGGCGGCCCCGAGGTGATGGTCAATTCCCTGCATGGCCAGGGCATCGCCCGGCTGGCTCCCGGTTTGCAGGCACTGGGCCACGCACCCGACGGGCAGATCGAGGCCGTGGCCATCGAGGGCGCGCGTAGTTTTGCCTATGCGGTGCAGTTCCACCCCGAATGGCGCTGCTGGGAAAACCCGTTCTACAGCGCCATCTTCGACGCCTTTGGCAAGGCCTGCCGCCAGCGCCGCAGCCAGCGCCTGCAGGCCGCCGATCTGGCGCGCCATGCGCCTGGGTAGGGTGGCGAGCCCCGCCCGCTTCCCGAACACCGACCACCGAACACAAAGGAACGGCTCATGAGCAGCCCGCAAACATTCAACGATCTGGAGCTTTGGCTCAACCAGCACCGCGTCACCGAAATCGAATGCCTGGTGCCCGACCTGACCGGCGTGGCCCGCGGCAAGATCCTGCCGCGCGAGAAGTTCACCGAAGACCGCGGCATGCGCCTGCCACAGGCCATCGTGGGCATGGGCGTGACGGGTGAGTTCCCCGAGAGCGGCCCGTACTACGACGTGGTCGACCCGACCGACCGCGACATGCAGCTGCGCCCGGACCCGAGCACGGTGCGCATCGTGCCCTGGGCCACCGACCCGACGGCGCAGGTGGTGCACGACTGTTTCGACCACAGCGGCAAGCTGGTGCCGTTCGCGCCGCGTTCGGTGCTGCGCCGCATCTGCGACCTGTACGCTGCCGAAGGCTGGGACCCGGTGGTCGCGCCGGAGCTGGAGTTCTACCTGACCGCGCGCAACACCGACCCGAACACCCTGCTCAAGGCGCCTATCGGCCGCAGCGGCCGGGCCGAGACCTCGCGCCAGGCCTATTCGATCGACGCGGTCAACGAGTTTGACCCGTTGTTCGAGGAGATCTACGACTACTGCGAGAAGATGAACCTGAACGTGGACACGCTGATCCACGAAGTGGGTGCGGGCCAGATGGAGATCAACTTCTTCCACGCCCATCCGCTGGGCCTGGCCGACGAGGTGTTCTTCTTCAAGCGCACGGTGCGCGAGGCCGCGCTGCGCCACGACATGTACGCCACCTTCATGGCCAAGCCGATCGCCGGCGAGCCGGGCAGCGCCATGCACGTGCACCAGAGCATCGTGGACAAGGCCACCGGCCAGAACATTTTCAGCAACCCCGACGGTTCGCCGTCGGACGCCTTCCACCACTACATCGGCGGTCTGCAGCGCTACATCCCGGCGGCCATGGTGCTGGTGGCGCCCTACGTCAACAGCTATCGGCGCCTCTCGCGCCACACGGCCGCGCCCATCAACATTGAATGGGGCCACGACAACCGCACGGTGGGCATTCGCTCGCCCATTTCCACCCCGGCCGCACGCCGGGTGGAAAACCGCGTGATCGGCGCCGACGCCAACCCGTACGTGGCCATGGCCATGACCCTGGCTTGCGGCTACCTGGGCATGAAGAACCAGATCAAGCCCAAGCCCGAGATGAAGGGCGATGCCTACCTCTCGCCCTATGCGCTGCCGCGCAGCCTGGGCGAGGCGCTGGACTGGCTGCGCCGCGAGACCGATCTGCACGAGGTGCTGGGCAAGGAGTTCATCACCATCTACACCGAGATCAAGGAGCTGGAGTTCGAGGAGTTCATGAAAGTCATCTCCCCCTGGGAACGCGAACACCTTCTGCTGCATGTTTGACCCCTTGCACTGAAAGCCCCCCGCGCCGCCTTCGGCGTCACCCCCCAGGGGGCAACGCTGGCGGCCCGGCGAAGCCGGTTCCGCGGCGTTCTCGAATCAAACCCTTCGTTCGTGAGAATGTGATGAACACTTCTACCCTGATCGCCCCTCCCGCCCTGGTCCGCCGCGCCGAGCAGCAGGACACGAAAGCCATCCAGGCGCTGGACAGCGCGCACTACATCCACCCCTTCACCGACCACGCCGACCTGGCCACGCGAGGCGCGCGGGTGATGACCCGGGCCGAGGACATCTACGTCTGGGATTCGGAAGGCCAGAGGGTGCTGGACGCGATGAGCGGCCTGTGGTGCGTCAACGCCGGCTACGGGCGCAAGGAGCTGGCGGACGCGGCCTACCAGCAGATGATGACGCTGCCCTTCTACAACAGCTTCTTCCAGACCACCAATGTGCCGGCCGTTCAGCTGGCCACCAGGCTGGCGTCGCTGGCGCCCAAGGTGGGCGACCGCAGCTTCAACCACGTGTTCTTCAGCAGCAGCGGCAGCGAGAGCAACGACACCAACGTGCGCATGGCGCGCCGCTACTGGGACCTGATGGGCCAACCGCAGCGCAAGGTCATCATCAGCCGTCACAACGCCTATCACGGCTCGACCATGGCCGGCGCCTCGCTGGGCGGCATGAGCGGCATGCACGCGCAGGGCGACCTGCCGATTCCCAACATCACCCACATCGAGCAGCCCCACTACTGGGAGAACGCGTTGCCCGGCGAGAGCAAGGCCGACTTCGGTATCCGCGCCGCGCGCTGGCTGGAAGAGAAGATCCTGGAAATCGGCGCCGACAAGGTGGCGGCCTTCATCGGCGAGCCGGTGCAGGGCGCGGGCGGCGTGATCATCCCGCCCGACACCTACTGGCCCGAGATCCAGCGCATCGCCGACCAGTACGGCATCCTGCTGATTGTTGACGAGGTGATCTGCGCCTTCGGCCGCCTGGGCCACTGGTTCGCCTACGAAAAATTCGGCATCAAGCCCGACCTGGTGACCTTCGCCAAGGGTGTGACCAGCGGCTACATCCCGCTGGGCGGCGTGATGGTGGGCAACCGCGTGGCCGACGTGCTGATCAGCCAGGGCGGCGAGTTCAACCACGGCTACACCTACAGCGGCCACCCGGTGGCCTGCGCCGTGGGCCTGGCCAACCTGGAACTGATGGAGCGCGAAGGGCTGGTCGAGCGGGTGAAGAACGACACCGGTCCCTACCTGGCCGAACGGTTTGCCGAACTGAAGCACCATCCGCTGGTGGGTGACGCCGAGACCTGCGGCTTCGTCGCCGGCCTGGTGCTGGTCAAGGACAAAGCCACACGGCAAATGTTCGACCCGGAGCTGGCGGTGGGCATGGTCTGTCGCGGCCACTGCTTTCGCAACGGACTGATCATGCGTGCCGTGGGTGATCGCATGATCATCGCGCCACCGCTGGTGATGACCCGGGCGCACATCGACGAGATGATGGACCTGATACACCGTTGCCTGGATGCCACCCTCGAAGGCTTGCGCCGCCAGGGCTTGTGCGCCTGACCGCCTCTGCGGGCGGGCGAAGGAGGCCCATTTTTTGCTAAAGTCCCGTGGTGTCCGGCCGTCTTCGACAGCGTGCGATGGCGTGTGTTCCCTTGCCCGGTTTCATCCCCCTCACAGGAGTGTTCCCCACCATGAAAAAGACTGTTGTGGCCTTGGCCCTGTCCGCCCTTGTCCTGGCCGCCTGCGGCAAAAAGGAAGAACCGGCACCGGCTGCGCCGGTGGCTGCTACCCCCGCTGGCCCGGTGCTCGATGACGAGAAGGTCCTGAACATCTACAACTGGCCTGACTACATTCCTGAAGGCATGATCGCCGCCTTCGAGAAGGAAACCGGCATCAAGGTCAACTACGACACCTTCGAGACCAACGAGGCCTTGCAGGCCAAACTGGTGGCCGGCAACACCGGTTACGACATCGTGGTGCCCGGCACCGTGTTTGCCAAGGGTCAGATCGAAGGCGGCCTGCTGCAGCCGCTGAAGAAGGCCCAGATCCCCAACCTGGCCAACATGGACCCGGCCATCATGTCGGTGCTGACCAAGGCCGACCCGGACAACCAGCACCTGGTGCCCTGGGCCTGGGGCTTCACCACGGTGGGCATCAACAAGACCAAGGCCGAGAAGGCCCTGGGCGGCATGCCCATGCCCGAAAACGCCTGGGACCTGGTGTTCAAGCCCGAGTACACCAGCAAGCTCAAGTCCTGCGGCATCGCTTACCTGGATTCGCCGACCGAGATCCTGCCCGTGGCGCTGCACTACATCGGCAAGGACGCGTACTCCAACGATCCGGCCGACTACAAGGCTGCCAACGAAATGCTGGCCAAGGTGCGCAAGGACATCCGCCTGTTCAGTTCGACCATGATCGACGACATCGCCGGCGGCAAGGCCTGCGTGGCGATCGGCTGGTCTGGCGACATCAACCAGGCTGCGGCCCGCGCCAAGGAGAACGGTTCCAAGGAAGTCATCGAAGCGCTGCTGCCGTCCACCGGTGCCCTGATCTTCTTTGACACCATGGCCGTGACCAAGGATGCGAAGCACCCGAACAACGCCGCCGCGTTCATCGACTTCTATCTGCGCCCTGAAAACGCCGCCGCCATGGCCAACGACATGGGTTACCCCACCGGCAACCAGGCTGGCATGGACAAGGTCAACCCGGAGATCGCCGGCAACAAGACCATCTTTGTGGACGCTGGCTACATGGCCAAGATGATTCCGCCCAGCAGCTTCACCAACGAAGCGCGTGAAGCGATGTCCAACGCTTACAACAGCTTCAAGAAGGGCAAGTAAGCACCGCGCGCTCCCGCGCGACGCCTGAACCGGGCTGTTCGTACCCTGCGTATGAACAGCCCTTTGTGTTTCTTGAATCAACCACAACGAGGGAGTCACCATGGCAGCAGCCGGCACGCAAGAGGGCTATCTGGTCACGGAAAAACTGGTCAAGCGTTTCGACGAGGCGGTGGCTGTCGACGAGGTGTCGCTGTCCATCGGCAAGGGTGAGATCTTCGCCCTGCTGGGCAGCTCGGGTTGCGGCAAGTCCACCCTGCTGCGCATGCTGGCCGGTTTCGAGACCCCGACCAGGGGCCGCATCCTGCTGGGCGGCCAGGACGTGGCGGGCATGCCGCCCTACGAGCGGCCGGTGAACATGATGTTCCAGAGCTACGCGCTGTTCCCGCACCTGAGCATCTGGGAAAACGTGGCGTTCGGCCTCAAGCGCGAAGGCCTGCCCAAGGCCGAGGTGCAGCAGCGCACCGACGAGATGCTGGCCCTGGTGCAGCTCACGCCGTATGCCCGGCGCAAGCCGCACCAGCTCTCGGGCGGGCAGCAGCAGCGCGTGGCGCTGGCGCGCAGCCTGGCCAAGAAGCCCAAGCTGCTGCTGCTGGACGAGCCCTTGGGCGCACTGGACAAGAAGCTGCGCGAGCAGACCCAGTTCGAGCTGGTCAACATCATCGAGAAAGTGGGCGTGACCGTGGTGATGGTGACGCACGACCAGGAGGAGGCCATGACCATGGCCAGCCGCATCGCCGTCATGAGCAAGGGGCGCGTGTTGCAGGTGGGCACGCCGCAGGAGATTTATGAATACCCGGCCAACCGCTTCGTGGCCGATTTCATCGGCAATGTGAACCTGCTGGACGGCAGGCTCACGCTGGACGAAACCGACCGCTGTGCGGTGGGCACCGCCATCGGCGAGGTGCATGTGGGCCATGGCATCAGCGGCACGCTGGACATGCCGGTGGCGGTGGCCGTTCGGCCCGAGAAGGTGAGCATCAGCAAGCAGCGCCCGCCTGTCGATCACAACCTGTTTGCCGGCCGCGTCAAGGAGATCGGGTACTTCGGCTCCTACAACACCTACATCGTGGTCACGCCGCAGGGCACCAGGATCAAGATCACCGAGCCCAACGGCTCGCGCCACGAACTGCTGGACATCACCTGGGAAGACGATGTGTTCTTCTGGTGGGATGATTTGGATGCCGTTGTGCTGAGGGATTGATCGGGCACCCCCCCCGCGCCGCTTCGCGTCACCCCCCAGGGGGCGATGCGCGTGGCCCGGCAAAGCCGGTTCCACCGCATCCTCGACCGAGTCACTTCACCCTAACGTATCGGGAGTCGCTCATGGCTTCTTCATCACTTCCAGTCCCAGGCAAGCGCTTCGTCATCGGCGTGCCCTATGCCTGGCTGTTCGTCTTTTTCCTGCTGCCGTTCCTGATCCTGCTCTACATCAGCTTTGTGCACCAGGGCGAGAGCATCAACCCCTTCAAGCCCATCTGGGACCCGGAGACGGGCATCCTGAGCCTGAAGTACGAGAACTACTGGACCATTTTCCGCGACGGTGAAAGCGGGGCGCTGTTTCACACGCTCTACATCGAGGCCTACCTGCGTTCGATCTGGTACGCGCTGCTGACCGCGCTGCTGTGCCTGGGGCTGGGGTATCCGTTCGCGTACTTCATCGCCCGTTCGCCGGCGGCGGTCAGGCCTGCGCTGCTGATGATGGTGATGTTGCCGTTCTGGACGTCCTTCCTGCTGCGCGTCTACGCCTGGAAAGGCATCCTGGCCGACCAGGGCGTGATCAACAAGCTGCTGATGGGGCTGGGCCTCATCGACGAGCCCATCCTCATGCTCTACACCAACGTCTCCATGCTGGTGGGCATGACCTACGTGTACCTGCCGTTCATGGTCCTGCCGCTGTACGCCAATCTGGTGAAGATGGACTTCCGCCTGCGGGAAGCCGCCTACGATCTGGGCACCACGCCCTTCAAGGCCTTCTGGCTGGTGACGGTGCCGCTGTCCAAGGCCGGCATCATTGCCGGCTTCATGCTGGTGTTCATTCCCGCGCTGGGTGAATTCGTGATTCCCTCGCTGCTGGGCGGGCCGGAGAACATCATGATCGGCCGCGTGGTGTGGGACGAGATGTTCACCAGCAACAACTGGCCGCGCGCCTCGGCGCTGGCGGTGGTGATGATCCTGCTCATCATCGTGCCGCTGGCCGTGTACTACCACTACACCGGTGAGGAGAAGAAATGACCCCCCTGCGCCGCTTCGCGTCTTCCCCCCTGCCACGCGGGGGGACGCATCCTGTGGCCCGGCAAAGCCGCTTCCACGGCTGCACTGGACAAATCGACCCGTGCGCGCAGCCGTTTGTTGTGAAGGATTGAGCATGAAACGCCTCCTGGAAAAACACTTCGGCAAGGCCTGGCTGGCGCTGGTTTTCCTGTTCCTGTACCTGCCGCTGTTCTTCATGATCGTGTTCAGCTTCAACAGCACGCGGCAGGACGCGAACTTCACCGGCTTCTCGCTGCGCTGGTACGAGGCGCTCACGCGCGACACCAAAATCGTCGAAGGCTTCTGGCTGTCGGTGAAGGTGGCGGCGGTCACCGGAGTGCTCTCGGCCCTCCTGGGCACTTTTGCGGCGTTCGTGCTGGTGCGCTACCGCAAGTTCCTGGGCCGCACCCTGTTCTCGGGCATGGTGAATGCGCCGCTGGTGATGCCCGAGGTGGTGATCGGCCTGTCGCTGCTGCTGCTGATGGTGGGTGCGCAGAACGCCTTCGGCTGGCCCGAGCGCGGCATGCTCACCATCATCCTCGGCCACACGCTGCTGGGCATGGCCTACGGCATGGTGGTGATCCAGAGCCGGCTGATGGAGATGGACCGCAGCATCGAGGAAGCCGCCATGGACCTGGGCGCCCGCCCGCACCAGGTGTTCTTCCTCATCACCCTGCCCAACATCTTCCAGGCCATCCTGGCCGCCTTCCTGCTCTCCTTCACCCTCTCGTTTGACGATGTGGTGATCTCCGAATTTCTCTCCGGACCGGGCGTGTCCACGTTGCCGCAGGTGATCTTCGGCTACGCCCGCCGCGGCATCAACCCGACCATCTACGCCGCGGCCACGCTGCTGATCACCACGGTGACCATCGTGATCGTGGCGTACAGCGTCTGGGTGGCGCGCGCGACCCGCCAGCGCGAGCGGGAGATCGCCGCCGCGACCCGTGCCGAGCTGTCGGCGCTGTCCACCGCGAAGTAAGCGCGTTGCACCACCCCGCCCAGGGCAGGCCTGCGGGCCTGCTGTTTTTGGGGCGGGAGCGTTGCACTGGACACCCGGCTGAGCGGCAAAGTGGATGGTTCCGGTGACGGAAATCCGGCGTAGCATGGAGCCAATTCAATGTGGAGAACCTTGCTCATGACCGAGTCCGCCGCCCCGACCTTCGACGGTCGTGCCCTCATCAACGGTGAGCGCGTCGCTGCCCGCGACGGCCAGACCTTTGACTGCATTTCGCCGGTGGACGGCCGCTGGCTGACTGCTGTGGCGCGCTGCGGCCCGTCCGATGTGGACGCGGCGGTGAGCGCTGCCCGCGCGGCTTTTGACGACCGGCGCTGGGCCGGCAAAGCGCCGGCGGTGCGCAAGCGCATCCTGATCCGGTTCGCCGAGCTGATCGCCGCGCACGGCGACGAGCTGGCCCTGACCGAAGCCCTGGACATGGGCAAGCCGGTGAAGTACGCCAAGGGTGTGGACGTGAACAGCGCGGCCAACTGCATCCGCTGGTACGGCGAGGCGGTGGACAAGGTCTACGACGAGATCGCGCCCACGGCCGACACGGCGCTGGCGCTCATTACCCGCGAGCCGGTGGGTGTGGTGGGCGTGATCGTGCCATGGAACTACCCGATGATCATGGCGGCGTGGAAGATCGCGCCCGCACTCGCCGCCGGCAATTCGGTGGTGTTGAAGCCGAGCGAGAAAAGCCCGCTGACCGCCTTGCGCCTGGGCGAGCTGGCGCTGGAGGCCGGCATTCCACCCGGTGTGCTGAACGTGGTGCCGGGTTTTGGCCCCGAGGCGGGCAGCCCGCTGGCGCTGCACATGGACGTGGACTGCATCGCTTTCACCGGCAGCACCCGCGTGGGCAAACAGATCCACGTCATGGCCGGGCAAAGCAATTTGAAGCGCGCCTGGACCGAGCTGGGCGGCAAGTCGCCCAACATCGTGTTCGCCGACTGCCCCGACCTGGACCGCGCGGTGGACGCGGCGGTGGGCAGCATCTTCTTCAACCAGGGCGAGAGCTGCAACGCGCCTTCGCGTTTGTTTGTGGAGGCCTCGATCAAGGACGCTTTTCTGGGGCGGGCGCTGGCCAGGGTGCCCGCTTACCAGCCGGGCAACCCGCTGGACAAAAACACGGTGATGGGTGCCATCGTGGACGAGACCCAACTCAGCACCGTGCTGCGCTACATCGAAGCGGGCCAGAAAGAGGGCGCCAAGCTGCTGGCTGGTGGCGAGCGGGTGGCGCCGGTGGCCGGCGGCTGTTATGTGCAGCCCACCATTTTTGATGGCGTCACCAACACCATGACGATTGCGCGTGAAGAGATTTTTGGCCCGGTGCTGTCGGTGCTGAGCTTCACCGACGCGGCCGATGTGGTGCGCCAGGCCAACCACAACATCTACGGCCTGCAGGCGGCGGTGTGGACACGCGACCTTAACAAGGCCCACGGCGTGGCGCGTGCGCTGCGCGCCGGCACGGTGCATGTGAACCAGTACGACGAAGACGACATCACCGTGCCGTTTGGGGGTTTCAAGCAAAGCGGGGTGGGGCGCGACAAGTCGTTGCACGCCTTTGACAAATACACCGAGATGAAGACCACGTGGATCCGGATTGACAGTCCTGTGTAACACCCCCCTGCGCCGCTGACGCGGCTTCCCCCCTCTCTGGCGCGGCTGCGCCGCTTGGAGGGGGGACGGCACTGGCGGCCGGGCAAAGCCCGTTCCGCGGTGCCCCTGGATCAGACACCTCGCGCCGACTGGGCGCATTCTTTGGAGACTGTGATGAACGCCATGAACGACCTCAAGACCGACCACACCAACGCCGCCTGGCACGCGCGCCGGCAGGCGGCCACGCCGCGCGGTGTGGGGGTGATGGGCGACTTCTTCATCGAGCGCGCGAAGAACGCCGAGTTCTGGGACATCGAGGGGCGGCGCTTCATCGATTTCGCGGGTGGCATTGCGGTCCTCAACACCGGGCACGTGCACCCCAAGGTGCAGGCGGCCATCGCGGCGCAGCTGCAGCGTTTCACGCACAGCTGTTACCAGGTGGTGCCCTACACCGAGTACGTGCAGCTCGCCGAGCGCATCAACGCCATCGTGCCCATTGAAGGTCCGGCCAAGACCGCGTTTTTTTCCACCGGCGCCGAGGCGGTGGAGAACGCGATCAAGATCGCGCGCTCGGCGACCGGCCGCAGCGGCGTGATCGCCTTTGGCGCCGCTTTCCACGGCCGCAGCCTGTTCGCTGTTTCGCTGACCGGCAAGGTCCAGCCCTACAAGGCCGGCTTTGGTCCCTTCCCGCCCGAGATCTACCACGTGCCGTTTCCCTGCCACTGTGCCTCGCTGGACGAGACCCAGAAGGCCATGGAACACCTGTTCAAGTGCGACATCGAGCCTGCACGCGTGGCCGCCATCATCTTTGAGCCGGTGCAGGGCGAGGGCGGCTTCAACCCGATCCAGCCGGAAGCGGTGCTGTGGCTGCGCCAGCTGTGCGACCGGCACGGCATCCTGCTGATCGCCGACGAGGTGCAGACCGGTTTTGCGCGCACCGGCAAGATGTTCGCGATGGAGCACTACGGCGCCAGGCCGGACCTGATCACCATGGCCAAGAGCATGGCTGGCGGCACCACGCTGTCGGCCGTGTCGGGCCGTCAGGCGGTGATGGACGGTCCGGCGCCCGGCGGGCTGGGGGGCACCTACGCCGGCCACCCACTGGCCATCGCCGCGTCTCACGCGGTGCTGGACGTGATGCAGGAAGAGCGGCTGCCTGAGCGCGCGCAGATGCTGGGCGACCGCTTGGTCGCGCACCTGAAGGCCCACCAGGCCCGGCAACCGCGCATCGGCGACGTGCGGGGCCTTGGGGCGATGGTGGCGGCCGAGTTCGTGGATGCCGGCGGGCAACCCGATGCCGACACCACGAAAAAGGTGCAGGCCGCGGCCTTGAGGCGTGGCTTGCTGCTGCTGACCTGCGGGGTGTCGGGCAACGTGATCCGCTTCCTGTTCCCGCTGACCATTGAGACAGCGGTTTTTGACGAAGCGCTGGGTATTCTGGACGCAGCGCTGGCCGACGGGTTGTCCTGATCCCGCCGGGCGCGGCGGGCCGGCGCACCGTTTTCGGGATAATGCGCGGGCCTTGAACACCCCCGCCCCACCCAAAACCTGGACCAAGACCGCTGATCGGCCCCTGCGCAGCCTGCGCAAGTCGTTCGGTGTCTGGCTGTTCGCCCATGTCGTCGGTGTGCCGGTCCCCTGGTCCGCCACGCGGCAGACCGATGGCGCTGCGCTGCTGGCGTTCGAGCATGGCCGCCTGCAGCGGCTGGCCGCCGCCGGCGAGCGGGTGCCTCCGGTGCTGGCGTTTGACGGACACCGGCTGGTCACGGGTGATGTGGGCACCACGCTCGACCACTGTCTGCACCGTGCCGAGCCAGCGGCCCGCCTGCCGCTGATGCAGGCCGCCGCTGCCGATCTGGCGGCGTTTCACGCCCGGGGGCACTGGCATGGTGGAGCGCAGGCCCGCAACATCACCTGGGACGGTGAGCACTTTGCACGGCTGGACTTTGAGGAGCGGCTGCTGCCGGGCCTGCCGCTGGCCACGGTGCAGATGTATGACACGCTGCAGCTGGTGCTCTCGCTCTCCCGCTACCTCGCGCCCCTGGGCGCCCGGGCCGTGGCTTCGGTGCTCAGCGCCTACGCCGACGCGCACGCCAGCACCGACCGGGTGCCCGATGTGCGGGTTTTTCTGGGGCGGCTGTTGCCCCGCTTGCAGCGGATTTCCCGATGGGCTGCCTGGTCATCGCGGCTGGACGGCTCGCGAGAGCTGGAGCGGCTGCGAACGGTGCTCGACGGCATTGCGCTCTTTGTCCGCCCGCCGGGGTCCCGCGGTTAGGGACGCCGGCGCCCGGCGCATGGCCGCGCAGAACTTACTTTTTCGTGGCGCAGGTGTTGAAACCCAGGATGGCGTAAGGCGGGCACCAGCCCATCAGGCCGGTGAGCAGCGGCACCACGCCGATGTAACCCCACGCCCCGATGGTCTCGGTGGCGGCGGCTGCGATGAGCGCAACGCCGACGACGATGCGCAGGGTGCGGTCAATGCCGCCCACGTTTTTGGTCATGTGAATCTCCGGTGGACAAGGGGACAGGGGACGCCGTGCGGGGCACGGCAACACGGGCGTATTGGACCGCCCCGACAGCGCCCTGTCTGTGACTGAGGTCACACAGACCCCCGGGCGGGTTCCGATCAGCTGCCCGCGATGCGGCGCAGACCGGCACTGTCGCGGATGGCAATGCTCTCGCGCGAGAGGGCGACCAGGCCGTCACGTTCAAAGCGGTGCAGCAGGCGGCTGACCATCTCGCGCACCGTGCCCAGCTCGTCGGCCAGCGACTGATGGGTGGTTCTGAGCGGGGAGCCATGGCCGAGCAAGGTGGCGGCCAGCCGGCTGTCCAGGCGCTGGAAGGCCACCGCTTCGATGAGCCCGGTCAGATCGGCCATGCGCTGCGCGAACAGGCCCAGCACGTACTGGCGGAAGGGGGCATCGCCAAGCGCGGCCCGGAATTGCGGCGGCGGCAGCAGGCACAGCGTGGTGTCAGCCGTGGCCACACCCCGGGCCCCCAGGGGCTGTTCGGCAAACAGGCTGGCGGAGGACACCAGGCACATTTCCCCCGGGGCCACACGGTAGAGCTCCAGTTCGCGTCCGTTGGCCGCACTGCGCGAGATGCGGACCTCGCCGCGCAGCACAAGCGGGAAACCCTGGCAGGCATCGGACTCACGGAACAGCACGGTGCCGGCAGGGACTGTCACGGGCGTCAGGTCGCTCAGCCAGGCGCCCAGGCAGTCCAGCACCGGGTAGATCGCCAGCAGTTCAGGCGCGGCAGCGTCGTTCATGCGCCGATTGTAGGTGTGTCACTTGGAACGAATGTGCATTTTGTATTCGAAAAATTCGAACAAAGGATTCAATGAAGGTGGCCCTGTCCAGCGGGGCTGCTGCCTACACTGGCGCCATGTTTTCTGTCCAAGCTCCTGACCGACCGGCCCGATACCACGGGATGACCGTGGCCCTGCACTGGCTGCTGGGCCTGGCCCTGGTGGGCATCTTTGCCCTGGGCCTCTACATGAGCGACCTGCCGTTTTCGCCCGAGCGCCTGAAGCTCTACAGCTGGCACAAGTGGGCCGGCATCGTCGTGTTCACGCTGTCCTTCCTGCGCCTGTTCTGGCGCCTGACGCACCGGCCGCCCGCGCTGCCGGTCGCCATCGAAGCCGCCATGCCGGGCTGGCAGCGCATGGCGCACCACGCCACGCACCACGGCCTGTACCTGCTGTTCTTCGCCGTGCCGCTGCTGGGCTGGGCCTTCAGCTCGGCCGCCGGTTTTCCGGTGGTGCTGTTCGGCGTGCTGCCGCTGCCTGACTTCGTGCCCGTGAACGAGGACCTGGCCGACGTGCTCAAGGAGCTGCACGAGCTGTCCGCCTTCGCCATGGCCGGGCTGGTGCTGCTGCACGTGGCCGGCGCGCTCAAGCACCAGTTCATCGATCGCGACGGCCTGCTCAGCCGCATGTCCTTTGGCCGCCGTTGATCTTCTATCTGGAGTCCGCCATGAAATCCCTTGTCGTTTCCTTCACCCTGCTGACCGCCGCCACGGCTGCCCTGGCCCAGCAGGCCATCGTGCCCGCGCAGAGCGAAATCAGCTTCACCAGCCGTCAGATGGGCGTGCCGGTGGACGGCAAGTTCAAGACCTTCAGCGCCCAGGTGGCGTTCGACCCGGCGAGGCTGGCCACCAGCCAGATCGCGTTCAGCGTGGACACCGGCAGCGCCGACATCAGCCGCGAAGCGAACGCCGAGCTGGCCAAGCCGCTGTGGTTAAACGTTGCGGCCTTCCCCAAGGCCACCTTCACCTCCAGCAGCTTCAAGCGCATTGACGCCACCCATTACGAAGTGGCCGGCAAACTGGCCATCAAGGGCGTGACCAGCGACGTGGTGGTGCCCGTGACCCTGGCGCAGAACGGTGCCACCACCGTGGCCAGCGGCGCCTTCCCGATCAAGCGCCTGTCCTTCCGCATCGGCGAGAAGGAATGGGCCGACACCTCGATGGTGGCCGACGAAGTGCAAGTGAAGTTCAGGATCGCCCTCTCGGGTGTGAAGCTGTCACCCACCGCGCCGCTGCGCGTCACCCCCCAGGGGGCGATGCCTGTGGCCCGGCAAAGCCGGTTCCACGGCATCCTGGGTTGCAGGCACGCGCTTCGGCATTTTTTTGTTTTCCCAACCTCAAACCAGGAGTTCAACCATGCGCAAGTCCCTGTCCCTGCTGGCCGCCGCGGCCGTGCTGTCCACCGCCGGCATCGCCCAGGCGGCCGAATACGCGATCGACCCGACGCACACCTTCGCCACCTTCGAAATCGGCCACTTCGGCGCCAGCGTCAACCGCGGCCGCTTCGACAAGAAGGAAGGCAAGATCAGCTTCGACAAGGCCGCCAAGACCGGCAGCGTGGACATCAGCTTCGACGTGGCGTCCGTGAACACCGGCACCGCCAATTTCGACAAGCACCTGCAAAGCGCGGAAATCCTGAACGCCGAGAAATTCCCCAAGGCCCGTTTCGTGTCGACCAAGTTCCAGTTCAACGGTGACAAGGTCAGCGCCGTCGAAGGCAACCTGACGCTGCTGGGCAAGACCCAACCGGTGACCCTCAAGGCCAATCAGTTCGGCTGCTATGAGAACCCCATGCTCAAGCGCGAAGTGTGCGGTGGCGACTTCGAAGCCACCATCGACCGCACGGCGTTCGGCGTGAACTACGGCGTGGACTGGGGCTTTCCGAAGAACGTGCGCCTGGTGCTCCAGGTCGAGGCGGTGAAACAGTAACCCCCCTGCGCCGCTTCGCGGCTTCCCCCCAAGGGGGGACCACACCTGCGGCCTGGCGGAGCCAGTTCCGCGGTGTGTCTGGGTTGGGGCACGTGCTTCGGTTATCGTTTCTTCTGACTCATGACAAAGGCCCGCTTGTGCGGGCCTTTGTCATGGTCGGGTGGCTTGCTCCAGATGCTCTAAAAAAAGGAGCGCCTGTTCGCGGGTGTCGCCACACATCTGAACGTTGGGCTGCAGGGATCCGCAGACCGCCGGGCGTTCGGGCCTGCCGAACAGGCGGCAGCGCAAGGCCTCGTCCAGGTGGGGGCAGGGCATACCCGCGGGCTTGCCTGCGGGCAGGCCGGGCAGGGGGGTCGAGATGGACGGGGCTGTGCAGCAGGCCGCGCAGCCAGGGCGGCAGTTCAAGCGTGCAAGCGCTGGGCGGCCCACAGAACCTGTTCCACCACGCCGTGCACGGCGTTGCGGCTGGCTTCGGCGGACAGGCGGCCGTCCGGGTCGAAGGCCTCGCCGGCCTTGGCCAGCGCAAATTGTTTGGGTGCCACCCAGCACTGCAGCTGCATCAGCAGCGGGGCCAGGTGCAGCAGGCCGCGCACGCCACCCAGCGCGCCGGGGGCGGCGGCCAGCAGGCCCACAACCTTGCCGGCAAAGGGCTTGGTGCCCACGGCCCAGGCCGGGTCGCCGGCCACCGGACGCGAGGCCCAGTCGAT
>JBJTNV010000023.1:0-15700 GCA_046074205.1 Hydrogenophaga sp.
GTTGGGGTAGAGCTTGCGGCTGACGAAGTATTCGTCTTCCAGAGCGATCTTTTCCAGCTCTTTGGCCAGTTTGAACAGGGGGTCGTTTTCCAGGCCCAGTTCGGCCAGCACCTCGTTGCAGGTTTCCTGCATCAGCTTGGCGCGGGGGTCGTAGTTTTTGTACACGCGGTGACCGAAGCCCATCAGCTTGACGCCGGAGTTCTTGTCTTTCACCTGGTTCATGAACTCGCCAACCTTGGAGACGCCACCCATTTTCTGGATGTCTTCCAGCATGTTCAGGCAAGCTTCGTTGGCACCGCCGTGGGCAGGGCCCCAGAGGCAAGCCACACCCGCTGCGATGGCGGCGAACGGGTTGGTGCCGGACGAACCACACAGACGCACGGTGGAAGTCGAGGCGTTTTGTTCGTGGTCGGCATGCAAAATGAAGATGCGGTCCATGGCGCGCTCAAGCACGGGGTTGACCTTGTACTCTTCGCAAGGTGTGCCGAACATCATGCGCAGGAAGTTACCTGCATAGGACAGGTCGTTGCGGGGGTACATGAAGGGCTGACCCACGCCGTATTTGTAAGCCATGGCCACCAAAGTGGGCATCTTGGCGATCAGGCGGATCGCGGCGATGTGGCGGTGCTCTGGGTTATTGATGTCGGTGCTGTCGTGGTAGAAGGCCGACAGGGCGCCGACCAGGCCGGTCAACACGGCAATGGGGTGCGCGTCACGGCGGAAGCCACGCAAGAAGAACTGCATCTGCTCGTTGACCATGGTGTGCTGGTTCACGAGTTTGTGGAAGTCCTTGCTTTGCTGGCCCACGGGCAGTTCGCCGTTCAGCAGCAGGTAGCAGGTGTCCAGGTAGTCGGCTTTGTTGGCCAGTTGTTCGATGGGGTAGCCGCGGTACAGCAGCTCGCCCTTGTCGCCGTCGATGTAGGTGATGGCCGACTGGCAAGAAGCCGTGGACAGGAAACCCGGGTCGTAAGTGAACATGCCGCTTTGTGCGTACAGCTTGCGGATGTCGATCACGTCAGGACCGATGTTGCCGGAGTAGACGGGCATCTCGATGCTGGGGCTGCCGTTGGAGAACGACAGGGTGGCTTTGTTATCGGCGAGTTTCATGGTGGGTTTCCTCAATAAATCCGTGCTCGACCCGTGATGGGTCAACTTCTTAGCAGGTCCAGGACTTCACGCACCTCTTCGGTGCTGATCTCGGGCTGCAGCTCCTTGCGGCGCAACAACAAGTCCATGAGATCGTTGTCTGACAGGTCCATCAGCACGTACATGCCCCGAGCCTGGCCAACCGTCAGCGCAGCGGCGTAGCGGTTGAAGAAACGCTCGATGAACAAATCGTTTTCGAGCAGACCGCGTCGGCTGCGCCAGCGCAGCTTGCTCAGCGACCGCTCGCTCAAAGGAGCGAGGCGGTCAGCGCCGACCAGTGACGCGTCTTCCAGGATGGGGGTGACGGTCATCAGACAGCGCGGCGAACCATCATCTCTTTGATCTTGCCGATGGCCTTGGTGGGGTTCAGACCCTTGGGGCAAACATCGACGCAGTTCATGATGGTGTGGCAGCGGAACAAACGGTAAGGGTCTTCCAGGTTGTCCAGACGCTCGGTCGTGGCTTCGTCGCGGCTGTCGGCCAGGAAGCGGTAGGCCTGCAGCAAACCGGCAGGACCCACGAACTTGTCGGGGTTCCACCAGAAGCTGGGGCAGCTGGTCGAGCAGCTGGCGCACAGGATGCACTCGTACAGACCGTTGAGCTCTTCGCGTTCTTCGGGGCTCTGCAGGCGCTCGCGTTCGGGGGCCGGCGTCTCGTTGATCAGGTACGGCTTGATCGAGTGGTACTGCTTGAAGAACAGCGTCATGTCCACGATCAGGTCACGCACCACCGGCAGGCCGGGCAGCGGCTTGAGCACGATGTCGCCCTTGAGCGTGTTCAGGTTCGTCAGGCAGGCCAGGCCGTTCTTGCCGTTGATGTTCATGGCGTCCGAGCCGCACACGCCTTCGCGGCAGGAGCGGCGGAACGACAGCGTGGGGTCGACAGCCTTGAGCTTGACCAGCGCGTCCAGCAGCATGCGCTCGGTGCCGTCCAGTTCAACCTGCAGGGTCTGCATGTACGGCTTGGCGTCCTTGTCCGGGTCGTAGCGGTAGATCTTGAAAGTGCGTTGTGCCATTTTTCAGTTCCTTGTGTTCGCTCGTGCCGGTCAGAAAGTGCGGGGCTTCGGGGGCACCGTTTCGGCGGTCAGGGGCTTCATGCGCACCGGCTTGTAGTCCAGCTGGTTGCCGTCCTTGAACCACAGGGTGTGCTTCATCCACTCGGCATCGTTGCGGCCCAGCGGGCAGGTCGGGTGGGTGACGTCGTGTTCGTAGTCGCGCACCAGGTGGGCGCCGCGGCACTCCTTGCGTGCCGCAGCACTGGTCATGGTCGCCTGGGCGGCTTCCATCAGGTTTTCCACTTCCAGCGCCTCGATGCGCGCCGTGTTGAAGACCTTGGAGTTGTCCTTGAGACCGATGTTGGCCACGCGATCGCGCAGGGCATTGATCTTGCGCACGCCTTCGTCCATCGACTCCTGGCTGCGGAACACGCCCGCATGCGTTTGCATGATGGCGCGCATGTCGTTGGCGACGTCCTGGGCGTATTCACCGTTCTTGCAGTTGTCCAGGCGGGCCAGGCGGGCCAGCGTCGCGGCCGCGGCGTCCTTGGGCAGGGCCTTGTGCTCCTGCTTGGGGTTGACGTTGGCCACGATGTGGTTGCCGGCGGCCTTGCCGAAGACCAGCAGGTCCAGCAGCGAGTTGGTGCCCAGGCGGTTGGCGCCATGCACCGACACGCAAGAGCATTCGCCCACGGCATACAGGCCGTTGACGGGGCGGTCCTGGCCATTGACCGTTTCCACCACCTGACCGTGGATGTTGGTCGGGATGCCACCCATCTGGTAGTGGATGGTAGGCACGACCGGGATTGGCTCGCGGGTGATATCGACGTTGGCGAAGTTGTGGCCGATTTCTTCCACCGAGGGCCGGCGCTTGCGAATGGTCTCCGCGCCCAGGTGGTCCAGCTTCATGTGGATGTAGTCCTTGTTGGGACCGCAGCCACGGCCTTCGAGGATTTCCTGGCCCATGCAGCGGGACACGAAATCGCGCGGCGCCAGATCCTTCAGCGTGGGCGCGTAGCGCTCCATGAAGCGCTCGCCGTTGCTGTTGAGCAGGATGGCACCTTCGCCACGGCAGCCTTCGGTCAGCAGCACGCCGGCACCGGCGACGCCGGTCGGGTGAAACTGCCAGAACTCCATGTCCTGCAGCGCGATCCCGGCACGGGCGGCCATGCCCAGGCCGTCGCCGGTGTTGATGAAGGCGTTGGTGGACGACTGGTAGATGCGGCCGGCACCACCGGTGGCCAGCAGGACCGTCTTGGCTTCGAGAACGTAGACGTCACCGGTTTCCATTTCCAGTGCGGTCACGCCCACGCAGTCGCCGTCGGCGTCGCGGATCAGGTCCAGCGCCATCCATTCCACAAAGAAGGTGGTGTTGGCCGACACGTTGGCCTGGTAGAGCGTGTGCAGCATGGCGTGACCGGTACGGTCGGCCGCTGCGCAGGCGCGCTGAACGGGCTTCTCGCCGTAGTTGGCCGTGTGGCCGCCGAACGGGCGCTGGTAGATCGTGCCATCCGGGTTGCGGTCGAACGGCATGCCGAAGTGTTCGAGTTCGTACACCACCTTCGGTGCTTCGCGGCACATGAACTCGATGGCGTCCTGGTCACCGAGCCAGTCGGAACCCTTGACGGTGTCGTAGAAGTGGTATTCCCAGCTGTCCTCGCTCATGTTGCCCAGCGAGGCGGACACGCCACCCTGTGCTGCCACGGTGTGCGAGCGGGTGGGGAAGACCTTGGAGAGCACGGCGACCTTCAGGCCGGCGCGGGCCAGCTGCAGCGAGGCCCGCATGCCGGAGCCACCGGCCCCGACGATGACCACGTCGAACTTGCGCTTGGAAAGGGATGCGGTGGTGGTCATGGATCAGAGTCTCCAGAGAACTTGGACAGCCCAGCCCAGGCAGGCCACGAGCCAGACGATGGTGAAGATATGCAGGGCCAGGCGAATGCCGGTGGGTTTGACGTAGTCCATCCAGATGTCACGCATGCCGAACCAGATGTGCCAGGCCAGTGCGACGAAGACAGCGAAGGTCAGCGCCTTCATCCATTGGGCGGCGAAGATGCCAGCCCAGGCTTCGTAGCCCATCGGGCCGGCGGTGAACACCACCTGTGCCAGCACGATGAAGGTGAAGAGCGCCACGAGGGCGCCGGTGATGCGCTGGGCCAGCCAGTCGCGCAGTCCGTAGTGGGCGCCGGTGACGACGCGCTTGGAACCATAGGTCATGTCGGTTGCCTTTCGGTGGTCAGTAAAAGCCGAACAGCTTGGCGCCCAGGACCAGCGTCAGGCCGATCGACAGCACCAGGGTGAACACGGCCGAGCGCTTGCCGAAGTCTTTGCTCACGGCATGGAAAGCGTCCATGTAGAGGTGGCGCAGACCCGCGATCAGGTGATGCAGATACGCCCAGATCAGGGCCAGGGCCACCAGTTTCATGAACCAGCCCGGGACGAAGCCCAGGCCGGACGCGAAGGCCGACTGGAACACCTCGTGCGAAATCTCGGACGAGACGGATGTGTCGAACAGCCAGACGATCAGGGGCAGCAGCAGGAACATGATGCCGCCGCTGGCGCGGTGGAGGATCGAGACCCAGCCGGCCAGTGGCAGGCGGTAGGTGGTCAGGTCCTTGAACGCATTGATGTTGCGGAACTCAGGCCGCTGTTTGCTCAACTCGGTCATGGTGGGGCTTTCTTCTGTTGGGGAAACTGTTCTCGTGCAGGAGTTCAGGCCGCGAGCCGGTGTGTAACCGATGGGTAACACGGGCTTTGGGCGGCGCCATTCTATTGCAACGCAACATGTCAGAAGCTGACAGTCGGCTATCCGGCAAGGTCATGGCGCCCACCCGTCAGCTCAGTTCGTTGTGGTAGTGCCGCGTGTCCGTGCGGTAGAGGCCGCGGCGCAGTTCCATGGGCACGTCGTTGTAGGTGTAGGCCAGGCGTTCGACGCTCAGCAGGGGGTGCCCCGGTTCGATGCCCAGCAGACGCGCGGCATCGGCATCGGCCGTCACCGCCTTGAGCCTTTCCACGGCTCGCACCATGCGCACGCCAAATTCGGTTTCGAACAGCGCATACATCGGCCGCCTGTCGGCGGCCAGCGTGTCCTGCGTCAGCCCTTTGAAGGGACTGCCGGGCAACCAGATGTCTTCCAGAATGGCGGGCGCGCCGTTGAAGGACAGCACGCGCCTGACCGACAGCACCGGGTCTCCGGTGCGCAACGCCAGCTGACGCGCCACCTCGGCCGTCGCGCGCTGCCGCCGGCATTCGACGATATGGCGCTCGGCCGGCGCCTGCGCTTCGGGCGCGCCGGTATCGGGCAGCACGCGCAGGAAGCGGTACTGGATGTGTTGCTCGGCGTGGGTGGCCACGAAGGTCCCCTTGCCCTGGCGGCGTACCAGCAGGTTTTCGGTGGCCAGTTCATCGATGGCCTTGCGCACCGTGCCCTGGCTGACGCGAAAGCGCGCAGCCAGCTCGAGCTCACTGGGGATCATGTCGCCCGGCTTCCATTCGCCGGCCTGCAGGCTGCGCAGGATCAGGGTCTTGATCTGCTGGTACAGAGGGCTGAAGGCCGGTGCGCCGTGGGCCTGCACATCAGGACCGCCCGTCATGTCGGTCGGGGCTGTTTCGGGGGCGGGGACGGGCAGGGTGGCCATGGTTGCGCGCTGTGGAGGCCGGTCAGGGTGCCAGCAAAGTGTTCAATCATATCTTATATAAGACATAAGACAAATTGACGATTCAGGGTTTACGCGGGTACACTCAGCCGCTGTTCCCGAGCCCGTTTTGTGTCCTTTGAGGCGTCTCCGGTCGGGTTCCCGACGCGGGTGCATGCCCTCCGGTCGTCCTTTAATTCTCAACGTCCTTTTCTGGAGTTTTCACCATGAGCAAGAAGCCCGTCCGTGTTGCCGTTACCGGCGCTGCAGGCCAGATCGGTTACGCCCTGCTGTTCCGCATCGCCTCCGGCGAGATGCTGGGCAAGGACCAGCCCGTCATCCTGCAGCTGCTGGAAATTCCGGACGAGAAGGCCCAGAACGCGCTCAAGGGCGTGATCATGGAACTCGAAGACTGCGCCTTCCCGCTGCTGGCCGGCATCGAAGCCCACAGCGACCCGATGACCGCCTTCAAGGACACCGACTACGCCCTGCTCGTGGGTGCCCGTCCCCGTGGTCCTGGCATGGAGCGCGCCGACCTGCTGGCGGCCAACGCCCAGATCTTCACCGCCCAGGGCAAGGCCCTGAACGCCGTGGCTTCGCGCAACGTCAAGGTGCTGGTGGTCGGCAACCCCGCCAACACCAACGCCTACATCGCCATGAAGTCGGCACCGGACCTGCCGGCCAAGAACTTCACCGCCATGCTGCGCCTGGACCACAACCGCGCGGCTTCGCAAATCGCCGCCAAGATCGGCTGTGCCGTCGGCGACATCGAGAAGTTGGCTGTGTGGGGCAACCACTCGCCCACCATGTACGCTGACTACCGTTTCGCCACCGTGAACGGCAAGTCCGTCAAGGACACCATCAACGACCACGACTGGAACGCCAACACCTTCCTGCCGACCGTGGGCAAGCGCGGCGCCGCCATCATCGCCGCCCGCGGCCTGAGCTCGGCTGCTTCGGCTGCCAACGCTGCCATCGACCACATGCGCGACTGGGCCCTGGGCACCAATGGCCAGTGGGTCACCATGGGCATCCCGTCCAAGGGCGAATACGGCATCCCCGCTGAAACCATGTTCGGTTACCCCGTCACCTGCGAAGGCGGCGAGTACAAGATCGTCGAAGGCCTGCCCATCGACGCCTTCAGCCAGGAATGCATCAACAAGACCCTGGCCGAACTCGAAGGTGAAAAAGACGGCGTCAAGCACCTGCTGTGATGCCCCCCTGCGCCGCTTCGCGTCTTTCCCCCCCCCCAGGGGGCCCGCATCTGTGGCCCGGCAAAGCCGGTTCCACGGCGCGTGCTGGACGCAGGCGGCCAATGTTGGCTTCGTAACCGCTTGGTAACTCATCTGTGAAACCTCACCCGCGCGACATCCTTGCTGGGACCCAGGCCGGTGCGTTCGCGCTGCCGGTCTGCGACCACTACAGCGGGGTCGAGGCGCGGATGAGGAAAAGCCTGCAGCTGCAGGCCGAACTGAGTGCCGAGTACGGTACCTGCGTCTTTGACGTGACGCTGGACTGCGAGGACGGCGCCCCCGTCGGAGGCGAGGCCGACCACGCGGCCCTGGTCACCGAGCTGGCGCTGGGTGCTCCAGCGGGTGCCCGCGTCGCGGCCCGGGTCCATCCGGTCGATCATCCCCATTTCGATGCCGATGTGGCCATGATTGCCGGTCGCGCCGGTACCCGCCTGTGCCACCTGATGGTGCCCAAGGTCGAATCGGTGTCGGACGTCGAGCGTGCCGTGACGGCGATGAACGCTGCCGGCGCCACCGCATTGCCACTGCACGTACTGATCGAGTCGCCGGCTGCGGTTCATCGCGCCTTCGACATCGCGGCGCATCCGCGGGTTGCGTCGCTGAGCTTCGGCCTGATGGACTTCGTCTCGGCCCACGGCGGGGCGATCCCCGCCTCGGCCATGACCCTGGCCGGCCAGTTCAGCCACCCGCACGTGCTGCGGGCCAAGGTGGAAATGGCCGCCGCCTGCCATGCGCACGGCAAAGTGCCTTCGCACAACGTGGTGACCGAGTTCAAGGACCTCGCTGCGCTGCAAAATGCGGCGCAAAGGGCCGTTGCCGATTTGGGCTACACCCGCATGTGGAGCATCCACCCGGACCAGATCCGGCCCATCGTCGCGGCCTTTGCGCCGGCCGAGGCCGAGATTGACACCGCGCTGGCGATCATGGAAGCCGCCGCCGCCGCCGACTGGGCGCCGGTGCAGCACGACGGACGCCTGCACGACCGCGCCAGCTACCGCTACTACTGGCAAGTGATTCAGCGCGCGCACCAGACCGGGCACCCCCTGCCCGAAACGGTGCGTGGCTGGTTGCTTGCATGAATTTTTCCCACCATCACCCACCCCACCGGAGAACGCCATGTCGACCTTTCTGACCGACTACCGCGCCCACGTCGCCGAGCGCGCCGCCCTGGGCATCCCCCCGCTGGCGCTCGACGCCAAGCAGGTTGCCGCCCTGATCGAGCTGATCAAGAACCCGCCCGCTGGCGAAGACGCTTTCCTGCTGGACCTGCTGACGCACCGTGTGCCCCCGGGCGTGGACGACGCTGCCAAGGTCAAGGCCAGTTTCCTGGCCGCCGTCGCCCATGGCGACCTCAAGGTTGGGCTGATCTCCAAGGCCAAGGCCACCGAGCTCCTGGGCACCATGGTGGGTGGCTACAACGTGCACCCGCTGATCGAGCTGCTGGACGATGCCGACGTGGCGGCTGTGGCCGCCGAGGGTCTGAAAAAGACCCTGCTGATGTTTGACTACTTCAACGACGTGGCCACCAAGGCCAAGGCCGGCAACGCCAAGGCCCAGGAAGTCATGAAGAGCTGGGCCGATGCCGAGTGGTTCACCAGCCGCCCCGAAGTCGAAAAGAAGATCACCGTCACCGTCTTCAAGGTGCCCGGCGAGACCAACACCGACGACCTGTCGCCCGCCCCGGACGCCTGGAGCCGCCCGGACATCCCGATGCACTACCTCGCGATGCTGAAGAACACCCGCCCCGACGCGGCCTTCAAGCCCGAGGAAGACGGCAAGCGTGGCCCGATGCAGTTCATCGAAGACCTGAAGAAGAAGGGCAACCTCGTGGCCTACGTGGGCGACGTGGTGGGCACCGGTTCTTCGCGCAAGTCGGCCACCAACTCGGTGATCTGGGCCACCGGCCAGGACATCCCCTTCGTGCCGAACAAGCGCTTCGGCGGCGTCACGCTGGGCGGCAAGATCGCACCCATCTTCTTCAACACGCAAGAAGACTCGGGCTCGCTGCCGATCGAGGTGGACGTCACCCAGCTGGAGATGGGCGACGTCATCGACGTGCTGCCCTACGACGGCAAGCTGCTGAAGAACGGCGCCGAAGTCGCCAGCTTCAAGCTCAAGAGCGATGTGCTGTTTGACGAAGTGCGCGCCGGCGGCCGCATCAACCTGATCATCGGCCGCTCGCTGACCGCCAAGGCCCGTGAATTCCTGGGGCTGCCCGCATCGACCGTGTTCCGCCTGCCGCAGGCCCCGGCCGCTTCCAAGGCCGGCTTCACGCTGGCGCAGAAGATGGTGGGCCGCGCCGTGGGCCTGCCAGAGGGCCAGGGCGTGCGCCCGGGTACCTACTGCGAGCCGAAGATGACGACCGTGGGTTCGCAGGACACCACCGGCCCGATGACCCGCGACGAGCTCAAAGACCTGGCTTGCCTGGGCTTCTCGGCCGACATGGTGATGCAGTCCTTCTGCCACACCGCCGCCTACCCGAAGCCGGTGGACGCCAAGATGCACCGCGAACTGCCGCCCTTCATCAGCAGCCGCGGCGGCGTCGCGCTGCGCCCGGGCGACGGCGTGATCCACAGCTGGCTCAACCGCCTGCTGCTGCCCGACACCGTGGGCACCGGCGGTGACTCGCACACCCGTTTCCCGATCGGTATTTCCTTCCCCGCAGGCTCCGGTCTGGTCGCCTTCGGCGCTGCCACCGGCGTGATGCCCCTGGACATGCCCGAGTCGGTGCTGGTGCGCTTCAAGGGCCAGATGCAGCCCGGCGTGACGCTGCGCGACCTGGTGCATGCGATCCCGCTGTACGCCATCAAGGCCGGTCTGCTGACCGTGGCCAAGGCCGGCAAGAAAAACATCTTCTCGGGCCGCATCCTGGAAATCGAAGGTCTGCCGGACCTCAAGGTGGAGCAGGCCTTCGAGCTGTCCGACGCCTCGGCCGAGCGTTCCGCTGCTGGCTGCACCATCAAGCTCAACAAGGAGCCGGTGGCCGAGTACCTGCGGTCCAACATCGTGCTGATGAAGAACATGATTGCCGACGGTTACCAGGACGCCAAGACGCTGGCCCGCCGCATCGAGAAGGTGGAAGCCTGGCTGGCCAAGCCCGAGCTGCTGGAAGCCGACAAGGACGCCGAGTACGCTGCCGTGATCGAGATCGACCTGGCCGACATCACCGAGCCGATCGTCTGCTGCCCGAACGACCCGGACGACGCCAAGACCCTGTCCGAAGTCGCCGGCACCAAGATCGACGAGGCCTTCATCGGCTCGTGCATGACCAACATCGGCCACTTCCGTGCGGCAGCCACCGTGCTGGGTGGCGCGCGCGACATTCCGGTCAAGCTGTGGGTCGCCCCGCCGACCAAGATGGACGCGGCCGAGCTGATGAAGGAAGGCCACTACGCCGCCTTCGGCAGCGCCGGTGCGCGCACCGAGATGCCCGGCTGCTCGCTGTGCATGGGCAACCAGGCCCAGGTGCGTGAAGGCGCGACGGTGATTTCCACCTCCACCCGCAACTTCCCGAACCGCCTGGGCAAGAACACCAACGTGTTCCTGGGCTCGGCCGAGCTGGCCGCGGTGGCCTCCAAGCTGGGCAAGCTGCCCACCAAGGAAGAGTACCTGGCCGCCACCGGCGTGATCACCGCCAAGGCCGACCAGATCTACAAGTACATGAACTTCGACCAGATCGAAGAGTACGTGGAGACCGCCAAATCGGTGGCCTGAGCCTTTCCGGTTGACATGTGAAACGGCCCTTCGGGGCCGTTTTTCTTGGGTGCTGACGTCTGAGGAGCCGTCGGGTCAGCGGCTCAGGCGTGGCCGGTCAAGGCACGCCACCCCGGCCACCCATCGCGCGCGATCGCGAACTTGCGGCTGGCGCCGCTCCAGGACGTACCGGTGGCCATGGCATCGGTGAAGGCGGCGCCGTCGATCACTTGTGTGCCGCCCAGCAAGGTGACGCCGCGCGCGAACAGCGGATCGGGCCAGAGGCCTGCCGAAGGACCAATGACCGCAAAGTGCGTGGCCCGGGGCGAGGCCGCGAGCATCGCGTCCAGCGTGTCGTTGAGCAGCATGGTCGAGGTGCCGACCACGGTGGTGCAGGGGGCCAGCAGGCCACGGTCGAGTCCGATGGTGATCTGCGGGTACCGGTTGCGCTGGTGTTCGACCATGCTGGCGTTCATTTCCACCACGGACAGCCGGCCGCCAGCCTCGGCCACGCGCTGCACCAGCGGCGCAAAGAAACCGATCATGCCCAGGTGGTCGTTTGGCCCCAGCGCCACATCACCCAGCGAGTTGCCAGCCGCCGGTGGTTCGTAACCCACGCGGCGCCAGACCGAGTCGGTCAAGGCATTGACCGCCGCCAGTGCGATGGCCCGTTCGACTTCGCTGCCACCGCCCAGGCGCCGGGCCAGTGCCATCGGGTCGGCGCCGGCCAGTGGGGCGTCGGTGGACGATCCGTGCCTCGAGAGCAGTGCCTGCAGGGTGTTGCCCAGCAGCACGTAGGACAGGCCAAAGGCCCCGTCCTCCAGTTCGATGGCGCAGAACTCTGCGTCGTGCGGCCCCGCGTCGGGCGGGCGGCGGGGCAGGTGCAGGCGTCGCACCCGGGCGCTCGGCCAGCGTTGCGCAGTGGCGTCGAGTTGCCGCAGGATGTCGGCGGCAATGGGAGCGTCGCTGGGGTTCATGGTCGGCATCGTACCGGGTGCCGGGTGCCGTGACACCGCGCAGAGAACCCGTCTGGCACAGGCTTTTCTGTGGGTCTGGATGGTCAGAGCAGTCGGGCGATCAACGCCCCTTCGCTCGGAGCAGCCAGCGGTACCCACACCCTCACCGGGCTGCCCTGGGCCACGGCGATGGCCTCGCCGTCCTGGTTCTGCATGGCGTTCAGTTCGACCACGCGGTTACCGCTGGGGTGGATGACCTCCAGCCGGTCACCCACGGCGAAGCGGTTCTTGGTTTCGACCTCGGCCCAGCCGTCTTCGCGCACCTGCAGCACCTCGCCCACGAACTGGCTGCGGTGGCTTTCGCTGTGGCCAGTGATGTAGTTCTGGTAGTCCTGCGCCGGTCGGCGCTCCATCAGGCCACCGGTGTAGCCGCGGTTGGACAGGCCTTCGAGTTCGAGCAGCAGCTCTGGGTTGAACGGCTTGCCGGCCACCGCGTCATCGATGGCGCGGCGGTAGACCTGCGCGGTGCGCGCCACGTAGTAGTGGCTCTTGGTGCGGCCTTCGATCTTCAGCGAGTCGATCCCCATGGCGGCCAGCTTGCCCACGTGCTCGACGGCGCGCAGGTCCTTGCTGTTCATGATATAGGTGCCGTGCTCGTCTTCCATGATGGGCATCAGCTCGCCGGGGCGGCCGGCTTCCTCGATCAGCCAGACCTTGTTCGCTTCGGGGTGGCGCTGGCCGCTGCCGGTGGTCGAGAAGGCGCTGGCCGCTTCCTCGTCTTCCTGCGCGAAGTTGAAGCCGTCCAGCTTGGCAACGGGCGCTGCGTCGCCGGTGTCGGTGTCGGTGGTGGCGGCCTGGGTCTTGTACTCCCAGCGGCAGGCGTTGGTGCAGGTGCCCTGGTTGGGGTCGCGGCGGTTGAAGTAGCCCGACAGCAGGCAGCGGCCCGAATACGCGATGCACAGCGCGCCGTGCACGAAGACTTCGAGTTCGATGTCCGGGCAGTCGTTGCGGATGGCCTGCACCTCGTCCAGGCTCAGCTCGCGGCTGAGGATGATGCGGCTGACGCCCTGTTTCTGCCAGAACTTCACCGCCGCGCTGTTGGTGGTGTTGGCCTGCACCGAGAGGTGGATCGGCACCTCGGGCCAGAGGCCTTTTTCCATCTGCTCGCGCACCAGCATGATCAGGCCGGCGTCGGCCATGATGAGCGCGTCGGGCCGCAGTTCGACCACCGGCTGCAGGTCGCGCAGGTAGGTGCGCAGCTTGTCGTTGTGGGCGATCAGGTTGCTGGTGACGAAGAACTTCTTGCCGCGCTGATGGGCTTCGCCGATGCCCTCCGCAATCTGTTCGAGGCGAAACTCGTTGTTGCGCGCGCGCAGGGAATAGCGCGGCTGGCCGGCGTAGACGGCGTCGGCGCCGAAGTTGTAGGCGGCGCGCATGCGGTGCAGCGAGCCGGCGGGCAGGAGCAGTTCGGGGGCTTTCATCAGGGGATGGATTGTCCCGCATCACCCGCTGGTTCGCAGCGGTGGGGGAAACCACGTGCTGACATCATCCGCTGCGCCCGGTGGGGCTTTGCGCTGTGTCAAGGCTGTGCCGGAGGCCCCGGGCACAATGCGCGGCCATGACGCAACACGTGGTGGTCGCCGGCGGCGGCATTGGGGGGCTGGCCTGTGCACTGGCGCTGGCGCAGGCCGGGGTGACGGTCGATGTGCTGGAGCAGGCGCCTGTCCTGGGAGAAGTGGGCGCGGGCCTGCAGCTGGGGCCCAACGCGGTGCGCGTGCTGGACGGTTGGGGCCTGATGCCGGGTCTGCGCGCATGCGCCGCCTTCCCCGACGACCTGCGCGTGCGCGCTACCCACGGCGGCCAGACGCTGGGCCAGCTGCACCTGGGTGCCGTCGTTCGGGCCCGCTACGGCCAGCCGTATGCCACCCTTCATCGCGCCGACCTGCATGGCCTGCTGCTGGAGGCCGTCCGGGCGCAGCCGGGTGTCCACCTGCACCTGGGCGCACGGCTGGCCACGTATGAACCGGCAGACGCTTCGGTGCAGGTCACGTGCGAAGACGGCACCAGGTTCCAGGGCGCTGCCCTGATCGGCGCCGACGGTTTGTGGAGTCGTGTTCGTGCGCAGCTGCTGGGGGACCGTCCGGTTCGTGTCAGCGGCCACCTGGCCTACCGCGGCATGGTGCCGGCAGACCGGATGCCGCGCGCCCTGCGAGACAACCGTGTCACGGCCTGGCTGGGCCCGCAGGTGCACGTGGTGCATTACCCGGTCAAGCAGGGGGACTGGTTCAACGTGGTGGTGGTGGTCGAAGGCGTGCTCGGTCACGGCCATGGAGGCCCCCCGGGCGGCGATCCGCAGAGCTGGAGCCACGAGGCGCGCTGGAAAGATCTGCACCGTGCACTGGGGCCGATTTGCCCTGAGCTTGACGACATGCTGACCGCGGTGGATCAGTGGATGCTCTGGGTGCTCAACGACCGGCCGCCGGTGGCCGGTCCGCAGGAGCACGCCCAGGGCCGGGTGGCCCTGCTGGGCGATGCGGCCCACCCGTTGCGGCCCTACCTGGCCCAGGGCGCGGCCATGGCCATCGAGGACGCCTGGACGCTCGGCCGCCTGGCGCAGTCGCAAGGGGGGCTGGACGCGTCGCACTGGCCGGACCTGCTGTCCCGTTTTGCCCGCACCCGCTGGGCGCGCAACGCCAGGGTTCAGCGCCGGTCGGCGCGCAACGGCACCATCTTCCACGCCAGCGGCGCGCTGCGCCTGGCGCGCAATGGGGCCATGGCGGTGCTCGGCGAATCCCTTCTCGATCTGCCGTGGCTCTACAGTGGCCCCCCCGAACCGCTGGTCTGAGCGCTCGCTGTGCCGGCGGTGACCGGGCTCAAAGAGCGGTCCGTAGGCGCCAGATCTCGGGGAACAGCACCACCTCCAGCATCTTGCGCAGGTAGCTCACGCCGCCGGTGCCGCCGGTGCCACGCTTGAAGCCGATCACACGCTCCACCGTGGTCAGGTGGCGGAAACGCCAGAGCCGGAAGGCGTCTTCCAGGTCGGTCAGTTCTTCGCCCAGCTGGTACAGGTCCCAGTGCTGCTTCGGGTCGCGGTAGACCTGCAGCCAGGCCTGTTCCACACCGTCGCTGGCTTCATAGGGTTGCGTCCAGTCGCGCTCCAGGTGCGAGGCCGGCACGGCAATGCCGCGGCGCGCCAGCAAACGCAGGGCCTCGTCGTACAGCGAGGGCGCTTCGTAGGCCGCCTGCACCATGGCCGCGCGTTCGTCGTTGTGCGCGTGGGGCTTGAGCATGGCCGCGTTCTTGTTGCCCATCGCGAATTCGATGCAGCGGTACTGGAAGCTCTGAAAACCGCTGGAGTGGCCGAGGTAGGGCCGGATCGCGCTGTACTCGGGCGGCGTCATGGTGGCCAGCACATCCCAGGCGTGCACCAGCTGTTCCATGATCTTGGACACGCGCGCCATCTGCTTGAACGCGGTGTTGAGTTCGTCACCGGCAATGTTGCGCACGGCCGCCGTCAGCTCGTGCAGCATCAGCTTCATCCACAGTTCGCTGGTCTGGTGCTGCACGATGAACAGCAGCTCGTCGTGTGCGGGCGAGAGCGGCTTCTGCGCGTTCAGGATGGCGTCGAGTTGCAGGTAGTCGCCGTAGCTCATGTCGCGGCTGAAATCCAGCTGTGCCTTCTCGTCGCGCACGACGAGCTGCTGTTCATCGTGCAGCACCAGACCAGCGAACTCTGGATGAAGCTGATGCTGCACGAGCTGACCGCTGCGGTGCGCAACATCGCCCATGACGAACTCAACGCCGCGTTCAAGCAGATGGCGCGCGTCTCGAAAATCATGGAACAGCTGGTGCACGCCTGGGACGTGCTGGCGACCATGACCCCGCCCGAGTACACGGCGATCCGGCCCTACCTTGGCGCCTCGTCGGGCTTCCAGTCCTTCCAGTACCGCGAGCTCGAATTCATCCTCGGGAACAAGAACGCCAACATGCTGGCCGTCCACCAGGTCGCGCCGGAACACCACG
>JBJTNV010000024.1:0-21508 GCA_046074205.1 Hydrogenophaga sp.
GGCGCCGATCGGGCCATTGAAGGGGATGCCGGAGATGGCCAGCGCAGCGCTGGTGGCGATCAGGGCGGCGATGTCGGCCTGCCCCTCGGGGTTGAGGCTCAGCACGTGCACGACCACCTGCACTTCATTGAAGAAGCCGTCAGGGAACAGCGGGCGGATCGGGCGGTCGATCAGGCGGCTGGTCAAGGTTTCGAGTTCGCTGGGCTTGGCTTCACGCTTGAAGAAGCTGCCGGGGATCTTGCCGGCGGCGTAGGTTTTCTCGATGTAGTCAACGGTCAGCGGGAAGAAGTCCTGGCCGGCCTTGGCGTCGGACTTGGCCACCACGGTGGCCAGCACCACGGTGCCGTCCATATCGAGCAGCACGGCGCCGCTGGACTGGCGAGCGATTTCGCCGGTTTCCATGCGGACCGTGTGCTGGCCCCATTGGAAGGTCTTGGTGACTTTGTTGAACATGGTCATGTGGTTCTCCTGTGTGAGAGGTGCATGTGGCAGCACCCGGCGCCCGGAACCCACATTTGCAGAACACGATGCCATTCCAGCGGACCTGATGGACCTGACGACCCTCATGGGTTTCAGCCCCGTTGGAATGACACAGCTTCGCTCTGCTTGATGTGATGTGCCCGAAAGATGAAAGGGGAAAAACAAGCGAAAAACGCCTGAGCCAGCGAACCAACCCAGGCGTTTTTGCGCTACTTGGCTACAGCAATTACTTGCGCAGGCCCAGTTTGGCGATCAGAGCCACGTAACGGTCGGCGTCACGCGACTTCAGGTAGTCGAGCAGCTTGCGGCGGCGGCTGACCATGCGCAGCAGACCGCGGCGGCCGTGGTGGTCCTTGGCGTGGGTCTTGAAGTGGGGGGTCAGCTCGTTGATGCGAGCGGTCAGGATGGCGACCTGGACTTCGGGGCTGCCGGTGTCGGCGGCGCCACGTGCGTTGGCCGCAATGACTTCGGCCTTGACGGATTGGGCAATCATGGAAATTCCTTCAGGTTGACGTGCGTCCCGCCGCAGCCAGCCGACCTTTCCCTGGAGAAACCCGGCCGCCACAACGGGCGTGAAAATGCCACCCGGATTGGGCGGCAACGAAAGATTATAGACCAGCAGGTCAGGACGCGACACGCAGCCACTGCTGCAGGCGCTCCGCGCCCTGCACCAGCCGCTGGGGATCGCGGCTGGCAAAGCACCAGCGCAGCCAGCCGGCCGCCTCGGGCCCGAAGGCGCTGCCCGGCGCCAGGCCCAGCCCGGCCTCGCGCACCAGGCGCTTGGCGGTGTCCAGGCAGTCGTCCTGGTCTTCCAGCCGGAAAAAGGCGTACATCCCCCCCTTGGGCACGGCCAGCCGCACGCCAGGCAGGGCCTGGAGCAGCGGGACCAGCGTGTCCCGGCAGACCTGCAGGTGTTTCACCAGCGCCGGCGTGACCTCATCCCCGCGCTGCATCGCCACCGTGGCGGCCCGTTGGGCGAACACCGGCGCACAGGAGGTGTTGAATTCGATCAGCTTGCCGACCGGATGCGTCAGGGCATTGGGCAACACCAGCCAGCCCAGGCGCCAGCCGGTCATCAGGAAGCTCTTGGAGAAGCTGTGGGCGACGATCAGCCGGTCTTCGGGCTCGGCCACATCCAGAAAGCTCGGCGCGGCGCCGTTGCCCGTGTCGCCGGCAAAGTACAGGCGCTCGTACACCTCATCGGCAAGGACCCAGGTACCAGTGCGGCGGCAATGCGCGAGGATGGCAGCCTGTTCGGCACGGGTCAGCGTCCAGCCGGTGGGGTTGTTGGGAGCGTTGAGGATCAGCAGCTTCGTGGCCGGCGTCACCGCCGCCAGCAGCGCAGCCAGGTCGAGCACCCAGGCCCCGTCCGGCGCCACCATCAGCGGCACCGTGCGCACGCGGGCGCCCATGATCTGCGGCTGGGCCACCAGGTTGGGCCAGGCCGGCGTGACCACCACCACCTCGTCGCCCGCTTCCACCAGTGCCTGGGACGCCAGCATCAGACCATTGACGCCGCCCGAAGTGACCGCGACGCGTTCGAACCAGTGGTCGGTGGGAAGCTGCTGATGCAGGCTGTGGGTATAGCCGGCGATGGCGTGGCGCAGCTCGGGCAGGCCCAGGTTGTGGGCATAGAAGGTCTCGCCCGCGTTCAGGCTGGCGATGGCGGCTTCGCGGATGAAGTCCGGCGTAACCTCGTCGCTCTCGCCGAACCAGAACTTCAGCACATCCGGCAGACCCATGCCGGCGTTGGCCACTTCGCGGATGCGCGACTCTTCCAGACTTTCCACCACCGGCCGCATAAACGCTCCTACTGTCATCAGGGACGGGCCATGTTACAGGTGTGGGGCATCTCGGCCTGCTGCGGCGTCAGCTGGCGGATGACGCGAAAACCATAACCCGAACCTTCAACATCGAACTTCGTCCCCGGAGCGCCCTGACGGTCCATCACCGCCACCGCCAGTGGCTGCTGGAACTGGTGGTCGGCGGCGCGCATGCGGGCTGACTGACCGGCCAGCCGAACCTCGACCTTCTCCAGCTGGGCCGCAATATCAGCGGCTTTGACCGAGCCGGCTTTCTCGATGGCCTGCGCCAGCGATTCGATCATCAGCTGCATGCGCATGTGCACGTAGTCGTCTTCGGGCTTGGGAAAGCGTTGGCGGAACGACTGGTAAAAAGCCTCGGACTCGCGGGTGGGCGTGTTCGGGAACCAGTCGGCCACAGCCACCACTTTGCCGATACCCGCCTCCCCCATGGCCGCAGGCGCGCCCAGTGCGTTGCCATAGAACGTGTAGAAGCTGCCCTCGAAGCCGACTTCGCGCGCAGCCTTGACCAGCAGCGTCAGATCGTTGCCCCAGTTGCCGGTCAGCACAGCCTGGGCACCACTGGCCTTGATCTTGGCAGCGTAAGGCGCAAAGTCCTTGACCCGGGCCATGGGGTGGAGTTCGTCGCCGACGATGCGAACATCGGGTCGCTGGGCCAGCAACTGGCGGCGCGCCTCGGCCAGCACCGACTGGCCAAACGAATAGTCCTGACCGATGAGATAGACGCTTTTGAGCGCCTTGTCCTCGCGCAAAACGCTCATCAGCGCGGTCATGCGCATGTCGGCGTGGGCATCGAACCGGAAGTGCCAATAACTGCAGCGCTCGTTGGTCAACGCCGGGTCTACCGCCGAATAGTTGAGAAAGAGCACTGGCCGCGCCGGATCGCGCTCGTTGTGCTTGTTGATCGCGTCGATCAGGCCTGCCGCCGCAGCCGAGGAGTTGCCTTGGGTGACGATCGCGATATTGCGGTCGATGGCCGAGCGCAGCCCGGAGAGCGCCTCTTCGGTCTGCCCCTTGCTGTCGAAACGCACGATCTCCAGGTTGCGGGGACCACCCGGCAGCCGGACGCCGCCACGGGCATTGACCCGTTCAGTGGCCCACACCAGGTTGCGAAAAACAGCCTCGCCCGTGTTGGCAAAAGGACCCGAGAGGCCTTCGATCATGCCGATGCGGATCGGCTCGGCAGCAGGCTGGGCCCAGGCGTGGGTGCAGGAGAGGGAGGCCGCCAGCAGCGCGGCCAGCGCGCCGCGGCGCGAAAAGTGTTGGGTCAATGGCATCTTGGATAACTCCGTGGTTAGCCGTCTCAATGTCACCTGGGCGACAGGGTGGCGGAGTCTAATTCATCATGACAACCACTGCTCCCCCCGGGTATGAAAGGGGATCAGGCCGTCGACAGTTCGGTCAGAGACCAGCGCGGACGCACGTCGAAGTGGTAGCCGCCGGTGACCGACAGGTCGGCCAGCCCGGCCTGCACCCGCAAGCCTGCGGCCAGCGCGATCATGGCGCCGTTGTCGGTGCACAGGTGCAGCTCGGGGTAGTGCACGCGCACCCGGCGCTGGGCGCAAGCGGCGTTGAGCTGCTCGCGCAGCCGGCTGTTGGCGCCCACGCCGCCGGCCACCACCAGGCGCTGCAATCCGGTCTGGTCGAGCGCCGAGAGTGACTTTTTCACCAGTACGTCCACGATGGCGGCCTGGGCGCTGGCGGCCACGTCGGCCTTTTGCTGGACGGTCAGTGGATCGGCCAAGTGGCTGGTCGCGGGGCCGTCCAGCGAGGCCTGCGCCAGGCGCTTGACCTGGGTCAGCACCGCCGTCTTGAGCCCGGCGAAGGAAAAATCGAGGTCGCCACTGTGCAGCAGCGGGCGTGGCAGCTTGTAGGTCGCCGGGTCGCCCTGCTGCGCCAGCCGGGACAGGGCCGGACCACCCGGGTAGCCCAGGCCCAACAACTTGGCAGATTTGTCGAAAGCTTCGCCGGCAGCATCGTCGATGGTCTCGCCCAGCAGTTCGTAGCGCCCCACCCCGTCCACCCGCATCAGCTGCGTGTGACCACCTGAGACCAGCAGCGCCACGAAAGGGAACTCAGGCGGATCGGCACTGAGGAACGGGGACAGCAGATGCCCTTCAAGGTGGTGCACGCCGATCACCGGTTTGCCCAGCGCCATGCCCAGGGCACAGGCCACGCCGGAACCCACCAGCAGCGCGCCGGCCAGGCCTGGGCCGCGCGTGTGGGCGATGGCGTCGACCGCCGACAACCGCAGACCGGCCTGTGCCATGACGGCATCGGTCAGCGGCAGCACGCGGCGGATGTGGTCGCGACTGGCGAGTTCGGGCACCACGCCGCCGTAGGCCTGGTGCATCTCGATCTGGCTGTGCAGTGCATGCCCCAACAGGCGCGGCGTGGCATCGCCGCTGGCATCGACCAGGGCCACACCGGTTTCGTCGCAGGAAGATTCGAAGCCCAGGATCAGCATGGGACAGAACGGTGAAGACCAGACAGCGTCAGCCACCTGGGCGCGCGCAACACGGCCCGCAGCATGAACAGCGGCCCTGGGCACACGGTCTGCTGTGATCGGTACGGGACCACAGACTCAGTCAACGGCGGCCGCCTGGACCTGTTCCTTGAGTTTGGGACTGGCGTGAAAAGTCACCACGCGACGGGCCTCAATCGCCACCGGTTCTCCCGTGCGCGGGTTGCGCCCGGGCCGCGGTGCCTTGGTACGGATCTGGAAATTGCCGAAACCCGAAATCTTGACGTCTGCCCCCTCAACCAGACTGGCCGTGACGAGGTCAAAAAAGGCGTCGATCATGTCTTTCGATTCGCGCTTGTTCAGTCCGATCTGATCAAACAGCAGTTCAGCAAGCTGGGCCTTGGTCAGGGCCGGTGTTTCCAGGCTTTCCACCGCGAGTTCCATGTTCCTGTCCTCCTTGGGCTGTGCGATCCAGCGGGTGTCAGCGCAGCCGCGCCGCCAGGCGCTGGCTCAGCGATGACAGCGCCTGCTGCACCACGGTGTCGATGACCTCATCCGTGAGTGTCGCATCGTCACGACCGAGGGTCAGCCGCACTGCCAGGCTTTTTTCATCGGCGGCAAGTCCTCCGGCAAGGGTGCCATCCGCAGCTTTTTTGGGGCGGTAGACGTCAAACAGCACCACCTCGCGCAGCAGTGCACTGCCGGGTGCGCGGATGGCCTGCATCACGGCCTCGTGCGACACCGACTCCTTGACCACGATGGCAACGTCACGCTCCACCGACGGATGGCGACTCACCGTCTGGAACACAGGGACTGAACGCTGCAGGACGGCGTCCAGTGCCAGTTCGAACATCACCGGCGCCTGCGCCAGGTCGTAGCCCTGACGCCATTTCGGATGCAGTTCGCCCACATGGCCGATACAACGGTCACCCAGCCACACGCTGGCGCAACGCCCCGGGTGCATGGCGGGGTGATCAGCAGGCTGGAACGAGGGCTGCAAAGGCGCCAGCAATGCCTGAACATCGCCCTTGATATCGAAGAAGTCCACGTTGCGTTCGGCGCTGCCCCACTGCAGGCTGTCCACACCGCCGCAGGCCAGACCGGCCACGCGCATGGGCTGGTCAAAACCGGCCACGGTTGTGTCGCTGTCCACCACCGATGCGTCCTTGCGGAACACACGGCCCAATTCGAACAGGCGGACGCGCTGGGCCTTGCGGTCCAGGTTGAACTTGAGCACGGCGATCAGGCTGCCCAGCAGCGACGAACGCATCACGCTCATCTGGCTGGCGATCGGGTTGAGCAGCTTGATCGGGTCGGCGTTACCGGCCAGCTCACGCTCCCAGCGCGCTTCGACAAAGCTGAAGTTGATGGTTTCCTGGTAACCCAGTTGTGCCAGCTGGCGGCGTACTGCGAACGGGCCACGCTGGCTTTCGGCGCGCAGCTTGGCGGTGATGGGCGCCAGCGGCGGGTTGGTCGGCAGCTGTTCGTAGCCGATCACGCGTGCCACCTCTTCGATCAGGTCTTCCTCGATCTGGAGATCAAAACGGAAGCTTGGCGGCGCCACGGTCACGGTGCCCGCACCTTCGGTCACCTCCAGCCCCAGGCGGCGCAGCGCACCCGCACACTGTTCTTGCGTCACCGGCATGCCGATGACCTTGTTGGCACGGGCCACGCGCAAGGTGACGGGCTTGCCTGCAGGCAGCGCCAGCGTCTGGTCGTCCAGCGGACCCGCCTGACCACCACAGATATCCAGCACCAGCTGCGTGATGCGTTCGACATGTTCAACGGTGGTGGATGGGTCTACACCCCGTTCGAAACGGTGGCCGGCGTCGGTGCTGAAGTTGTAGCGGCGCGACCGACCGGCGATCGCCTTGGGCCACCAGAAGGCGGCCTCGATGAAGATGTTCTGCGTGTGATCGGACACGGCGGTGGCATCGCCACCCATGATGCCGGCCAGCGATTCGACCTGCTGGTCGTCCGCGATCACGCCAACTTCAGCGTCCACCGAAACAGTGTTGCCGTTGAGGAGCGTGAGCTGTTCGCCCTCGCGCCCCCAGCGCACCTGCAGACCGCCATGAATCTTGTCGAGGTCAAAAATGTGTGAGGGCCGGCCCAGCTCAAACATCACGTAGTTGGAGATGTCCACCAGCGGCGAGATGCTGCGCTGGCCGCAGCGAGCCAGGCGCTCGATCATCCAGGCTGGTGTTTTCGCCTTGGTGTTTACGCCACGCACGACCCTGCCGCTGAAGCGGCCACAGAGATCACTGGCTTGCACGTCCACCGGCAGCCGGTCCTGCACCTGCACGGCGACCGAGGGGAATTCGGGCTGTACCAGCGGCGTGTCGGTCAGCGCCGATACCTCGCGCGCGATGCCGTAAACGCTCAGGCAATGTGCCAGGTTGGGCGTGAGCTTGAGCGTGAACAGCATGTCGTCCAGACCCAGCTGCTCACGGATGTTGCGGCCGACGACGGCGTCGTCACCCAGCTCCAGCAGGCCGTTGCTCTCTTCCGAGATTTGCAGCTCTTTGGCCGAGCACAGCATGCCCTGGCTCTCGACGCCGCGCAGCTTGCCCAGCTTGATGGCAAAAGGTTTGCCGTCTTCCCCCGGCGGCAGCAGGGCCCCGACCGTGGCGCACGGCACCTTGATACCAGCGCGCGCATTGGGCGCGCCGCAGACGATGTTCAGCGGGGCCCCCTGCCCCACGTCCACCTGGCACACGCGCAGGCGGTCGGCGTTCGGGTGCTGTTCGGCGCTCAGGATCTGGCCCACCACCACGCCGGTGAAGGCCGGCGCGAACGGACGCAGCTCTTCAACCTCGAGACCGGCCATGGTCAGGGTGTCGGCCAGCTGCTGGCTGGTCAGAGGGGGGTTGCAGAAGGCACGCAGCCAGGATTCGGGGAATTGCATGGGTTCAGCTCAACAAGACTTCAACGGAACTGCGACAGAAAACGAATGTCGCCGTCGAAGAACAGGCGCAGATCGTTCACGCCATAACGCAGCATGGTCAGGCGATCCGGCCCCATGCCGAAGGCAAACCCGATGTAGCGTTCCGGGTCTAGACCCATGTTGCGCACCACATTTGGATGCACCTGGCCGGAACCGGCCACTTCCAGCCAGCGGCCAGCCAGCGGGCCGTTCTGGAACTGGATGTCGATCTCGGCACTGGGCTCGGTGAAGGGGAAAAAACTGGGGCGGAACCGCAGCACCAGATCGTCGCTTTCGAAGAAGGTGCGGCAGAAATCGGTGAACACGACCTTGAGGTCCTTGAAGCTCACGTTCTCGCCGATCCACAAGCCTTCGCACTGGTGGAACATGGGCGAATGCGTGGCATCGCTGTCCACCCGGTAGGTGCGGCCTGGCGCGATCACGCGGATCTCGGGCATCGGCAAACCCGCGTCCAGTGCAGCACGGTGGCGCTTGACGTGCTGCACCGCATGGCGGATCTGCATCGGACTGGTGTGGGTACGCAACAGGTTCGGCGCCTTGGCGCTACCGCCTTCCACATAAAACGTGTCGTGCATCGAACGCGCCGGGTGGTCTTCGGGCGTGTTCAGCGCGGTGAAGTTGAACCAGTCGGACTCGATCTCGGGGCCTTCGGCCACTTCGAAACCCTGCGAGCCGAAGATGGCTTCGATGCGCTCGAGCGTCAGGCTCACCGGGTGCAGACCACCCTGCCCGCGCTGGCGGCCCGGCAGCGTCACGTCCAGCGCCTCGGCCTTGAGCTGGGCCTGCAATTCGGCATCAGCCAGTGCCTGGCGGCGCTCGGTCAGTGCCGCTTCAATGGCCTGCTTGGCCACGTTGATCGCAGCACCGCGGGTCTTCTTTTCGTCCACCGACAAGGCAGCCATGCCCTTCATCAACTCGGTGATACGACCCGACTTGCCGGTGTACTGCGCTTTGGCGTTTTCCAGATCGGCAGGGGTGGCGGCCTGCGCGAACGCGGCGCGCGCGCCTTCGACCAGTGCGTCCAACTCGTTCATGTGTGTCTCGTGCAGGAAAACAAAAAAGGGGCTGAGTGCCACGAGGGAATCCCTCAAGCCTCAACCCCTTTGAGCGACATCGTCACCACCGGCCAGGGCCGGCAGGAACGGTCGTGAATCAAGCGGCCAGCTTGGCTTTGACTTGCTCCACGATGCTGTTGAACGCAGCAACGTCGTTGACGGCCAGATCGGCCAGGACCTTGCGGTCGATCTCGATCTGGGCCTTCTTCAGGCCATTGGCGAACTGGCTGTACGTCAGGCCGCAAGCACGTGCACCGGCGTTGATACGCGCAATCCACAGCTGACGGAAAACGCGCTTCTTGGTGCGGCGGTCACGGTAAGCGTATTGACCGGCCTTCATCACCGCCTGTTTGGCGATGCGGAAGACGTTACCGCGGCGACCGCGGAAACCCTTGGCAAGGGCGAGAACTTTTTTGTGACGGGCGCGTGCCGTTACACCACGTTTGACGCGAGGCATGTGTTGCTCCTTGTTCGTCGTTGATCAAATGCCCATGCCGGGCAGCATCTGTGCCATGTGACCCATGTTGGTCTCATGAACAGTCACCGCACCACGCAGATGGCGCTTGTTCTTGGTGGTCTTCTTGGTCAGGATGTGACGCTTGAAGGCTTGGCCGCGCTTGACGGTGCCACCGGGACGAACGCGAAAACGCTTCTTCGCGCTGCTCTTGGTCTTCATTTTGGGCATGTGAATGCTCCTTTTTCATTTGTGCTCGTGAGGCGCCGCGAACCTTCCGCGGACTTGCTGGCCCCGAGCCACTTTTGGTGGATCACCCGAAGGTGACCCGTTTCGGCTGACAGCCTTGACCATCTGCCTCGAAAAAACGGGGAGACTGGACCCGCTTTCTCAATCCTGGCCCCGACAGGCCTGACGCAGCACGTCAGGCGGTCGGCTGGACAGCGACCTCAGCCGCCGCCTTGGGTGCGCCACCACCCGCTTTCTTCTTGCCAGGCGCGATCATCATGATCATCTGGCGCCCTTCCAGCTTGGGAAACTGCTCGACAACAATCGCTTCACCCAATTCATCGCGAATACGGTTCAACAGCGCGAGACCCAATTCCTGGTGGGTGATCTCACGCCCCCGGAACCGCAGCGTGATCTTGCACTTGTCCCCATCGTCCAGAAAACGACGGATGTTGCGCATCTTGATGTTGTAGTCACCGTCATCGGTACCGGGACGGAACTTCACTTCCTTGATTTCAATGACCGTCTGCTTGGCTTTGGCCTCGGCGGCTTTCTTCTGCTCCTGGTACTTGAACTTGCCGTAGTCCATCAGGCGACACACCGGCGGGCTGGCCGTGGCGGCTATCTCCACCAGGTCAACATCCAGATCACCGGCCATGCGCAGCGCCTCCTGAAGGCTGACGATACCCAGAGGCTCGTTCTCCGGACCGTTGAGGCGAACCTCTGGGGCCATGATTTCCCGGTTCAGGCGGTGTGCACGCTCTTCACGCTGGCGGCGGTCGCGAAAGTTGGTAGCTATGGTGATTTCCTTGAAGTGGGCAAGAAGAACAAAAGAATGCCCCGAAGAGCACACACGCAGGGCGTCGCAGCCGAGGGACCTTCCGGAGCGTTTGAAATCAAAGCTTGGAGGAAACGTCTGTCGCAATCCGTTGAGAGAAGCTCTCCAGCGACATGACACCGAGGTCCTGGTTGCCTCGTGCCCGTACAGCCACAGCGCCGGCCGCTTTCTCCTTGTCGCCCACGACCAGGATGTAAGGCAGCTTTTGCAACGCGTGCTCCCGTATTTTATACGTGATTTTCTCGTTCCGAAGGTCCGTCTCGACCCTAAGCCCTTGTTTTTGCAGCGTTTTCGCCACTTCCTGGACGTAATCGGCCTGCGCATCGGTGATTCCGGCCACCACCACCTGTACCGGTGCCAGCCAGACGGGCAAAGCCCCCGCGTGCTGTTCAATCAGGATGCCGATGAAGCGCTCCAGACTGCCCACAATGGCACGGTGCAGCATGATGGGGCGGTGCCGCCCCCCGTCCTCGCCCACAAACTCGGCATCCAGTCGCTCGGGCAGGTTGGGATCCACCTGAATGGTTCCGCATTGCCAGGGCCGGCCGAGCGCGTCCTTGAGCGTGTACTCGATCTTGGGTCCGTAGAAGGCGCCCTCGCCCGGCAGGTACTCGAATGCACAACCTGACGCCTTCAGGCCGTTGGCCAGCGCAGCCTCGGCGCGATCCCAGCTCTCATCACTGCCGATACGCTTTTCCGGCCGGGTGGACAGCTTGTAGATGATGTCGGTGAAGCCGAAGTCCTGGTAGACCTTCTGCAGCAGCGTGGTGAAGGCCACCACCTCGGACTGGATCTGGTCCTCGGTGCAGAAAATGTGGCCGTCGTCCTGCGTGAAGGCGCGCACGCGCATGATGCCGTGCAGGCCGCCCGAAGGCTCGTTGCGATGGCACTGGCCAAATTCACCGAAACGCAACGGCAGGTCGCGGTAGCTCTTGATGCCCTGCTTGAAGATGATGATGTGACCAGGACAGTTCATCGGCTTGAGCGCGTAGTCACGCTTCTCCGATTCGGTCACGAACATGTTCTCGCGGTACTTGTCCCAGTGCCCGGTCTTTTCCCATAGACCTTGATCCAGGATCTGCGGACCTTTGACTTCCTGGTAACCGTTTTCGCGGTAAACCCGGCGCATGTACTGCTCCACCTCCTGCCACACGGTCCAGCCCTTGGGGTGCCAGAACACCGTTCCGGGCGAGTGCTCGTCGATGTGGAACAGGTCAAGCTCGCGCCCGAGGCGGCGGTGGTCGCGTTTTTCAGCCTCTTCCAGCATGGTGAGGTGTTGCTGCAGTTCGTCCTTGGTCGCCCAGGCCGTGCCATAGATGCGTTGCAGCATCTCGTTGCGGTGGTCTCCGCGCCAGTAGGCACCAGCCACCTTCATCAGCTTGAAGTGCTTGAGCTTGCCGGTGCTGGGCACGTGCGGGCCACGACACAGATCCTCGAACGCGCCTTCGCGGTAGAGCGACACATCCTCGTTGCTTGGAATGCTGGCGATGATCTCGGCCTTGTAGTGCTCGCCCAAGCCCTTGAAGAACGCCACCGCCTCATCGCGCGGCAGCACGCGACGCAGCACCGGCTCATCCTTGTTGGCGAGTTCGGTCATCTTCTTCTCGATCGCCGCCAGGTCCTCGGGCGTGAAGGGGCGCTTGTAGGCGAAGTCGTAGTAGAAGCCATGCTCGATCACCGGGCCGATGGTGACCTGTGCGTCGGGGAACAGCTCCTTGACCGCATAGGCCAGCAGGTGGGCTGTGGAGTGCCGGATCATCTCCAGGCCATCGGCGTCCTTGGCGGTGATGATGGCCAACGGCGCGTCCTCGGTGATCTGGTGGCTGGTGTCGACCAGTTTGCCGTTGACCTTGCCACCCAGCGCGGCCTTCGCCAGGCCGGTGCCGATCGAGGCCGCCACTTCGGCCACGGTGACGGGACCGGGGAACTGTCGCTGGGAGCCGTCGGGGAGCGTGATATTGAGCATGGGCTGGTCCTGAAAACAAAAAAGCGCGGCATGGGCCGCGCTGGAGAAGAAGGAAAAAGAATCGGGCAGGCGCGAACTGCAGGCCTCAGTGGGCCAAGGAGAACATCTCCGTAGTTCGCGGTGTCATAACCAGACTGCCTTTCTCGCTCTTGCTGTTGGGGAACGGAGCGGGATTTTCCCACAAAAAAGCCCGGGGCCAGCCCGGGCTTATCGTCTCCTCAGCCCCTGGGGACTGTGGATTCCGGCGGATCAGTGGAACTGCTCTTCTTCGGTCGAACCGGTCAGGGCCTTCACGGAAGACGAGCCGCCCTGGATCACGGTGGTGACGTCGTCGAAGTAACCGGCGCCGACTTCCTGCTGGTGCGACACGAAGGTGTAGCCCTTTTCGCGAGCGGCGAATTCCGGCTCTTGCACCATGTTCGTGTAGTGCTTCATGCCTTCGCCGCGGGCATAGGCGTGGGCGAACTGGAAGGTGTTGAACCAGTTGATGTGGATACCGGCCAGCGTGATGAACTGGTACTTGTAGCCCAGTGCGGACAGCTCTTCCTGGAAGGAAGCGATCTGCGAGTCGTTGAGGTTCTTCTTCCAGTTGAAGGAAGGCGAGCAGTTGTAGGACAGCAGCTTGCCCGGGCAGGCGGCGTGCACGGCCTGGGCGAATTCACGGGCAAAGCCGATGTCCGGCACGCCGGTCTCGCACCACACCAGGTCGGCGTAGGGCGCGTAGGCCACGCCACGGCTGATGGCTTGTTCCAGGCCGTTCTTGACGCGGTAGAAGCCTTCTTGCGTACGCTCGCCGGTCAGGAAGGGCTTGTCGTTGGCGTCGTGGTCGCTGGTGATCAGGTTGGCGGCTTCGGCGTCGGTACGGGCCAGCACGATGGTGGGCACACCCATCACGTCGGCGGCGAAACGCGCTGCGATCAGCTTTTCAACGGCCTCCTGCGTGGGCACCAGCACCTTGCCACCCATGTGGCCACACTTCTTCACGGCGGCCAGCTGGTCTTCGAAGTGAACGCCAGCAGCACCGGCGGCGATCATGTTCTTCATGAGTTCAAAGGCGTTGAGCACGCCACCGAAACCGGCTTCCGCGTCGGCCACGATGGGCAGGAAGTAATCGATGAACTCGGCAGAACCCGGCTCGATGCCACGGCTCCACTGGATCTCGTCGGCACGCTTGAAGGTGTTGTTGATGCGGCGGACCATGGTCGGCACCGAGTCGTAGGCATACAGCGACTGGTCGGGGTACATGGTTTCGCTGGTGTTGCAATCAGCAGCCACCTGCCAGCCGGACAGGTACACGGCCTCCAGACCGGCCTTGGCCTGCTGCATGGCCTGGCCGGCGGTGATGGCACCGAAGGCGTTGACGTAACCCTTCTTGGCGCCGCCGTTGACCTTCTCCCACAGCTTTTCGGCACCACGCTGGGCCAGCGTGTACTCAGGTTGCATGGAACCGCGCAGACGCACCACATCAGCGGCGGAGTAACCGCGCTTGACCAGCTTCCAGCGGGGGTTGGTTGCCCAGTCTTTTTCCAGGGCTTCGATTTGCTGTTGGCGGCTCAGCTGCGCATTCAGGGCTTTGGTCATGAGAACACTCCGTGAGGTTGAGAGAAAGGGTTGCCGGCGCAGTGCACACCACACCGACCGATGCCCAAACTTTAAGTCTTATAGAAGACTATGTGAAGCTCTTATGTCTTATATAAGAGAAAAATTTTTATCAACAAAATCAAACAGATAGCTCGACTTTTCTCAATGCAAAAAAATATTTCTCAAATCAAGAAAAAATACCGCAGCGCAACATCGCATTTTTTCGCATAAAGAAATCTGATTGCACAAACCAAACCATGCCGGAGAGATGGGGCATGATGGGTGCCATGCCGCATGTCGTCCCATCCCCATCACCCACCCGTTGGACCGCCTATGCAGCACTGGCCCTGAGCATGTCGCTGGTCGGCAGTTATGTGGCTCTGTCCAAACCGCTCGTGGCGGTGTTTCCCGTGTTCCTGTTGGCGTGGCTGAGATTCGGGATTGGTGGACTGGCCATGTGGCGCTGGCTGCGAAAGCCTGACGACGAGCCACGCATCAGTGGACGCACACGCACGCTGTTGTTTCTCGAATCCTTTCTGGGCAATTTCCTGTTCTCGGTCTGCATGCTGTTCGGCGTGCGGCTGACCACCGCCGTGGCTGCCGGGGTGGTGATGTCCTCCATCCCGGCGGTCGTTGCCATCCTGAGCTGGCTATTCCTGCGAGAACGCATCAGCCGACGCACAGTCGCCGCCATCGCCTGCGCCGCGCTGGGTATCGGTCTGTTTTCTTTGCACAAGCCGGACAGCATGTCGGGCATGGGGTCTGCAGAGACCGCCTTGGGTCTTCCGCTGGCGGTATGGGGCAATCTGTTGATATTCGCTGCCGTGATCTGTGAAGCGTCCTATGTGGTGATCGGCAAACGCCTGACCGACGGACTGAGCCCCAAACGCATCTCAGCCATCATCAATCTCTGGGGCTTCGCCCTGGTCTGCCCCTTGGGGCTGTGGCAAGCCTGGCATTTTGATTTCGACACCGTGAGCGTGCCCGTCTGGGGACTGCTGCTGTTCTACGGCCTGGCGGCCAGCGTTTGGACAGTGTGGCTCTGGATGTCCGGTCTCAAGACCATACCGGCTTCGCGAGCAGGCGTGTTCACCGTGATGCTGCCGGTCAGCGCAGCAGCCGTTGGCGTGTTGTTCATGGAAGAACGACTGAGCACGGTGCAACTGCTTGCCTTCGCCATTGCACTGCTGGGTGTGTTGCTCGCCACGCTGCCAGGCCACAAAAAGCCCTGCAGCGACAGCGCTCACTGACAGAAAAGGCCGGAGGGCTGGCTCAACCCCATCCAGAGCGCCCAAGCCGATGTGGCCGTCAAGGCAAGCCCGGCAAGCCGGATGCCCCAAGCGCCAGAGGCTCCGCCGCGCAGACGCAGCAACAGCCAGGGAGCGACGGTCAGCGACACAGAGGTGCCCAGCGAAAACAGAGCCATCACCATCGCTCCATCGACAGCTCGGGCGGTGAGCGAGGCCACCAGCAGCGCCGAATAAAGCAGGCCGCACGGCATCAGCGCCCAGGCCACACCCAGCACCATGGGAGCCCGTGGCCCCAAGCGAGCCAGAGCAGGTCGCGCCTTTCGCCAAACGGACTGCCCGAGGTGGTCAATCCAGGCCGGCTGGCGACCGCGCAAAACCAGAGCCAGCCCCAGCAGCAACACGGCTGCGTGGAACATGGTCCACACAGGCCGGATGGCTCCGGTGCTGGACCCCATAAGCGCAAGCCCTTGCACCGACCCCGCCGCGAAGGCTCCGAGGGTGGCATAGCCCACCATGCGACTGACCTGGAAGGTGAACAGCGCCCGCGTACTGTGCACGCCAGCCGCACGACCAATACCGGCACAGGCCGCACCACACATGGCCACGCAGTGCGGGCCTCCGACCAGGCCCATGAAAAGGGCCGTCATGGCCATCGAGGTCTGCATGGCTGAACTCTAGCAGCGCCACCCCGCCCAGGCGCAGGACCGGTTGCGGGTGGACACGATCAGATGATCTTGGAAAAACGGGCCCGGTCGATGTCAACCTGGAGGTATTTGTCGAACACCATGGCGATGGCGCGCACCAGATACCAGCCAGTTGAAGTGACCTCAATGCCATGGTCATCAAGGGTCACCAGGCCGTGTTCGGCCAGACCCGCCAGGGTCTCCAGCTCCTTGGCGAAGTAGCTTTTGAAATCGATCAGGTGACCGAGCTCGATCGACTCGTACTGCAGGGCACCCTGACACATGATGGACATGATGACCGACCGGCGCAGCAAGTCATCACGCGTGAGGGCCAGGCCGCGCACAATGGGCAAACGGCCTTGATCCAGCGCGTCGTAGTACTCGTCGAGCGTCTTCGCGTTCTGGCTGTAGGTCGCGCCAATGCGGCCAATCGCGGACACGCCCAGTGCGATCAGGTCGCAGTCGGGTTGGGTGCTGTAGCCCTGGAAGTTGCGGTGCAGGCGACCCTGGCGCTTGGCCACGGCCAAAGCGTCGGTCGGCAGTGCGAAGTGGTCCATGCCGACGTAGACATAGCCGGCGTCGCTCATCGCATCCAGCGACATCGAGAGCATGGCCAGCTTGTCACCCGGACTGGGCAATTCCGCGGAAATGATGCGCCGCTGCGGCTTGAAGCGAGAGGGCAAGTGGGCGTAAGCGTAGAGAGCAATGCGGTCGGGCCGCAGCTGTGCGACCTGGCTCAGCGTGTGTTTGAACGACTCGGGCGTCTGCAGGGGCAGACCGTAAATCAGATCTACATTGACCGACTCGAAGCCGATCTTGCGCGCGGTCTCCACCAGAGCGAACACCTGTTCGGCTGGCTGCACGCGATGCACAGCCTTCTGTACAGCCGGGTCGAAATCCTGCACACCGAAGCTCAAGCGGTTGAAGCCCAAGCGCGCGAGGGTCTGCAGCCGTTGATCGGTCACGGTACGAGGATCGACTTCGATCGAGTACTCACCGCCGGGCACCAGCGTGAAATGGCGCCGAATCATGGCCATCAGGTCTTCCAGCTCGGTATCGGAGAGGAAAGTGGGCGTGCCCCCGCCCAGGTGCAGCTGTGACACGCTGTGACCCTTGCCGAAGTGCTGCACCTGCAACTCCACCTCACGGGAGAGATACCTCAGGTATTCGGCGGCTCGCTCGTGGTGCTTGGTGATGACCTTGTTGCAAGCACAGTAGTAACAAACCGATTCGCAGAAGGGAATGTGCACGTAAATGGACAGCGGCAAGGCCAGCGAGCCCGCGCGCCGTTGCTGCAGAGCCTGGATGTAGTCTGCGTCGGCAAACGCTTCGACAAAGCGGTCCGCTGTCGGGTAGGACGTGTAACGAGGTCCGGGTATATCGAACCGCTTGAGCAGCTCGTCGGAAATGACATGACTCACAGACAAACCTCCAGATGGGAGCCAGACTGTGCATCATCCCGGACCCCACCCCCTTGATCTTGGTCAAACCAAGCCGGTCAAGCCCTTGGCCAAACCGTGCAAGTCCCTGCTGCGCATGCCTTTTCTCCGTCTCACCGGGAGCGATGCGGTAAGCTCGGGCCGGATCAGCGGGAAAATTTATGGACGTTCAAAGCATCAAAGTCGCCTGCTCCAGCTGCAACCTGCGGGAGTTGTGTCTGCCCATGGGGCTCAATCCGGATGAGATGACCAAGCTCGACAGCGTCATCTCCTCGCGTCGTCGCGTCAAGCGTGGTGGCGCCCTGTTCAACACGGGAGACAAGTTCACCTCCCTTTACGCCGTGCGCTCAGGCTTTTTCAAGACCTGTGTGACCTCCGCCGATGGGCGCGACCAGGTCACCGGCTTCCAGATGACAGGGGAAATCATTGGCCTGGATGGCATTGTCAGCGACCGGCACTCGTGCGATGCGATTGCGCTGGAAGACGCCGAAGTGTGTGTGATGCCTTTTGACCAGGTGGAAGAGCTTTCTCGGGAATTCACCACGCTGCAGCACCATGTGCACAAGATCATGAGCCGCGAAATTGTCCGTGACCACTCGGTCATGCTGCTGCTCGGGAGCATGCGCGCGGAAGAACGGCTGGCGGCTTTTTTGCTCAACCTCGTACAACGCCTTCACGCCCGGGGCTTCTCACAGTCCGAACTCATCCTGCGGATGACGAGAGAGGAAATCGGCAGCTACCTCGGCATGAAGCTGGAAACCGTCAGCCGCACATTCTCAAAATTCGTCGACGACGGCGTCATTGATGTGAAACAGCGTTACGTGCACATCAAAGATACCGACGCCCTGCGCCTGATCGTGAATCCGCAGCCCTGTCGCTGACTCAAAACCCATCCACCTGCAGACGCGACCCTGGACACCGGTCGCTGCCAGCATCGGGCGCTTCAGCTGCCGGCTGGACGACTCCTCAGCAGCAACCACTGCTGCGTGCGCAGTCGGACGGTCGCTGGTCCGGTGGCACAGGACAGCGGTTGACCTCAAAGGGCGACATGGCCAAGAGGGTCGTCAGCGCGCTGGAGGCCATGGCCGCCGCCCAGAACACAAAAAAGGCCACGGTATAGACCGTTTGCCGGGACCAATCCAATGCATGACCGGACCAATGCAGTTCACTGGGATCGACCAATGCAAATACCAGCATCTCCAACACGGCAGCCACCAGAAAGGCCGGCCATGCAATCCACATCCATCGCTGTGCGCTCATGTGCCCTCTCCTCGAACGGTTTGTCTGCCCTCAGGGCGCCTTGGGAGCGACCGGTGAAGCTGCATGGTTGCGAGCCTGGTGGGCCGGCTGCAGCTGAAGCAATGCATTCTTCTTGGCCTCATCATCCAGGTGCGCCGTGGCAGCTTTGAGTTCTTTCTCGAACGCCTCTTTGTCGAGCACCGGATCTGCCCCTTTGATCGCGATCACCGCGGTCATAACGCCGGCGACCACAACAACAGCGGGGCCACCGACGACCAACCACATCATCGGCTCTCGCCACCACGAGGCAGGGTGGACAAGGCGGCGCGTCTTTGAGTCTGCAGCAGTGTTCATGATGTAAAACCAGGAGCGCCATGGGCGCGCGACAGGGAGTCAGCCAACATCCTACCCGGGCCACGCGAAGTTGAGCAAGGACTGCGGGCAGGGGTGACGGCTGGAATGGTGAAATGAAAAGGGGCCTTCACACAGCGATGTGAAGAGCCCCGAAACATCGAGCAGCGCGCTCACGCTGCCCTGAAGCACTGGCGCTTACTGGGTGACCTTTTTGTTCGAGAGGCCCCAGACATAGGATGCCAGCACATTGATCTGGGCCTCGTTGAGCAAGGCAGCCTGAGCAGGCATCTGGTTGTTGAAACCTTGATTGACCGCCTTGATGATGGCCTCCTCACCCCAACCGTGCAACCAGATGTCATCGGTCAGGTTGGGGGCACCCATGGCATGCATGCCCTTGCCATCCTGGCCATGACACGCGGCGCAAGCCGCAAACTTTTCCTTACCCAAAGCGACACGCGCAGCATCGCTGGGGCTGCCCGACAGGCTGAGCACATAGTGCGCCACGTTACGCACATCCTCCGCAGAACCGACGGCTGCGGCCATCGGCGGCATCACGCCAGTGCGTCCCTGGGAGATCGTGGTCTGGATATAGGCATGCCCTGTGCCACCCAGCCAGTCGCCATCGGCCAGATTGGGAAACGACTTGGCACCACGGGCATCAGAACCGTGGCACTGGGCGCAGTAGTTCATGAACAGCCGCTCGCCGATGGCCATGGCCTGTGCGTCAGCCGCGATGTCCTCCGGCTTCATGCCGTTGTACTTCGCGTAGATCGGGGCGATGGCGTCTTCCACTTTCTTCACCTCAGCCGCATGCTGACCCTGCGATGACCAGCCCAGCATGCCCTGGAACTTGCCGAACATCGGGTAGAGCGCACCGTAGGCAAGGCCGAAGATGCAGGTGATGATGAACAGGTACACCCACCACTTGGGCAACGGGTTGTTCAACTCCTTGAGATCGCCGTCCCAGACGTGACCCGTCGAGTTGTCGTGCAGGGTGGCTGCTTTGGTGGTACCGCTGATCCAGAGCAGAACCAGGCAGGCAATGATGCTGACCAAGGTCAGCCCCGCCACGTAGATGTTCCAGAAGTTGCTCGTAAAGTCGCTCATGATGTTTCTCTTCTTGGTGGGGCGTATCAGTCGTCGTTGAAAGGCAGCCGGGCGGCCTCTTCAAAACCCGATTGATTGCGCTTGGACCACGCCCAGGCCACGATGCCGACGAAGGTCAGCAGGCTGACCACCGTGACGATGCTGCGCAGATCGTTGATGTCCATGGGGTCCACCTGTTACTGGTTGGCGGCGGGAGCGGCAGCCTTGGCAGCGCTGCGCGCCGTTCCCAGCACCTGCAGGTAAGCGATCACGGCTTCCTGCTGTGTTTTGCCTTTGACCTCTTCGACCGATTGGGCAATTTCCTCGTCGGTATAAGGTGCACCCAGCATGCGAAGTACCTCCATGCGCTTGGGCATGCTCTCTGCGTTCACCAGCTTGGTCGCGAGGAAGGGGTAAGCCGGCATGTTCGACTCGGGCACCACATCGCGCGGATTGTTCAGGTGCACACGATGCCACTCGTCGCTGTAGCGACCGCCGACACGGGCCAGATCCGGACCGGTTCGTTTGGAGCCCCACTGGAAGGGCCGGTCGTACACAAACTCGCCGGCCACCGAGTACGGGCCATAACGCAGCGTTTCGGCCTGGAAGGGCCGGATCATCTGCGAGTGACAGTTGTAGCAGCCCTCGCTGACATAGACGTCGCGCCCGGCCAGCTGCAGTGCCGTGTAGGGCTTGAGGCCCTCAATGGGTTGCGTGGTCGACTTCTGGAAAAACAGGGGCACGATTTCCACCAGACCGCCCACGGCCACCACGAGGGTGATGAGGACGATCATCAGAAAGTTGCTGGTTTCGATCCGGGCGTGACCGGACAGGTGTTCGTTGCTAGCCATTTTTTTATTCTCCTCAGGCATGGGCCGGCACCAGCACCGGGGTGTTCTCTGCACGTCCCTGGCGGGCCGTCATGATCACGTTCCACAGCATCAGGACCATGCCGCCGAGATACAGCAGGCCGCCGAGCAGCCGGATCACGTAGAAGGGGAAGGTCGCCTTGACGGATTCGACAAAGGTGTAGGTCAGGCTGCCGTCCGGATTCACGGAACGCCACATCAGGCCCTGCATCACACCGGCGATCCACATGGCGGCGATGTAGAGGACGATGCCAATGGTCGCGATCCAGAAGTGAATCTCGATGGCAGGAACCGAATACATCTTCTTCTGGCCGAACAGGCGCGGGATCAAGTAATACAGCGATCCCATGGACACCAGGCCCACCCAACCCAGGGCGCCGGAGTGCACGTGACCCACGGTCCAGTCGGTGTAGTGGCTCAGTGCGTTGACCGTCTTGATGGACATCATCGGGCCTTCGAAGGTGGACATGCCGTAGAACGACAGGGACACGATCAGGAAGCGCAGGATGGGGTCATCACGCAGCTTGTGCCATGCTCCCGACAGGGTCATGATGCCGTTGATCATGCCGCCCCAGCTCGGTGCCAGCAGGATCAGGGAGAACAGCATGCCGATCGACTGCGTCCAGTCCGGCAGGGCCGTGTAATGCAGGTGGTGCGGACCCGCCCACATGTAGGTGAAGATCAGGGCCCAGAAGTGCACGATCGACAGGCGATAGGAGTACACCGGACGCTCAGCCTGCTTCGGGATGAAG
>JBJTNV010000025.1:0-18052 GCA_046074205.1 Hydrogenophaga sp.
CGCGATGGCTGGCTGGCCGACGCCTGGCGCCGGCTGGACACACGCTTCCCCCAGGTGGACGCGGTGTTCGATGATTTGATGGTCGAGGCGCGCGCGCTGTTGCCGGAAGCCGATCTGCCCGCCTACCTGGAGGCGGCGCGCGTGCTGGGCAAGCTTGGTCGCGGCGTCGAGCCCATGCTGGTGTTTCTGGAGGAATGGCCCTCGGCCGCGCAGGCGCTGGGCGCTCCCGACGCGCTGCACGAGGTCATGGCCTTCGTCATGCGGCTGCAGAAGTCACCCAACGGCAAGGCCATTGCGCCCTTCCTGCAAACCCTCGCGCCGGTGGCGCGCCGGTTGCAGACGGCCGGGCAGTTGCAGCACTACATGGGCATCGCGGCCGACCTGATGGTGCGCACCACCGGCTCCATCCACGGCCACCACACCACCTTCCCCAGTCCGGGGCTGCCGCTGTTCTTTGAACAGGCGCCGCGCCTGCTGGGCCTGCTGGCGCTGCAGGGCCTGAAGAACTGGGTGGACTACGGCGTGCGCAACTACCACCACCATCCCGAGCGGCAGACCGACTATTTCTCGCTGCGGTCGGCCGACGCGCGCGCGGTGCTGCAGCGCGAACGCCACGGGGTGCTGTTCGCTGATGTGGAACGCAAGCTGGACCTGTACCTGCGTTCGATGTGGGGCGAGAAACCGACCCTGGTGCCTTACTCGACCGCGTTCGACGAGCTGCGGCAGCCGGTGCCGTACTACGATGCGCTGGGCCTGCGCGTGCCCGACGTGTTCGACGCGTTCACGCTCCCCTCTCCCGTCGCGGGAGAGGGGTTGGGGGTGAGGGTCAGCGGCATGGACCGCTACCGCGCCGTGCTGGCCCACATGGCCGGCCACCGGCGCTGGAGCCGCCCGCTGATCGCCGACAACTGGAGCCCGTTCCAGCGCATGGCGGTGGAGTGCTTCGAGGACGCGCGCATCGACTGGCTGGTGTGCCGCGCCTACCCGGGCCTGCGGCGCGTGCTGCTGGCCCTACACCCGAAGCCGGCGCAGGGCGCGTGCGACGAACAGATCACCTCCTGCCTGCGGCACCGGCTGGCCATGATCTCGCGCGCGGTGCTGGACCCGGCCCACGGCTACACCGATCCGCTGCTGCTGCAGACCGTGGAACGCCTGCACGCCGTGCTGGCCGAGGGTGAGTCCAGCACGGCCGCTGTGGCGGAGCAGGCACTGACTTACGTGTCCCGCAGCCGGCGCCCCAGCGACCAGTTCGCCAAAGTCTGGTTCGACGACACGGTGGTGCCCTACCGCGACGACAACCGCCACCTCTGGCGCTTCATCGAAAACAGCGACGACGAGGACTTCTTCGACGACCCGGAGAAAGCCCGTGCACCGCAGAACGAGCTGCAGGCCCTGCCGCCGCGCCACTACCCCGAATGGGACTGCCACAGCCAGACCTACCGACCCGACTGGGTAAGCCTGTACGAGCACCTGCACCCGCGCGGCCACCCGGCCGACATCGATGCGCTGCTGCTCAAGCACGCGGCGCTGGCCAAGCGGCTCAAACGCGTGCTGGACCTGCTCAAGCCGCAGGACCAGCGGCGCATCCGTTACCAGGAGGAGGGCAGCGAACTGGACCTGGACGTGGCCATCCGTTCGCTGATCGATTTCAAGGGCGGCGCCATGCCTGACCCGCGCATCAACATGAGCCATCGCACCGACGGACGGCATATCGCCGTGTCGCTGCTGCTGGACCTGTCCGAGTCGCTGAACCAGACGGTGCCTGGCGGTCAGCAGACCGTGCTGGAGCTGAGCCAGGAAGCGGTGGCCCTGCTGGCCTGGGCCATTGAGCGGCTGGGCGACCCGCTTGCCATCGCCGGCTTCCACTCCAACACCCGGCACGACGTGCGGTACCTGCACATCAAGGGCTACGGCGAGACCTTCAGCGAGGACGTCAAGGCCCGCCTGGCGGCGCTGCAGGCCGGCTGGTCCACCCGCATGGGTGCGGCCATGCGCCACGCCGCCCACACGCTGGTCACCCGCCCGGCCGACAAGAAGCTGCTGCTGGTGCTGACCGACGGCCAGCCCTCGGATGTGGACAGCCCGGACGAACGGCTGCTGATCGAGGACACCCGCCGCGCGGTGCGCGAGCTGGACCAGCAGGGCATCTACACCCACTGCATCAGCCTGGACCCGAACGCTGACGCCTATGTGAGCGACATCTTCGGCCAGCGCTACACCGTGATCGACCAGGTGGAACGCCTGCCGGAGCGTCTGCCGGCCCTGTTCCTGGCGCTGACACGCTGAGGTGGAGCCGGGTGGCTAAAAATTCAGTTTTACCTGAATCCAAACTGAAGAAATAGTGAATTTACCTTATTTAATTGACTGCTTATAGTGATCTCCAGTCGTCTCCAGCGTGACCCTCACACCTGCGAAAACCCATGCTCAGCGCCCTGATTTTTGACGTCGACGGCACCCTGGCCGACACCGAATCCGTGCACCGGGAAGCGTTCAACCACGCCTTCCGGCAGGAGGGCCTCGGTTGGTACTGGGATGAGCCGCTTTACACCCGGCTGCTGGAAATCTCCGGCGGCAAGGAGCGCATCCTGCACCACTGGCGGACGGTGGAGCCGAACATGACCGAGGTGGGCGCCGGCGCCCTGACCGACACCATCGAGCGCCTGCACGCGATCAAGACCGCCTGGTACGAGAACGCAGTTCTCAATGGCGCGGTCCAGCTGCGCCCCGGCGTACTGGCGTTGATGGACGACGCCCGTCGCCAAGGCCTGCAGCTGGCCATCGCCACCACCACTTCGCCGGTCAACATCGCGGCGCTGCTGCGCTCGGCCATCGGGCCGGACTGGCGCAGCCACTTCCTGGCCATCGGCGACGCGTCCAATGCTCCCATCAAGAAGCCCCACCCGCAGGTGTACCTGAAGGTGCTGGCCGACATGGGCCTGCAGGCGGCGCAGTGCGTGGCCTTCGAGGACTCGTCCAACGGCCTGCGCGCCGCCGTGGCCGCCGGGCTGGACACCGTCGTCACGCCCAACCGTTACACCGCCCACCACGACTTCAAGGGTGCGCTGCGCGTGGTGCCTGATCTCAGCCAGGTCCGTGTGGCCCGGCTGCAGGAATGGCACGGCTGATTCCCCCAACCTTTCCCGAGCTGTCAACATGCCTTTGTCCCGCCGCTCCACACTGACCCAGTTCCTGATCGAGGAGCGACGCCGGTTTCCCGCCGCCAGCGGCGACTTCAATGCGCTGATCCTGGACGTGGCGCTGGCCTGCAAGGCCATTGCACGGGCTGTGGCCTTCGGCGAGCTTGGCGACATGCTGGGCAATCACGGCGAAGCGGGTGCCAGCATCAACGTGCAGGGAGAGACCCAGAAAAAGCTTGATGTCGTCAGCAACGAAATGTTCATCCACGCCAACAACTGGGGCGGTCACCTGGCGGGCATGGGCTCGGAAGAGATGGATGAGCCCTACCAGATTCCGCGTCAGTACCCGCGTGGCAAGTACCTGCTGGTCTTCGACCCGCTCGATGGTTCGAGCAACATCGACGTCAACGTATCGGTGGGCAGCATCTTCTCGGTGCTGCGGGCACCCCAGGATGTGATCGACAGCGGTCGCGACATCAAGCCCTCTGACTTCCTGCAGCCAGGCACCCAGCAGCTGGCGGCCGGCTATGCGCTGTATGGCCCGTCCACCATGCTGGTGCTGACCGTGGGCAACGGCGTGAACGGTTTCACCCTCGACCCCAGTCTGGGCGAGTTCAAGCTCACCCACCCGAACATCCAGATTCCGCAGGACACCCAGGAATTTGCCATCAACGCTTCCAATGCCCGTTTCTGGGAAGCGCCGGTCAAGCGCTATGTGGACGAATGCCTGGCTGGCAAGACTGGCCCGCGCGGCAAAGACTTCAACATGCGCTGGATCGCCTCCATGGTGGCCGAGGCGCACCGCATCCTCATGCGCGGCGGCGTCTTCATGTACCCGCGCGACACCAAGGACGCCAGCAAGCCGGGCCGCCTGCGCCTGCTGTACGAAGCCAACCCCATCGGCATGGTCATGGAGCAGGCCGGTGGTCGGGCCAGCACCGGCTGTGAACCGATGCTGGCCGTCCAGCCCACCGCGCTGCACCAGCGCATTGGCCTGGTGTTCGGCAGCAAGAACGAGGTCGATCGCATCGAGCGTTACCACCGCGAACCGGTTGCCTACAAGGACGACAACCCGCTGTTCGCTGAGCGCTCTTTGTTCAGGGACTGACCACCTCCATGACCCGCCTCACCCATCCGTCAACCCCTCATTAACCCCACCATCTGTCCCCGCAAAGCCTTCGTCTAGAACACCGCTGCGCCGGCTTTGCCAGACGGCGGGTGTTGCCCCCTGGGGGGGCACGCCGACGGCGGCGCGGGGGATAAGGAGTCCTCATGTCCGAACGACATCCCATCATCGCGATCACCGGTTCCAGCGGCGCGGGCACCTCGACCGTGACCCGCACCTTCCAGAACATCTTCCGCCGCGAGAACCTGACCGCCGCGCTGATCGAGGGCGACAGCTTCCACCGCTACGACCGCAAGGCCATGAAGCAGCGCATGGCCGAAGAAGAGGCCAAAGGCAATCGTCACTTCAGCCACTTCGGCGCGGAGGGCAACCTGTTCGAGGACATCGAGACCCTGTTCCGCCAGTACGCCGCCGACGGATCGGGTCAGTGCCGAAAGTACCTGCACAACGCCGAAGAGGCAGCGCCCTACCAGCAAGAGCCCGGCACCTTCACGCCCTGGGAAGACATTCCGGCCGGCACCGACCTGCTGTTCTACGAAGGCCTGCACGGCGCGGTGAAGACCGGCAGCGTGGACATCGCCCGCTACCCGGACCTGCTGATCGGCGTGGTGCCGTCGATCAACCTGGAGTGGATCCAGAAGCTGATTCGCGACAAGACCCAGCGCGGCTACAGCCAGGAAGCGGTGGTGGACACCATCCTGCGCCGCATGCCCGACTACGTGAACTACATCGTCCCGCAGTTCGGTCTGACGCATGTGAACTTCCAGCGCGTTCCGGTGGTGGACACGTCCAACCCCTTTATCGCCCGAGACATTCCCAGCGCCGACGAGAGCATGGTCGTGATCCGCTTCGCCCAGCCCAAGGGCATCGACTTCCAGTACCTGCTGCACATGATCAACGGCTCGTGGATGAGCCGCGCCAACACCATCGTCGTGCCCGGCGGGAAGATGGAGATCGCGATGCAGCTCATCTTCACGCCCTTCATCTGGCGGATGATGGAGCGGAAAAAACACTACGCCCCCCGCGTCGGCTGACGCCGCCACCCCCCCACTGGGGGGCAACACCTGCGGCCCGTCAAAGCCGGTTCCACGGCGTTCTCGCCAGGCTTCCCCTCACGGGCCTTCGTTTTCCCCTTCTTCCTTTTCCTTTCTTCAGGACTCTGTATGCAGAACCCTTCGCCTGAACTCGCCCGTCAGATGGCGAACGCCATCCGCATGCTCGCCGTCGAGGCCGTGGAAAAGGCCAAGAGCGGCCACCCGGGCGCACCCATGGGCATGGCCGATATCGCCGAGGTGTTGTGGAACCGGCACCTCAAACACAACCCGGCCAACCCGCACTGGCCCGACCGCGACCGCTTCGTGCTGTCCAACGGCCACGGCTCCATGCTGATCTACGCGCTGCTGCACCTCACGGGTTACGACCTGCCGATGAGTGAGCTGCAGAACTTCCGCCAGCTGCACAGCAAGACCGCCGGCCACCCCGAGGTGGGCATCACCCCCGGCGTGGAAACCACCACCGGCCCGCTGGGCCAGGGCATCACCAACGCGGTGGGCATGGCGCTGGCCGAGAAGCTGCTGGCGGCCGAGTTCAACCGCGAAGGCCACGCCATCGTCGACCACCACACCTACGTGTTCCTGGGCGACGGCTGCCTGATGGAAGGCATCAGCCACGAGGCCGTGGCCCTGGCCGGTGCGTGGAAGCTCAACAAGCTGGTGGCCCTGTACGACGACAACGGCATCTCCATCGACGGCCAGGTCGCGCCCTGGTTCATCGACAACACCCCCCAGCGTTTTGAAGCCTGCGGCTGGAACGTGATCCGCGCCGTGGACGGCCACGACGCCGACGCCGTGAGCGCCGCGATTGCCGCCGCCAAGAACAGCGCCGACAAGCCCACGCTCATCTGCTGCAAGACCAGCATCGGCAAGGGCAGCCCGAACCGCGCCAACACCGCCAAGGCCCACGGCGAGCCGCTGGGCGCCGAAGAAATCCAGCTCACCCGCGAAGCCCTGGGCTGGAGCCACGCGCCCTTCGTGATCCCGAAGGACGTGTACGCCGCCTGGGATGCCAAGGACGCCGGCAAGGCCGCCGAGGCCGCCTGGAACGCCCAGTTTGCCGCCTACAAGGCCGCCTTCCCCGAGCTGGCCAAGGAGTTCGTGCGCCGCATGAAGGGCGAGCTGCCCAAGTCGTTCCACCAGGTCGCGGTCAACGCCGCCGTCGACGCCCACACCAAGGCCGAGACCGTGGCCAGCCGCAAGGCCAGCCAGATTGCGCTGGAGCACTTCACGGCGGCACTGCCCGAGCTGCTGGGCGGTTCGGCCGACCTGACCGGCTCCAACCTGACCAACACCAAGTCCACGCCCAACCTGCGCTTCAACCTTGCGGGTGACGTCGTGAAGAACGACGCCGGCGTGGGCGGCCGCCACATCAACTACGGCGTGCGCGAATTCGGCATGGCGGCCATCATGAACGGCGTCGCCCTGCACGGCGGCTTCATCCCCTACGGCGGCACCTTCCTGACCTTCAGCGACTACAGCCGCAACGCTATCCGCATGGCCGCGCTGATGAAGCAGCGCGTGATCCACGTCTTCACCCACGACTCCATCGGCCTGGGTGAAGACGGTCCGACCCACCAGTCGATCGAACACGTCGCCAGCCTGCGCCTGATCCCCAACCTGGACGTCTGGCGCCCGGCCGACACGGCCGAAACCGCGGTGGCCTGGGCCGTGGCCCTGCAGACCGCGAACCGCCCGAGCGCGCTGTGCCTGTCGCGCCAGAACCTGCCCTATGCACCCAAGGCCGACCTGGCCGATATCAGCAAGGGCGGCTACGTGCTGTCCGAGCCGGCCGACGTGGGCCTCAGGAAGAAGGCCCAGGCCGTGATCATCGCCACCGGCTCCGAAGTGCAGCTGGCGCTCAAGGCGCAGGAAGCCCTGGCCAAAGACCACAAGATCGCCGTGCGCGTGGTCTCTCTGCCCAGCACCAGCGTGTTCGACCGCCAGGATGCCGCCTACAAGGCCGCCGTGCTGCCCAAGGGCCTGCCGCGCGTCGCGGTCGAGATGGGTTCCACCGATGGCTGGTGGAAGTACGGTGTGTCGGCCGTGGTTGGCATCGACACCTACGGCGAATCGGCCCCGGCGCCGGTGCTGTTCCAGCACTTCGGCTTCACGCCGGCCAACGTGGTGGACACCGTCCGCACCGTGCTGGCGACATGACCCACCCCTGCCGCCCTGCGCGCGACCCCCTCAAGGGGGCGGCACTGGCCGTCCGGCAAAGCCGGCCCGGCGGCACCCTGGATGGAAACCTTTCTGCGTTGAATTGTTTTATTGATCAGCAACTTTCCCAACTGAAGGAGTAACGGACATGGCTATCAAAGTCGGTATCAACGGTTTCGGCCGCATCGGGCGCAACGTGCTGCGCAGCGCGATCCAGAACTTCCCGGACATCGAGATCGTGGCCATCAACGATCTGCTGGAGCCCGACTACCTGGCCTACATGCTGCAGTACGACAGCGTGCACGGCCGCTTCAAGGGCACCGTCAAGGTCGAGGGCGGCAACATCGTCGTCAACGGCAAGACCATCCGCCTGACGCAGGAGCGTGACCCCGCCAACCTGAAGTGGGCCGAGGTCGGCGCCGACGTCGTCATCGAATCCACCGGCCTGTTCCTGGACAAGGTCACTGCGCAGAAGCACCTGGACGCCGGTGCCAGAAAGGTCATCCTGTCCGCCCCGTCCAAGGACGACACCCCGATGTTCGTCTTCGGCGTGAACGACAAGACCTACGCCGGTCAGGCCATCATCTCCAATGCCAGCTGCACCACCAACTGCCTGGCCCCGGTGGCCAAGGTGCTCAACGACAAGTGGGGCATCAAGCGCGGCCTGATGACCACCGTGCACGCCGCCACTGCCACGCAGAAGACGGTGGACGGCCCGTCCAACAAGGACTGGCGCGGTGGCCGCGGCATCCTGGAAAACATCATCCCGTCCTCCACCGGCGCCGCCAAGGCCGTGGGCGTGGTGATCCCCGAACTGAACAAGAAGCTGACCGGCATGTCCTTCCGGGTGCCGACCTCCGACGTGTCGGTGGTGGACCTGACCGTTGAGCTCAACAGCGAAGCCAGCTACGAAGAGATCTGCGCCGAGATGAAAGCGCAAAGCGAAGGCGCGCTCAAGGGCGTGCTGGGCTACACGACCGACAAAGTTGTGGCCACCGACTTCCGTGGCGAGACCTGCACCAGCGTGTTCGACGCCGATGCCGGCATCGCCCTGGACAAGACCTTCGTCAAGGTGGTGAGCTGGTACGACAACGAGTGGGGCTACTCCAACAAGTGCCTCGAAATGGTCCGCGTCGTCAGCAAATAAGCGCCCCCCTGCGCCGCTTCGCGGCTTCCCCCCCCTAGAGGGGGGACGCACCCTGTGGCCCGGCAAAGCCGGTTACACGGGTGCCCTGGGGTCAGGCACGCGCTGCGGATGCGTGCGTGTTGTTCGAAGAAAAAGCCGCTGTGCAAACAGCGGCTTTTTTTATTCGCAGGCTTGCAGCCGTTTGCCCGCCAGCGCGGCGCCCAGGCCGGCGACCGTGGCGCGCTGGGCGTCGGTGATGGCGGGCAGGCGCAGGTTCCAGACGCTGGATTCAGGGCGTTCCTGCACCACGCGGGCGGTGCGCACGCCCTTTTTGCCTACATCCTGAAGGCCCTGCTGGGCCGACGCTTCGCTGGAGAAGGTTCCCAGCGCCAGTGCTGGCCCCAGGGGCGGCGGCAGGGTGCGGAAGTCGACACCCCGGGCTTTCAGCTCTTCGCGCTTGCGCTCAAGTTGTTCGGCGTTGTAGCGTCCCATGTAAACCACCCAACGCCCTGCGGTTTGCTGCTCGCTGAGTTGCCAGGCCTCAGCGGGCAGACCGGTCGAGGCGAGTGCGCTGCGCAACACCGCCTCCTGGCTGGCGGTGAAGCCGCCCGCGGCCCAGCAGGCGGTCGGTTCGGGGGTGGCACGGGTCTCGGCGGGTTCTGCCGGCGGCTCCTCGGTGGGGCTTTCGACGGCCGGCAGGGCGGCTGAGGGGTTGGGTGCAGCCGCTTTCGGACCATTGAGCAGCCGCAGTGCTTCCGGCCGGATCTGTGCCTGCAGACGCTGCGGTTCGGACGGCTCTGCCGGGACCAGTCCCAGGGCCGCCAGCTGGCCTTGCGTCCAGGCAAAGTAGCCCGCATTGGCCAGCACCAGCAGAACGATCAGCCATCTCAGCATGGGCGCACACTCACTTCCGAACTGGTGACGGTCTGCAGGCCGTGTGCGGTGCTCAGCAGCAGGCCACCTTCGGCATCCACACCGGCGCCCAGGCCCTCGGTGCCGTCGCTCAGCCGCAGTGGCCGTCCCCGCAACGCGTCGCGTTGGGCGAAGCGGTCGGCGAAAGCCGCAAAGCCCTCAGCCTCGAACAGCATCACATCGCGCACCAGCGCTGCAGCGACACGCGCCAGCGCCTCGCCCACGGTGATACCCATGTGCAGCTCCGACAGGCCGGCTGGCGGCATGGCCGCAGGGCCCCCGGCCACGGCGGCATCGGCGGGTCGGGCGATGTTCAGACCCACACCGATCACCACGTTGCGTGGTGCGGCAGCGCCTTCACCGTTGCCAGCGGTTTCCACCAGAATGCCCCCCAGCTTGCGCTGCTGCCACCACAGGTCGTTGGGCCATTTCAGGCGCACGTCGTCGTGCAGGTTCTCGGCCAGACTCACCCCCACGGCCAGTGAGAGGCCGGCCCACCTGGCGGGCGCCAGCGGCAGGGCCAGCGAGAAGGTCAGCGACTGGCCCGCCTGGCTGTGCCAGCCCTTGCCCATTCGGCCGCGGCCGGCCGTCTGCTCCTCGGCCGCGAGCAGCACCGGTGTGAGCGGGCCGCTGCGCGCGCGGCGCATCAGTTCGGTGTTGGTGGAGTCAATCGCGGGCAGCACTTCGACGGTGAAGCCCGGCAGCTGCGGTGCCACCGCCTGCCAGATGCCTTCGACATGGGCGAGCAGGTCGCTCATCCGAGTTGGGTGGCTTTGCCGCCGCGCTTGGGCGCCAGCAGGGTGCCGCGGCAGTTCTGCGCCCCGCACCAGCAGGGGTACTGTTTTTTGAGGGCGGGTGTGTAGGGCTCGTCGATGACCAGCCCATAGTCGTAGAACAGTTCTTCACCGGCCGCAATGTTGCGCAACGCGCGGATGAACACGCGGCCGTCGTCCACCTCGGCCTCGCAGTTCGGGTCGCAGCTGTGGTTGATCCAGCGCGAAGAGTTGCCGCCGACCTTGGCGTCAATGACGTGGTCTTCGTCGATATGGAAATAAAAGGTGTGGTTCGGGTCGTGCGGGTCGTGCGGATGGCGGCGCAGCGCTTCGTCCCAGGGGATCACTTCGCCGACGTATTCGATGAGGGTCTCACCCTCGGCCAGGTCGACCAGGGCGTACACGCCCCTGCCATGCACGCCGGAGCGTCGCGTCTGGAGGCGCCGGACCGGTTTGACAGCGGCAGAAGCCGGGCGGGCGGCGGTGCGGGTGCGGGGGCTTGACGTCACGTCCGGAAACTTTGGTAAGGTTGTTTCATGCAGGTGCGCGCGTGTATGCGTGTGCGCTCCCGTGCGCGTGTACACGCGCGTGAAGCCAAATTGTAGAGATGAACAAGACCCTGGTCATTGCCGAGAAGCCTTCCGTGGCCCAAGACATCGTGCGCGCGCTCACCCCGGTGGCGGGCAAGTTCGACAAGCACGATGACCATTTCGAGAACGAGCAGTACGTGGTGACCTCCGCCGTGGGTCACCTGGTGGAGATCGCCGCACCCGAGCAGTTCGATGTCAAGCGCGGAAAGTGGAGCTTCGCCCACCTGCCGGTGTTGCCGCCCTATTTCGAGCTCAAGCCCATCGACAAGACCAAGTCGCGCCTGTCGGCCGTGGTCAAGCTGGCCAAGCGCAAGGACGTGGGCCGCCTGATCAACGCCTGTGACGCGGGCCGTGAAGGGGAACTGATCTTCCGCCTGATCGAACAGTACGCCGGTGGCCTCAAGGGTGGACAGTACCAGGGCCTGGGCAAGCCGGTGCAGCGCCTGTGGCTGCAGTCCATGACGCCGGCCGCCATCCGCGACGGCTTCGAGAAGCTGCGCAGCGACGAACAGATGCGCGGCCTGGCCGATGCGGCCCGCAGCCGCTCCGAGGCCGACTGGCTGGTCGGCATCAACGGCACCCGCGCCATGACGGCCTTCAACTCGCGCGACGGCGGCTTCTTCCTCACCACGGTGGGCCGGGTGCAGACGCCCACGCTGTCGATCGTGGTCGAGCGCGAAGAGCAGATCCGCGCCCACCGCAGCCGCGACTACTGGGAAATCCACGCCAGCTTCCTGGCCGAGGCCGGCGAGTACCCCGGCAAATGGTTCGACCCCGCCTTCAAGAAGCCCACCGGCGACGATGCCGACGCCGACCAGCGCGCCGACCGCCTGTGGGACCACCGCGAGGCGCTGGCCATCGTCGAGGCCGTGCGCGGCAAGGCCGCCAGCGTCAACGAGGAGAGCAAACCCACGACGCAGGCCAGCGGCCTGCTGTACGACCTGACCAGCCTGCAGCGCGAGGCCAACGGCCGCTTCGGCTTTTCGGCCAAGACCACGCTGCAACTCGCGCAAAGCCTGTACGAACGCCACAAGGCCCTGACCTACCCGCGGACCGACTCGCGCCACCTGCCCGAGGACTACCTGGGCACGGTCAAGCAGACCTTCGAGATGCTGGCCGACAGCGGCATGAAGCACCTGGCGCCGCACGCGCTGACGGCGCTCAACGGGAACTACATCAAGCCCAGCAAGCGCATCTTCGACAACAGCAAGGTCTCGGACCACTTCGCCATCATTCCGACACTGCAGGCGCCCAGCGGCCTCTCCGAGGCCGAGCAGAAGCTCTACGACCTGGTGGTGCGTCGCTTCCTGGCGGTGTTCTTCCCCAGCGCCGAGTTCATGGTGACGACCCGAATTTCCAAGGTTCTGAATCATCATTTCAAGACCGAGGGCAAGGTGCTGGTCAAACCGGGCTGGATGGCCGTCTACGGCAAGGAAGCCGCCGAAGACGTCGAAGGCGCGAAGGAAGGCGACAAGGGTCAGAACCTGGTGCCGGTGCGCGAGGGCGAGACCGTGCGCACAGAGACGGTGGAAGCCAAGGGCCTGAAGACCCGGCCGCCGGCGCGCTATTCGGAAGCCACGCTGCTGGGCGCCATGGAAGGCGCGGGCAAGTTCATCGAGGACGACGAACTGCGCGAGGCCATGCAGGAAAAAGGCCTGGGCACGCCCGCCACGCGTGCGGCCATCATCGAAGGCCTGCTGAACGAAAAGTACATGCTGCGCGAAGGCCGGGAGATGATCCCGACCGCCAAGGCCTTCCAGCTCATGACCCTGCTGCGCGGCCTGGAGGTGGAGGAACTCTCCAGACCCGAGCTGACCGGCGAGTGGGAATACAAGCTGGCGCAGATGGAGCACGGCAAGCTCTCCCGCGCGGCCTTCATGGCCGAGATCGCCGCCATGACCGAGCGCCTGGTGAAGAAGGCCAAAGAGTACGACCGCGACACCGTGCCGGGCAATTACGCCACGCTCGAATCGCCCTGCCCCAACTGCGGCGGCGTGGTGAAGGAAAACTACCGCCGCTACGCCTGCACCGGTGCTGACGGCCACAGCGAGGGCTGCGGCTTCTCGTTCACCAAGTCGCCGGCCGGTCGCACTTTCGAGGTGGTCGAGGCCGAGGCCTTTGTGCGCGACCGTCACATCGGCCCGCTGGAGGGCTTCCGCTCCAAGGCCGGCTGGCCCTTCGTGGCCGAGATGGCGCTCAAGTACAGCGACGAGGACAAGAACTGGAAGCTGGAATTCGACTTCGGTGACGACCGGAATGCGGAAGAGACCGGTGAGCTGGTCGACTTCGCCGGGCAGGAGAGTCTGGGGGGCTGCCCGGTCTGCGGCGCGCCGGTGTTCGAGCACGGGGCCAACTACGTCTGCAGCAAGGCTGTGCCCACAGCCGCCCAGCCCACGCCCAGCTGCACGTTCAAGAGCGGCAAGGTCATCCTGCAGCAGCCGGTGGCGCGCGAGCAGATGAGCCAGCTGCTGGCCACCGGCAAGACCGATCTGCTGGACAAGTTTGTTTCCATGCGCACGCGCCGCCCCTTCAAGGCCTTCCTGGCCTGGGACAAGGAGGCCGGCAAGGTGAACTTCGAGTTCGAGCCGCGCGAGAGCAAGTACCCGCCGCGCAAGACGGCCGGCGGCGCTGCACGACCGGCCGCCAAGGCCGCCCCCGCGAAGAAGGCCGCTGCGGCCAAGAAGGCACCGGCCGCCAAGAAAGCCGCTGCGCCCAAGGCCCCGCGCAAGACCACGGCCGCCACCGGCAAGCAGCCCAGCGCGGCGCTGGCCGCTGTCATCGGTGAAGGCGCGGTCTCGCGCCCTGAGGTGGTCAAGAAGCTGTGGGACTACATCAAGGCGAACGGCTTGCAGGACGCCGCCGACAAGCGCAAGGTCAACGCCGACGCCAGGCTGCGCCCGGTGTTCGGCAAGGACCAGGTGACGATGTTCGAGATCGCCGGCATCGTCGGAAAACATTTGCAGGATTGATGCTTTCACAACCCCTTCAGGAGACACACCTTGAGCCTCAAACTGTTCTTTGCGCCCGGCGCCTGTTCTTTTGTCCCGCACGCCATGCTGGAACTGGCCGGCGCCGCCTTCGAGCCGGTGTCCGTCAAGCTGCACAAGGGCGAGCAGCGCAGTCCCGAGTACCTGGCGCTCAACCCGCGCGGCCAGGTGCCGGTGCTGGTGGACGGCGGTGAAGTCATCACCCAGATCGTGGCCATCCTGCTGCACCTGGACGCCCAGTTCCCGCAGGCCGGCATCCTGCCCGCCTCGGGGCTGTCACGCACCCGGGCGCTGTCCACGCTGGTGTGGATGAACAACACAGTGCATCCGACCTTCACCCACGTGTTCATGCCGCAGAAGTTCACCGACGACGAGGCGGCGCAGAAGGCCATTCGTGCCCACGCTGTCAACACCTACCGCGGTCTGCTGGGTGAAATCGAGGCCCTGGCGGTCAAGGCTTCACCCTGGCTGGCCGGCGAGCAGGTCTCTGCGCTGGACGCCTACGCGCTGACCCTGCTGCGTTGGGGCGGTTATGCCGGTATTGACCCGACGACACTGCCCGCGACCTGGGCGCTCTCGCAGCGGTTTGCAGGCCTGCCCGCGGTGGCACGCGTCATTGAGCGCGAGCGTCTGCAGCTCAACGTTTACCAGCCGCCGGCCGCTGCCTGAGGCGGCGCCCTTCCCGTGCACGGGACAGGCGCCGGCCGCCCTGTGAAGGGGATTTATGCCTCCGCCGCCTTGCGCGGCGAGAAGCGGATGGACACGCGCAAACCTTTCTTCGCCCGCTCGGCGTGCGTGTCCTCCATGTGCACCGTGGCGTTGTGCTGTTGCGCGATCTCATGGACGATGGCCAGGCCCAGGCCGGAGCCGTCGACGTTGGTTCCCAGCGCACGATAGAAGGGCTGGAGTACCAGTTCGCGCTCGTTTTCGGGAATGCCCGGTCCGTTGTCCTCCACCTGCAACACCAGCACACCGCTGAAGCGGTCGAACAGCACGCGCGCGGTGACCACCCCACCACTGCCACTGTAGTTGATCGCGTTGTCCACCAGATTGCGCGTCATCTCCTGGAGCAGGGTCGGGTTACCGTCCATGTGGCAGTCTGCGGGCAGCTCGTCCGGACCCTCGTAGCCCAGGTCGGTGCCGTGTTCCAGCGCGCGCGGTACCGAGTCGCGCACCACGCCCATCACCAGGCGCGCCAGGTCGATGCGCGCGTTGGGCAGGGCGCGGCCGGTGGTTTCGGCACGCGCCAGGGCCAGCAGCTGATTGACGGTGTGGGTGGCGCGCTTGCTCGAATGCGCGATCTGCTGCAGCGAGTTGCGGATCTCTTGCGGGTTGGCCTCGCGTTGGGCCAGTTCGGCCTGCATGCGCAGTCCGGCGAGCGGCGTCTTGAGCTGGTGTGCGGCGTCGGCCAGGAAGCGCTTCTGTGTCGTCAGCGAAGCCTTCAGCCGTGTGAGCAGATCATTGATCGACGAGACCAGCGGTGCCACTTCCTGCGGGATATGGCTTTCCTCGATGGGGCTGAGGTCATCGGGCTTGCGTGCCCGGATTTTCTGTTCCAGATCGTTGAGCGGACGGATGCCACGCACCAGGGCCATCCACACCAGCAGCACCGCCAGCGGCAGGATGATGAATTGCGGAACCATCACGCCCTTGATGATTTCGGTGGCCAGCGTGGATCGTTTGCCGGTGGTTTCGGCGACTTGCATGAGGACCAGTCGCCTGGGCTCGGTGTCGCGTTCCAGCCAGACATAGGCCACACGAACCTCGTCGCCACGCAGCACGTCGTCGCGCAGCATCACGCGGCCGGGTTCGGGGGCTTCGGTATCGCGTGGCAGCGGGAAGTCGCTTTCTCCGCTGATCAGCTCTCCACGCACGCCCAGCACCTGGTAGTAGACGAGATCGCTGTCGTCGGCACGCAGCAGGTCGCGGGCCTGCGGCGTGAGGTTGAAGCTCACCCGCCTGTCTTTGGCCACGACGAACTGCGTCAGCGCCTGGAGGTTGAATTCGAGCGCACGGTCAAAGGGTTTGGTGGCAATGCCTTGCGCCACAAACCAGGTCAGCGCCAGCGACAGCGGCCACAGCAGCAGCAACGGCGTGAGCATCCAGTCCAGGATTTCGCCGAACAGACTGCGCTGCTCGCGCTGGAACAGGCCAAAGGTGATGCGCTCCTGGTCTTGCTGGTGGTCGTCGGCCATGACGGAGCGCGGCGGGCGTCAGATCTTTTCGAGGCAGTAGCCCAGGCCTCGTACCGTGGCGATGCGGATGGGGCCTTTTTCGATCTTCTTGCGCAGCCGGTGGATGTAGACCTCGATGGCGTTGTTGCTCACCTCTTCGCCCCATTCGCACAGGCGTTCGACCAGCTGGTCCTTGCTGACCAGCCGGCCGGCGCGTTGCAGCAGCACTTCCAGCAGGCCGAGCTCGCGCGCGGAGAGTTCGACCATCTTGCCGTCGATGGTCGCGACGCGACCGGCCTGGTCGTAAACCAGCGGGCCGTGTTTGATGGTGGAGGTGGCGCCGCCCATGCCGCGGCGGGTGAGGGCCCGAACACGGGCTTCCAGCTCCGACAGCGCAAAGGGCTTGGCCATGTAATCGTCAGCACCCAGGTCCAGGCCCTTGACCCGTTCTTCCACGCTGTCGGCGGCCGTGAGGATGAGCACTGGCAGTGTCGAGCCGCGCGAGCGCAGCCGCTTGAGCACCTCCAGTCCGTGCAGCTTGGGCAGGCCCAAGTCCAGGATGAGCAGGTCGAACTCGTTGTTGGTCATCAGCGCGGCATCGGCCTCGCTGCCGCTGGCCACGTGGTCCACTGCCGCACCGGCGGCGCGCAGGCCGCGCAGCAATCCGTCGGCCAGGACCTGGTCGTCTTCGGCAATCAGGATGCGCATCGGTGTCTCCTCGCAGATGGGTCAGGCCGGGGTCACGGGGCGCCGGTCTTTTAGGTCATTTTAGGTGGCGCACCCGGGTGTTCAGCGTCCAGGCCGCCCGGACAAACCCCTGTGTGTTCAGCCGGCATAGGCCTCCAGGCCCAATGCCACCACGGCCGCGACCTCGGTGCCGACCTGGGCCCGGAACTCGGCCTCGGCGCGCGCCACGGCCAGGCGGAAGGCCTCGAGCCAGAGCAGGCCCGTGTCGGTGAACGCGATACGCCGTGCCCGCGCGTCTTTGGGGTCGGGCTCGCGTTTCACCAGACCCCAGGCTTCGCACTGTGTCACCAGATCGCCCATGGCCTGTTTGCTCATGCCGGCGCTGGTGGCCAGGTCCGTCAGCCGCGATCCTTGCAATGCCAGGTGGCGGGTGATGTGAATGTGGGCGGCGCCGATCTGGTCGCGCGCCGCGAGGTTGGACAGCGCCAGCGGCACGTCGGCGTTGTGCGCCATCAGGTGCAGTACGCGCTCGTCGAAGCGGCGCAGCGCCTGACCCATCAGGCGGCCCAGATGGCCGGAGCGCCAGCGGTCGTCGGAGGTCGGCAAATGGGGATCGCTCAGGTTGTCCATGGGTCTGATCGGAGTGAGGTGTCCGCTGGCCCCGGGACGCCGCGTCAGCGGCGCAGGGGGGGATGCATATCGTAAGGAAAACTGACCAAATATGTGGTTGCCGGGAAAGTATTCCCCGATAAACTCCTGTTCACGCATACAGGCTGTATGCAATACCAAGCTGCAAAAGCCAGTACCCACTCTCACAAACAGGAGCGCCACACATGGACACCGCCGTCAAGACCAATGCCCTCAACAGCGAAAAAGCCAAGGCCCTGCAGGCCGCCCTGGCCCAGATCGAAAAGCAGTTCGGCAAGGGCACCATCATGCGCCTGGGTGAAGGCGAGGCCATCGAGGACATTCAGGTCGTTTCCACCGGATCACTGGGTCTGGACATCGCCCTGGGTGTCGGTGGCCTGCCACGCGGCCGCGTCATCGAGATCTACGGCCCGGAATCGTCGGGCAAGACCTCGCTGACACTGCAGGTCATCTCCGAAATGCAAAAACTGGGCGGCACCTGCGCCTTTGTGGACGCCGAACACGCCCTGGATGTGCAGTACGCCCAAAACCTGGGTGTGAACCTGCAAGAACTGCTGATCAGCCAGCCCGACACCGGTGAACAGGCGCTGGAAATCGTGGACTCGCTGGTGCGCTCCGGTGCGGTCGATCTGGTCATCATCGACTCGGTGGCCGCCCTCACGCCCAAGGCCGAAATCGAA
>JBJTNV010000026.1:0-16612 GCA_046074205.1 Hydrogenophaga sp.
ATGAATCCCCTGTAGGAGCCCACCCCGTGGGCGAAAACCTGAGCGCACCCATCGCCTGCAGGCAGGTTCCTGCAAAGAAAGAACTTGATGACCATTGACCTGTTGACCCCCGAACCCAGCGCAGCGCCCGAAGGCGACCACCTGGGCGCTTATGCCCAGCGTGCCTACCTCGAATACGCGCTGTCCGTCGTCAAAGGCCGTGCCTTGCCCGATGTGTGCGATGGCCAAAAGCCGGTGCAGCGGCGCATCTTGTATGCGATGGACCGAATGGGCCTCTCCTACAGCGGCCCGAACAACAACACCGCCGCCAAGCCCGTCAAAAGCGCCCGCGTGGTCGGTGACGTGCTCGGCCGTTTCCACCCGCACGGCGACACGGCCGCGTACGACGCGCTGGTGCGCATGGCGCAGGATTTCTCGCAGCGTTATCCGCTGATCGACGGCCAGGGCAACTTTGGCAGCCGCGACGGTGACGGCGCTGCCGCCATGCGTTACACCGAAGCGCGCTTGTCGCGCATCACCAGTTTGCTGCTCGACGAGATCGACATGGGCACGGTGGACTTCATCCCCAACTACGATGGCTCCACCGAAGAGCCGCGCCAGTTGCCCGCCCGCTTGCCGTTCAGCCTGCTCAACGGTGCCAGTGGCATTGCCGTGGGCCTGGCCACCGAGATCCCCAGCCACAACCTGCGTGAAGTGGCCGACGCCTGCGTGGCCTTGATCAAAAACGACAAGCTCACCGACAGCGAGCTGATGGCCATCATCCCCGGCCCCGACTACCCCGGTGGCGGCCAGATCATCAGCCCGGCCAGCGACATTGCCGATGCCTACCGCACCGGTCGCGGCAGCCTTAAAGTGCGTGCCCGCTGGAAGATCGAAGAACTGGCTCGTGGCCAATGGCAACTGGTGGTGACCGAGCTGCCGCAGGGCGTCAGCTCGCAGCGCGTGCTCGAAGAGATCGAAGAACTCACCAATCCCAAAGTCAAAGCGGGCAAAAAAGCCCTCAGCACCGACCAATTGCAGCTCAAAGCCAGCATGCTGGCGGTGCTGGATGTGGTGCGCGACGAGTCGAGCAAAGACGCCGCCGTGCGCCTGGTGTTCGAGCCCAAGACCAGCCGCATCGAGCAGCAGGAACTCATCACCACCTTGCTGGCCCACACCAGCCTGGAGACTTCGTCGTCCATCAACCTGACCATGGTGGGTCTGGACGGCAAGCCCATCCAGAAGTCGCTGCGCCAGATCCTGCTGGAGTGGATCAGCTTCCGCCAGACGACCATCACCCGGCGCAGCCAGCACCGCCTGCAAAAGGTGCTGGACCGCATCCACATCCTCGAAGGCCGGCAGCTGGTGCTGCTGAACATCGACGAGGTGATCCGCATCATCCGCCACAGCGACGAGCCCAAAGCCGCGCTGATCGAGGCTTTCAAGCTCAGCGACCGCCAGGCCGAAGACATTCTCGAAATCCGCCTGCGCCAGCTGGCCAGGCTCGAAGCGATCAAGATCGAGCAGGAGCTGAAAGACCTGCGCGAGGAGCAGGGCAAGCTCGAAGACATTCTGGCCAACCCGGCGAGCCTCAAGCGCCTGATGGTCAAGGAGATCGAAGCCGACGCCAAGACCTTCGCCGACCCGCGCCGCACGCTGATCCAGGCTGAGAAGAAGGCTGTGGCCGAGATCAAGGTGGTGGACGAGCCGGTCACGGTGGTCATCTCCAGCAAGGGTTGGGTGCGCGCGCGCACCGGCCACGGCCACGAGGCCGCCAGCTTCGCCTTCAAGGCCGGTGACGGTCTGTACGGCACGTTTGAATGCCGAACGGTGGATACGCTCATCGTGTTCGGCAGCAATGGCCGCGTCTACAGCGTGCCGGTGGCCAGCCTGCCCGGCGCGCGCGGCGACGGCCAGCCCATCACGACGCTGATCGAACTGGAGAGTGGCACGCAGCCGCTGCACTACTTCGCCGGCCCGGCCCATGCCACGCTGCTACTCAGCGGCACGGGTGGTTACGGCTTCCTGGCCACGGTCGAGAACCTGGTCTCGCGCCAGAAGGCCGGCAAGGCCTTCATCAGCGTGGGCGAGGGCGAAACCCTCTGCGCGCCCTCGCACGCCATGAACACCTCGGGTGGTCAGCCGCTGGCACCCGCCACGCACGTGGCCTGCGCGTCCACCGGTGGCCGCATCCTCACCTTCGAGATCGGCGAATTGAAGCTGATGGAGAAGGGCGGTCGTGGCCTGATGCTGATCGACCTGGAAGCCAAGGACACGCTGGCCGGCGCCTGCGCCTACACGCGCAGCATCCGTATCGACGGCATTGGCCGCGGCGGCAAGGAGCGCGACGAGACGCTCGAGATCCGCAGCCTGAACAACGCCCGGGCCGCGCGTGGCCGCAAGGGCAAGGCGGCAGACCTGGGCTTCAAGCCCCATCGCGTCACGCGGGTGGAATGATGAACGCCGCCGGTCTGCTCCCATGGCGTCCAGCCCCGCAGTGCGCGGTGCGGAGGGGCGCCCCATGACGCACGACAACACCAGCCTGCTGTTGATGCTGGCGAGCTTTGCGCTCACCTTCATCGTGGCGCGAACCCTGGGCAAACGCCTGAAGGCCAGGCGCGACGCCGAGCGAGCGACACAGGCCGAGCGCCATCTGGCCCGGCAAAGCCGACAGGTGCGGCGTGCAGCGGCCCGGCAGAAAAAGGGCTGAGCCCATGCCCACCTTCGGCTCGCACCTCAAAGGCTTTCCGTCCACCGGCGCACCGCTATCGCGTGAGCAGATCCCGGCGCAAGGCTGGGACCTGCTGCGCGGCGATCTGGCCCTTCCGCTGGCGGTGCTCAAACAATCGGCGCTGCAGCACAACCTGCACTGGATGCGCGATTTCTGCGCGCAGCGCGGCCTGCACCTGGCACCCCACGGCAAGACGAGCATGTCGCCCGAGCTGTGGCAGCTGCAGCTGGACGCCGGCGCCTGGGGCATCAGCTTCGCCACCGTGTTCCAGGCGGCGGTGGGCGCGCGCCATGGCGTGCCGGTGCTGCTGATCGCCAACCAGGTGATCCAGCGCGCCGAGCTGGACGCGCTGACGGCGCTACACGCCGAACGGCCTGGTTTGCGGTCGATGTTTCTGGTCGATTCGGTGGGTCAGGTGGATGTCATCGAGGCCTGGGCCGCCGACCGCGCATACACACGGCGCTTCGAGGTGCTGCTGGAACTGGGCCTGGCCGGGCAACGTACCGGCACCCGCACCGCAGAGGAAGCGCGGCAGACCGCAGCCCGCATCGCGGCCAGCCCGGTGCTGCAGCTGGCGGGCATCGAGTGCTACGAGGGCACGACCGCCTATTGCGATCACGCGAAAGACCGCGCCACCGTGCAAGGCCTGATGGACCGGGTGGACGCCATCGCGCGCGAAGCCATCGCCCAGGATTGGTTCGCACACGAGGAGATCATCCTCACCGCCGGCGGCTCGGCGATTTTCGATCTGGTGGCCGAGCGCCTGACGCCCGAGCTGGGCCGCCCGGTGCGCGGCGTGTTGCGCTCGGGCTGTTACCTCACGCACGACCACCAGCGCTACACGCGCTACCTGTGTTGCGTGGGTGAACGCCTGAACCTGCGCGAAACCCTGAAGCCCGCCCTGGAGGTGCTGGCCTGCGTGCAGAGCCAGCCCGAACCCGGCCTGGCGTTGCTGAGCATGGGCAAACGCGACGTGGCCTGCGACCTGGACCTGCCGCAGCCGGTATGGCGCGCCCATCCAGCGTCGGGCCAGCCGGTCGGTACACCCCGGCCAGTGCCGGTCCACTGGCACATCGACGCGTTGAATGACCAGCACGCCTATTTGCGTTTTGACGCTTCGGCGCCACCCGCCGAATGGCCGCGTCTGGGTGAGACGGTGGCCAGCGGTACGTCGCACCCCTGCACCACGTTCGACAAGTGGCGCTGGCTGCCGGTGGTGGACGAGCGCTACCGCGTGCTGGACGCGGTGACGACCTGGTTCTGAGCCGGCGTGGGGGAATCACCCACAAAATGCTGCATTGCACAAAAAAAGCTTGCCATTCCCGTCGGTGGCCTTAGAATCGAGACATGCTGCACTGCAACATGTCCAATTCCAGGGACGTGTGCAAGGGGCGGCCCTTTCAACCCTTCATTCAAGGAAACCGCCATGATCAACCCCGCTGAACAATTCGCTGCCGCCCAACAAGCCGGCCTGGACGCCCTGGAAGGCGCCCTGGGCAAGGCCTTCACCGGCGTGGAAAAAATGGTCGAACTGAACCTGGCCGCCTCCAAGGCAGCCATGGACGAGTCGTTCAACCACGCCCGTGCCGTGATGGCCGTCAAGACCCCGCAGGAGTTCATGAGCCTGCAGAACGCCTTCTTCCAGCCCATGGCTGAAAAGTCGGCGGCTTACCTGCAGCACGTGCAGAGCATCGCCACCGAAGGCGGTGCCGGCTTCACCCAGCAGTTCGAAGCCAGCGTGGCCGATGCCCAGAAAGCCTTCGGCGCTTCGCTGGAACAACTGAGCAAGAACGCTCCGGCCGGCTCCGAAGCCGCCGTGGCAGCCTTCCAGAACGCCGTGAGCCAGGGCCAGAAGGCCATCGAGCAAACCCAGGCCGCCATCAAGAAGGCCACCGTTCAGGCGCAGGCCAACTTCGCCGCTGCTTCCAAGCAAGCCACCGACCTGGCCAAGAAGGCGGCCAAGGTCTGAAGACCCGGCTGTGAACAGCCTGTGGGCTGTTCTCCCCCATACAAAAGGCTCCTTCGGGAGCCTTTTGTATGGGGGCAAACGGGCGGCCCATCCGCCCGTCAGGCGGCCAGATTCACGCCAGTTCGGCGATCAGCTCGATCTCCACGCATGCGCCCAGCGGGATCTGAGCGACGCCGAAGGCGCTGCGGGCATGGGCGCCCACCTGCGGGCCAAAGACGTCACCGAAGAGTTCGCTGGCACCGTTGGTGACCAGGTGCTGCTCGGTGAACGTGCCGGTGCTGTTGACCAGGCTCATCAGCTTGACGATGCGCTGGACGCCGTTGAGGTCGGTGCCGGCCGCCTGGCAGGCGGCGTGCAGCGTGCCCATGAGGTCGATGGCGATGGCGCGGGCGGCCAGCTGGCCTTCGTCGGTGCTCATGGTCAGGCCCAGCTGGCCGACCCAGGGCTTGCCGTCTTTCTTGGCGATGTGGCCGCTCAGGAACACCAGCTTGCCGGTCTGCACGAAGGGCACGTAGGCGGCGGCAGGCACGGCGACGGGGGGCAGGGCAATGCCCAGTTGGTTCAGCTTGTCGTAGACGCTCATGGGGGCTCCGGAAGGGGGGTGAAACGGTCCGGGCCATTCTATCGACGGGGTGCGGCACTTCCGTCGGTGCCACTGTCCGCATCGGCCGGATGCATGGCCGTGCTCGGTGGTGCGGCGCTCAGGCCGGAGCGGTCTGCAGGGTGGCGAGTTCGGCCGGCGGCGCCACGGTGACCGCGACGTCCAGTGCGTGGTGGGCGCCGCCCTGGATCACGCCGCGCATGGGCGAGACGTCAGAAAAATCCCGCCCGCTGGCCAGCTGCACGTAGTCCTCACCTGGACTGTCCTGGCCACAGCGGTTGTTGGTCGGGTCGAAGTGAAACCACAGGCCCTGCGCGTCGCCCTCGACCCGCTGCTGTGGTGGCAGCGGTGCGTAGACGGCGACCCAGGCGTGTGAGGCGTCGGCACCGATCAGCCGCGGTTGGCCCGGTGGCGGCTGGGTGAGCAGGTAACCGCTCACGTAGCGCGCCGGCAGTCCCAGGCTGCGCAGGCAGCCGATCATGATGTGGGCGAAGTCCTGGCACACGCCCTTGCGCTGTTCGAGCGCCTGCAGCGCGGGGGTGTTGACTTCGGTGCTGGCGGTGGCGTAGCGCAGCTCCGTGTGGATGCGCTCCATGAGCGCGCGGGTGGCCTGCAGCAGTGGCTGGCCGGCGGCGAAGGCTGGTCGGGCGAAAGCGGCAAAGGCTTCGTCGCGCGGCACGTGGGGGGAGGCAAACAGGAACTCGCTGGCCGGGTCGTAGGGCAGGCCCATGCGGTAGCGGAAGGTCTCGCGCACGTGTTCCCAGGTTTGCAGCGGCCAGCCGCCGTGGTCGGGCAATGGTGCCGGCGCGCAGGTGCGCACCAGGCTGTCGGCTTCCACCGTCAGCGTCTCGTGCGGCGCTTGCAACGAAAAAAAAGTGCGCCGGTTGCCGAACACGTCGGTGGTCTGGCCGCACGCGGCCGGTTCGGGGCGAATGAGCAGGCGGTGGTCCAGCACCTGCTGGCAGGGTGTGTCCACCGGCGAAAGGTGCACCATGTGCTGGGCCATGTCGACGCTGGCCTGGTAGCGGTAGGTGGTGGTGTGGAGGACGCGAAGCATCATGAAAGCGCCTCCGTGTCGCCTGCGGCGTCTTCCAACGGCGGCGGGTCGCCCGTGCGGCCGGTCATGCGCGCGACCAAGGGTGATGGCACGGTGTTTCTGGCGCAGGATCGCGTGTTCATCATGCGCCCAAGGCCTGGTTCTTGCGGTCAGCGTGGCTGAAGTGCAGGCGCGAGATCTGATCGGAGAGCTCGACGGCCGCCGTCTCGCAGTCATCGAGCAGTGCCGCCAGGGCTGCCGGCTGGGGCTCGCTGCCGGTCTTGTGTGGCGCCTGGCACAGGTCGGCCAGCACCCAGGTGTCGGGGTCGGGCAGGGTCCGGGCCAGCACCGCGTCCTGCACGGTGGCGGCCTGGGCCAGTTTGGCCAGGCGGGAGCGCAGGGTTTGCAGCACCCAGGCCAGCGAGCGTGGGTTGTCGCGGTCCATGACCAGCAGGTCCACCAGCGCCTCTGTGTCGCGGCGCTGCTGGTAGGTGGCGCGGAAGGTGATGGTGCTGTCAAACAGGGCGACCACCGCTTCGTAGCCGACCGGGTCTTGCAGGCAGCCGGTCTGCAGGCTCCGGTGCAGTGCCCGGGCGAGGGTGGCCAGCCGTTCGATGTGGCGGCCGATGGAGAGCAGGCGCCAGCCGTTGTCGCGCACCATGCGGTCGGTCTGTGCGCCGGTGATGGCAGACAGCCGTTCGCTGACGTTTTGCAGGGCAGACAGCGCATCGGCGATGTCGTGTTCCCCATCGGTCATCAGGGTGGCGCAGTCGCGGGCGAATTCGCTTTCCGCCCGTTCGATCAGGCTCCAGTGTTCGGGCGATAGGCGCTCGCGCACCTGGGCGGCGGCGGCCCTGAGCGCTCGCAGGTTGTAGCCCACGCTGAAGCTGCTGCCATGCAGCGGTGATCCGGGTGCGGGCGACAGCCCGGCCATGAGCGATCGGGCAAATACCCGCGCCGACTGGTCTGCCGCGGGAACGCCGGCCAGCACCAGGGCGTTGTCCTGTGCGGTGACCGACAGCCAGGCCATGAGCGCGCGGTCGTTGGACGCTTCCCCACCCAGGTGGTGGAGCACCAGCCGTGCGAGACGCACCGTGTTTTCGGCGCGTTCGGTGTAGCGACCCAGCCAGAACAGGTTCTCGGCTGCACGACTGGTGACCGGTCGTTTCTGTTGGGCCAGTGCGATGGTGGCGGGCGCATGCTGCAAGAGGCTGGTGGCGTCCACTTCGCCCTCGGTGAGCACCCAGCAGTCGGCACTGCTGCCGCCGCGCTGCATGCTGGCCATGAGTTGTCCGCGCGGCGCCAGCCGCACCAGACCGCCGGGCAGCACGCGCCAGCGCTGCGGACCGTCGGCCAGCGCGAAGACCCGCAGCATGGCGGAACGCGGTGCAATGGTCCCCACGCCAGGCTCTGCCTGGCCCCCCCACGGCGTGGTGTCGTTCTGGGCGCGGCCCGGCGAACCACGGCGGCGTTCGCCGGTCCAGGTCGGTGTCTGCGACAGCGGCAGCCAGGCCTGTACGGTGCAGTCGTCGGGCTGGCGGACCATGCGGCCCGACCATTCGTCCAGCTCGCGCGGGCTCAGGCGCTGGCCCATCACGGCCTCCCGTCCGGAGCGCGGGAACGTGGGTTTGATGACGCTGCTCCTGAGCAGCGACAGGGCCTCGCGCAGCGCGGCGTCTTCGCCGCACCACCAGGTGGGCAGCGAAGGCAGTACCAGTGTTTCGTCCAGCAGGTGGCGGCTGATGCCCGGCAGAAAGCCCAGCAGAGCGCTCGATTCCAGCGGTGCCGAGCCGGGCGCGTTGGCCAGCAGCAGGTGGCCGGCGCGCAGCACCTGCAGCAGGCCCGGCACGCCCAGTGCGGAATCGGCACGCATCTCCAGCGGGTCCAGCCATTCATCGTCCATGCGCTTGATGAGCGCGTGAACGGGTTCGAGTCCACTCAGGGTCTTGAGGTACAGGCGCTGGTCGCGTACGGTGAGGTCGTGGCCCTCGACCAGCGTGAGGCCGAGGTAGCGCGCCAGGTAGGCGTGCTCAAAATAGGTTTCGTTGTAGGGGCCGGGCGTGAGCAGGGCAATACGGGCATTGGCACCTTCGGGCGCCATCGCCTTGATCCCGTCCATGAGTGCACGGTAGCTGGCGGCCAGACGCTGCACCTTCAGGCCAGCGAAGGCCTTGGGGAACTGGCGCGCAATGGCGATGCGGTTTTCCAGCAGGTAGCCCAGCCCCGAGGGCGCCTGGGTGCGCTGGCCCACCACCCACCAGCGGCCGTCGGGGCCATGGGCCAGGTCGAAGGCCACGATGTGCAGCCAGGTGTCACCCGGCGGGCGCACGCCCTGCATGGCGCGCAGGTAGCCGGGGTGACCCTGCACCAGCGCGGCCGGCAGCAAGGCTTTTTTCAGCAGTTCCTGGGGGCCGTACAGGTCGGCCATCATGGCGTTGAGCAGGCGCGCGCGCTGGCGCACACCGGCCTCGATCTGTGCCCAGTCCTGCGGCGGCACGATCATGGGGAACAGATCCAGCGCCCACGGCCGTTGCAGACCGCGGGCGGCATCGGCGTAGACGTTGTAGGTGATGCCGTTGTCGCGAATCTGGCGCTGCAGGTGGTCGGCGCGGCGGTTCAGGTCGGCCAGGCCGTCGGTGCCCAGGTGATCGAAAAAGCGTTCCCAGTGGGGCGCGAGCGCCTGCGGGTTGGCGCCGTCGCGCAGCTCGTCGCCATGCCCGGCGTCGGCCGGCAGCGACAAGGCCAGCGCTGCGGAGCCGGGCGAGCCGGCGCCGTGCGGCGTCCACAGGGGGTCCAGGCGGTCTTCGGATGTCACGGGTGGCCAGTATGCCTGCGCAGCGATGCAGCCAGCACCGGCAGCGACGCCGGGTCCTTGCCGGGCGCCCGGGTGCGCGACCTGGTGGTCACTGCCTCAGGTCCAGCGTGAACGGAAACTCGCGGCTGGGCGTAGCCGGGGTGGCGTGCAGCGGGCCCGGGGTGTGGCCCATCCGGAAGAAGCGTGACAGGCGCCGGCTTTCGGCTTCGTAGGCGTTGATCGGGAAGCTGTCGTAGTTGCGGCCGCCCGGGTGGGCCACGTGGTACTGGCAGCCGCCGAGCGAGCGCTGCGTCCAGGTGTCCACAATGTCGAAGGTCAGCGGTGCGTGCACGCCGATACCGGGGTGCAGCGCCGACGGCGGGTTCCAGGCCTTGTAGCGCACACCCGCCACATACTCGCCCGCCGTACCGGTGGGCTGCAGCGGCAGGGTGCGGCCGTTGCAGGTGATGACGTAACGGCTGTCGTTGTAGCCGCTGACCTTGACCTCGATGCGCTCCAGCGAAGCGTCCACGTAGCGCACGGTGCCACCGGGCGCGCCTTCTTCGCCCATCACGTGCCAGGGCTCCAGGGCGTTGCGCAGCGTCAGTTCAATGCCGCGCACGGCCACCTGGCCCACCAGCGGGAAGCGGAACTCGAAGTGCGGCTCGAACCAGGTGCGCTCGAAGCAGTAGCCGAAGTCGGTCAGGTCGGCCAGCACGTCTTCGAAGTCCATGCGGATGAAGGCGGGCAGCAGGAAGCGGTCGTGCAGCTCGGTGCCCCAGCGGGTGAGCTGGCCGCGCCAGGGCTGTTGCCAGAAGCGTGCGACGAGGGCGCGCAGCAGCAGCTGCTGGGCGATGCTCATCTGCGCGTGCGGCGGCATTTCAAACGCGCGCAGTTCGAGCAGGCCCAGACGACCGGTAGACGAATCGGGCGAGTACAGCTTGTCGATGCAGAACTCGCTGCGGTGGGTGTTGCCGGTGACGTCGATCAGGATGTTGCGCAGCGTGCGGTCCACCAGCCAGGGCGGCATGTCCTGGCCGAAGCGCTGGCGGTTCCGGTCGATCTGGTTGAGCGCGATCTCCAGTTCGTAGAGCTGGTCGTTGCGCGCCTCGTCCACGCGCGGGGCCTGGCTGGTGGGGCCGATGAACAGGCCGCTGAACAGGTAGGACAGCGAGGGGTGGTTGTGCCAGTAGGCAATCAGGCTGCCCAGCAGTTCCGGCTTGCGCAGGAAGGGCGAGTCCGCTGGAGTGGCGCAGCCGAGCACGAAGTGGTTGCCGCCCCCGGTGCCGGTGTGGCGGCCGTCGGTCATGAACTTCTCGGCGCACAGGCGGGTCTGGTACGCCGCTTCGTAGAGGAACTCGGTGCGCTCGACCAGCTCGCCCCAGCTGCTGCTGGGGTGGATGTTGACTTCGATGACGCCGGGGTCGGGCGTGACCTGCAGCATCTTCAGGCGCGGGTCGCGCGGCGGCGGATAGCCTTCGAGCACGATCTTCATGCCCAGTTCTTCGGCCGTGGCCTCGATGGCCGAGAGCAGGTCGAGGTAGTCCTCCAGCCGCTGCATCGGCGGCATGAACACATAGAGGTGCTGCGTCTTGCCACCGCCGGATTTTTCGGCCTTGGGGCCGTTGGCGCGCTGCGGATCGCGTGCTTCCACCACCAGTGCGGTGCGGGTCAGCCAGGCGGCCGATTCGCCGCGCGCCGGGAAGCGTGATGACAGCTGGCGTGCCGCCGCCGGGGTGCCCGGGTCGCCGGGTGTGCCGTCGCCAGACAAGAGGCTCTGTGCTTCGGCCTCTGCGCCTTCAAACCAGTCCGTGCCCTGCAGCGACACGGTGCCGCCTTCGGCAAAACCGCCACCCACGGTGTGCGGGTGCACCTGGTGGCGCAGTGCGGCCGAGCGGGGCAGCGGGTCGCGCGCGGCGTGCGGGTCCTGCTCAATGTGGTACGGGTAGTCGCCCGCCGACACCCAGGGCAGCGAGTCCAGCGGCAGGCGGTAGCCCATGGGCGAGTCGCCCGGGATGAGGTACATGCGCTCGTCACGGAAGAACCAGGGTCCGGTGGACCACACGGTGCCACTGACACGGTGGTCACGGCCCTGCTGGCCGGCGGCCAGCGGGCCGTGACCGGTGGCCTGCAGCGGCAGCACATAGCCGATCACGCTGTCCAGCCCCTGGCCGAACACGCGGCGCAGGCGGGAGCGTTCGAGTTCGTCGTCTAGCTTGCTGTCGAACGGATCCACGTTCACCGGCAGGCGGCGTTCGCGCCACAGGAAGTACCAGGTGTCCTCGAAGCCGGGCGTGATGAACTGGGGGCTCAGGCCCAGCTGGCGTGCCAGCGCCTGCGTGAAGCGCTGCGCGTCGTCAGCGGTGTAGTGGGCGGCATCGCGCTCATCGGCCAGCAGGGTGGGGTTGTGCCAGCAGGGCTCGCCGTCGGCGCGCCAGAAGACCGACAGCGCCCAGCGCGGCAGCTGCTCGCCGGGGTACCACTTGCCCTGGCCCATGTGCACGAAGCCCCCATCGCCGTAGCGTTCGCGCAGGCGGCCCAGCAGTTCGGTGGCGTAGCCGCGCTTGGTGGGGCCGAGCGCGTCGGTGTTCCATTCGGCCGCGTCGCGGTCGCTGGTGGCCACGTAGGTCGGCTCGCCACCCTGGGTGAGGCGCACGTCGTGCTGGACCAGATCGGCGTCCACCAGATGGCCCAGGGCCTGGATGCCGGTCCACTGCTCATCGGTGTAGGGCTTGGTCACGCGCGGGGATTCGTAGATGCGCGTGACCTTCATCTCGTGGCCAAAGGTGACCTCGCACTTGTCCACGCCACCTTCGACCGGCGCGGCGCTGGACGGTTGCGGGGTGCAGGCCAGCGGAATGTGGCCCTCGCCGGCCAGCAGGCCGGACGTGGGGTCCAGGCCGACCCAGCCGGCGCCGGGCAGGAAGACCTCGCACCAGGCGTGCAGGTCGGTGAAGTCCTTTTCCGGACCGCTGGGGCCGTCGAGTGCCTTCACATCGGGCGCGAGCTGGATCAGGTAGCCCGAGACGAAGCGCGCTGCCAGGCCCAGGTGACGCATCAGTTGCACCAGCAGCCAGCTGGTGTCGCGGCAGGAGCCGCTCTTGAGCGTGAGCGTTTCTTCCGGCGTCTGCACACCGGGCTCCATGCGGATGGTGTAGGCGATGTCCTTCCACAGCTGCTGGTTGATGCCGACCAGGAAGTCGATGGTGCGCTGTTCCTGGCGATCTATCGTGTCCAGGTAGCGCCGCAGCGGCGGCGTCAGTGGCGCCTTGGCCAGGTAAGGGGCCAGCTCCTGCTGTTGGCTGGCGTCATACCGGAAGGGGACGTTCTCGGCCCAGGGCTCCAGAAAGAAGTCGAAAGGGTTGTACACCGCCATTTCGACCACCAGGTCGATGGTGACCTTGAACTCGGTGGTGGGCTCGGGAAACACCAGGCGCGCCTGGTAATTGGCAAACGGGTCCTGCTGCCAGTTGATGAAATGTGTGGCCGGCTCGATGCGCTGCGAATACGACAGCACCCTCGTTCGGCTGTGCGGCGCAGGCCGCAGGCGCACGACCTGCGGCCCCAGTTGGACCAGGCGGTCGTACCGATAGTGGGTGGTGTGGCTCAGGGCGACGTGGATGGCCATGCTCAGGGCTTTCGACAGGGAGGGGCAATGGAACGCAACGCGGGCGCGAAGGCGCAACACGGGGCAGTGCAGGAACGAAGCAAGAGCCGCGCCACCGTCTGCCAGGCGCTGCCGCCCTGCGGATGGCCGTCGCGGGAGGGGGTGTGAACCCTGCCCCACGGCTGTTGGCGCTGTGGCCCGGCTGGGTGGCGGGCGTGGCGCTGCAGTTGCAGCAGGCCGACCTGTGGGAAGCGTGGGTGTACGCGGCCCTGTTGCTGGTGGCGCTGATGACGGCAGCTGTTGTCCTGTCGGCATGGCAAAGGCTGGGCCGGATGGCTCTGGTGCTGGCCCTGCTGGCGACTGCCCTGGCGGCTCACGGTCTGACCGGCTGGCGCGCCGCACGCTTCGCGGCGCAGGCGCTGGATCCCGGCCTGCAGGGGCGGGATGTCCGGGTGACGGGTACCGTCGCCGGTCTGCCCCAGCGGGGCCCTGACGGCGAGCGCTTCGTGTTCAGGGTCGAAACGGCTGCCATTGGCCACCAGGTGATGCCAATGCCCTCGCGTGTCCAGCTGGGCTGGTATCTGCGGGGAGCGGTGGACGCCGGGCCCCTGCCACGCGCGGGTGAACGCTGGCAGCTGACGGTGCGCCTGCGCAGCCCGCACGGGCCGTTCAACCCGCACGGCTTCGACCGCGAACGCTGGCTGTGGGAGCAGGGTATCGGTGCCACCGGTTATGTGCGCAACGGGCCGCGCGACGAAGCGCCGCGGCGCCTGGCGGCCAGTGGCTGGGATCTGGATGCCGCGCGGCAGGCGGTCAGTGACCGCATCCGCGCCCGGGTGGCCGATCCCCGGCTGTCCGGCGTGCTGGCGGCGCTGGTGGTGGGCGACCAGAGCGCCATCGATCGTGCCGACTGGCTACTCTTTCGCAGCACCGGGGTGGCCCACCTGATGAGCATTTCGGGCCTGCATGTGACGCTGTTTGCCTGGCTGGCCACCCGGTGGATCGCCCTGCTGTGGCGCCGGCTGGCGAGGCCCTGGCCAGGTTTGCTGCTGGCGGTGCCCATGCCGCTGGCCGCCGGCACAGGCGGCGTCCTGCTCGCCTGGGTCTACGCCCTGTTTGCCGGCTGGGGCGTGCCGTCGCAACGCACGGTGCTGATGCTCGGGCTGGTGGTGGGCTTGCGGCTGGCCGGACGCCAATGGCCTTGGCCGGCGCTGTGGGGGATGGCCCTGGTGGCGGTGCTGCTGCTGGATCCGTGGGCCTTGCTGCAGCCCGGCTTCTGGCTGAGCTTTGTGGCGGTGGGCATCCTGTTTGCCGCCGATCCGGCGCAGCGTCCGCCCCCGGCCACCGTCCCCGGCGCGCCCGCCCAACGGTGGCACCGCCTGGGACAGGCGATCTGGGCACAGGGGCGCGAGCAGTGGGTGATGACGCTGGCGCTGGCGCCCCTGTCGCTGCTGCTGTTCGGCCAGGTGTCGCTGGTGGGCCTGCTGGCCAACCTGCTGGCCATCCCATGGGTGACGCTGTTGCTCACGCCGCTGGCCCTGTCAGGGGTGCTGTGGGCACCCCTGTGGACCGCAGCCGCCGGGGCCGTGGACGTGCTGGGACGCTGGCTGGGTGTGCTCGCCCAGCTGGACCTGGCATCGGTCTATCGGCCCATTCCACCCTGGCCGCTGGGCGTTCTGGCGGTGGTGGGCGGTGTGCTGCTGGTGCTGCGCGTGCCCTGGTTGTGGCGCGCGGCGGGGCTCATGCTGTGGTGGCCCGCGCTGTGGTGGCAGCCACCGCGGCCCCTGCCCGGTGAGTTCGAGGTCGTGGCGATGGACGTCGGACAGGGCAGCGCCTTGCTGGTGCGCACCGCCGCCCACAGCCTGCTCTACGACGCGGGGCCGCGCTACGGACCCGAGAGCGATGCGGGCCAGCACATCGTGCTGCCCTTGCTGCGCGCGTGGGGCGAATCACCCGATACCGTGGTCATCAGCCACCGCGACAGTGACCACGCCGGTGGTGCCGACGCCGTGCGTTCCGCCTGGCCGCAGGCGCGCTGGCTGTCCTCCTATGCGCCGGAGCCGGCGCAGCGCTGTGTGGCCGGACTGTCCTGGGACTGGGACGGGGTGCGTTTTCACATGCTGCACCCTGCTGCCGAACACATTCGCCCGGATGGCGGTGGCGCCCTGTCCAGCAACGCCATGTCCTGTGTGCTGCACATCCACAACGGGCGTCGCGGCGCCTGGCTCGGCGGAGACCTGGACGCAGGGAACGAAACCCGGCTCGCACTGGACCGGCCGGACCTGCGCGCAGACCTGCTGGTGGCGCCCCATCACGGCAGCGCTTCCTCCAGCAGTCCGGTGCTGCTCAACACGCTCGCTCCCGCACAGGTGCTCATCCAGTCGGGTTACCGCAATCGCTTCAACCACCCGTCGCCGGTGGTGCTGCAGCGCTACCGGGAACGCGGGATGCACTGGTTCAATACGCCCCAGTGTGGTGCGGCCACCTGGCGCAGCGACCGGCCGGAGGCGGTCCGCTGCGAAAGGGTGCAAAACCGCCGCTACTGGCACCACCGCGGTGCCGATCCGGTGTTTCCCGCCAGCGCCACGCCGGAGGATGCCCCCGACGGCCTGCCCGATTGAGGGGGTGCGCGCGGGCGCACCACTTTGGGTTGCATCAAAAACATCTGGCCCGCTCCTTGCTATCCTGTTGGCAGGAGAAGCAAATCCATGAGCCGACCGATGTTTGATGAAATGCACGCCGCCAACGGCGACGTGCGGGCCCACTACGAAAAATACGCCCGCTGGCTGGCCCAGCAGCCGCCCGAGGTGATGGCGGCCCGCCGCGAAGAGGCGGAGATGATCTTCCGCCGGGTGGGCATCACCTTCGCCGTCTACGGGGCCAAGGACGAGGACGGTGCCGGCACCGAGCGTCTCATTCCTTTCGACCTGATTCCGCGCGTGATCCCCGCGCACGAGTGGAAGAGCATGCAGGCCGGACTGGTGCAGCGCGTGACCGCGCTCAACCGCTTCATTCACGATGTCTATCACGAGCAGGAGATCATCAAGGCCGGGCACATTCCGGCCGACCAGATCTTCCAGAACGCCCAGTTCCGCCCCGAGATGATGGGTGTGGACATTCCGAACCAGATTTACTCGCACATCTCGGGCATCGACATCGTGCGGGCCCCCAACGCCAAAGGCGAAGGCGAGTACTACGTGCTCGAGGACAACCTGCGCGTGCCCAGCGGCGTGAGCTACATGCTCGAGAACCGCAAGATGATGATGCGGCTCTTCCCCGAGCTGTTCGTCAGCCACCGCGTCGCGCCGGTCGCGCACTACCCCGACCTGCTGCTCGAGACCCTGCGCGCCAGCGCGCAGTCGGGCGCCCAGGATCCGACGGTGGTGGTGCTGACCCCCGGCATGTACAACAGCGCCTACTTCGAGCACGCCTTCCTGGCGCAGCAGATGGGGGTGGAGCTGGTCGAGGGCCAGGACCTGTTCGTCAAGGACCGCTACGTCTACATGCGCACCACACGCGGCCCGCGCCGGGTCGACGTGATCTACCGGCGCGTGGACGACGACTTCCTGGATCCCTCGGTGTTCAGGCCCACCTCCACCCTGGGCTGCCACGGCCTGGTGGATGCCTATGCCGCCGGCAACGTCACCATCTGCAACGCGATCGGCACCGGCGTCGCCGACGACAAGTCGATCTACCCCTACGTGCCGCAGATGATCGAGTTCTACCTGGGCGAGAAACCGATCCTCAAGAACGTGCCGACCTACATGGGCCGCAAGCCCGACGATTTGAAGTACATCCTGGCGAATTTGAAAGAGCTGGTGGTCAAAGAGGTGCACGGCGCGGGCGGTTACGGCATGCTGGTGGGCCCCGCAGCCACCCAAGCCGAGATCGAGGC
>JBJTNV010000027.1:0-27984 GCA_046074205.1 Hydrogenophaga sp.
CGCAGTGGCCGCACTGGCGGCGGCGGCGGATGAAGTCCGCGTCTTCCGAGATGCGTGTTTCCACCACCTGAGTTTCAAGGTGACCGCAGAAAGGGCATTTCATGGTTGTGTCACGCCGGGGTCGTCAGGACGCGGGCTCCCGCGTGGGCAACGGTTGAATCGCCGGTGCAAAGACGCGAGCGCAGAAGCACGGTCCTCACAGGGTCACCGGTAGACCGGGAAACGTGCGGTCAGGGCATTGACCTGGGCACGCACCTTCTCGATGTTGGCCGGGTCGCGGGGGTTGTCCAGCACATCGGCAATCAGGTTGGCCGTCAGGCGCGCTTCCTCGTCCTTGAAGCCGCGTGTGGTCATGGCCGGGGTGCCGATGCGCACGCCGCTGGTGACCATCGGCTTCTCGGGATCGTTGGGGATGGCGTTCTTGTTGATCGTCATGTGGGCGCTGCCCAGCACGGCCTCGGCTTCCTTGCCGGTGATGCCCTTGGCGCGCAGGTCGACCAGCATGACGTGGCTTTCCGTCCGGCCCGACACGATGCGCAGACCGCGCTGGGTCAGGGTTTCGGCCACGATCTGGGCGTTTTTCACGACCTGCTGCTGGTAGGTCTTGAACTCGGGCGCGAGGGCTTCCTTGAAGGCCACCGCCTTGGCAGCGATGACGTGCATCAGTGGGCCGCCCTGCAGGCCGGGGAAGATGGCGCTGTTGATCGCCTTCTCGTGCTCGGCTTTCATGAGGATGATGCCGCCGCGCGGGCCGCGCAGGCTCTTGTGGGTGGTCGAGGTCACCACGTCGGCAAATGGCACGGGGTTCGGGTAGACGCCGGCGGCGATGAGGCCGGCATAGTGGGCCATGTCGACCATGAAGATGGCGCCGATTTCCTTGGCGATCTTCGCAAAGCGCTCGAAGTCGATGCGCAGGCTGTAGGCGGAGGCGCCGGCCACGATCAGCTTGGGCTTGTGCTCGCGCGCCTTGGCTTCCATGGCGTCATAGTCGATGGCTTCGTTCTTGTCCAGACCATAGCTCACCACGTTGAACCACTTGCCCGACATGTTCAGCGGCATGCCGTGGGTGAGGTGGCCACCTTCGGCCAGGCTCATGCCCATGATGGTGTCGCCAGGCTTGAGGAAGGCCAGGAAAACAGCTTCGTTGGCGGAGGCGCCGCAGTGCGGCTGCACGTTGGCGGCGTCGGCACCGAACAGCCGCTTGACGCGGTCGATGGCCAGCTGCTCGGCGACATCGACGTACTCGCAACCGCCGTAGTAGCGCTTGCCTGGATAACCCTCGGCGTACTTGTTGGTCAGCTGGGTGCCCTGCGCGGCCATCACGGCCGGGCTGGCGTAGTTTTCGCTGGCGATCAACTCGATGTGGTGTTCCTGTCGGGCGTTTTCGGCCTGGATGGCAGCGAACAGCTCGGGATCGGTTTGCTCGATGAGGATGTTGCGGTCGTACATGGTGAGGCAGTCTCGGGGTGGACTCGGATAAGGGGATCCCGCGCACTCCGGACGCGGTGGCAGGAGCGGCAGGGACTGCCCAGGCGAACGGCGGATCACCCGGCGAGGCGGGCGGTGCGCTTCCCAGTGGTTGTCCGGCACTCGCGGAGTCCGGGGGCCACGTCAGCGTCGAGGGCGGTCCGAGCCCTGACGCCTATCGCCAGTCGCGCACGGGGGGATTGTAATGGCGCGACCCGGACTCAGGACTGTGACGCAGTGGTATCGGCCAGCGTCAGGCTGGGTGGCGGGGCCGGATTGCCCGGAGTGCTCGTCGGCTGCGGTACGGCTTCGACAGCCTCCGGGGTCAAGGGTTGTGGCTCGGGCAGGTACACCGGAAAGCTGGTGGGCATCGGCTTGCCCAGCGCCACGCTCTGGATGCGCAAGTGTTCGGCCATGACCTTGTTGATGTAATCCGCGCCATCGGTGGTGATCGCCCCCACGTAGCAGCGCAAACCGCTCTCGACGGACCCCCCCTGGCGAACGCAGTCCTTGAGCACTTTCACCCCGACACGAAGGTTGGCTACCGGATCAAAAGCGGCCATGTGGCCGCCGAAGTGTTCGTATTTGTCGGTGTGTACGCGGGTCAGCACCTGCATCAGACCCTGGGCGCCGACCGGACTCTGGGCATACGGGTTGAAGCGTGACTCGATGGCCATGACCGCCAGGATCAGGGTAGGGTCGAGCCGGACTTTCTCGCCCAGATCAAACGCTTCCGCCACCAGCACGCTCAGCGGCTCGGGTGCGACCCGGTATTTGCGGCTGAGCCATTGGGCGACATTGGCCTGTGCCCTGGGCAGGTGCGAGGGCGCCAGTGCGTCCTGGGCCAGGAGGGTGTCGCCATCGCCCATCACATCGATGGCTTGTTCCTGGCGCAGCAGCAGCCAGCCCAGCAACTGTTGCTCGGCATCGGCCCGCAGATCCGCACGGGCCAGGAGAAGGGCAGCCACGAGCACACTGGACAGGCCCAGCAGGGCCATGCCTTTGTGGCTGGCGTGCGCCAACCGCCGGCAGGCCGCGACCAGTGCAGGCCTCGAGAGGGACCCGGTACACCAGGGGGGTGTCCACGTCCGTTTGTTTGCCGTCATGTGTTGTCTCTCCGTTCAGCGTCACACCAGCCGTCGGGCGGGCGCAACTGGATTGGGGGGACGTCGTCAACGCGGGATACCGTCGTCACCAGAGCGTTGAATGGACAGGGTCGGCGCCGGAAAGTACAGGCACCGATGCGATGGATTGGCGCGGATGGTAGGGGTGCTTAAATATCAAGTCAATGTTTAAAAATGCGATTGATATATCTTTTAATGCATTAAAAGAGGGCGGGTTTACCCTTTGTAGCGCGAAAACCAGTGGGGCTGTGGTCTGGTGGGGATCGGTGAGAACCGGTCGCCGGTCGCCTTGGCTTATCCGTTGGTCGGCGGATGCATCCGGACGGGGCCATGCCAGCGGTGTGTCTGGGCCTGTTGCGCCCCGCGCAGCGGGCGCCCCTGCCGTCGTTGTGGGCCAGAGCGGCGACAATAAGGCTTTGGCGCTTCCCGACGGTCGGGCTGCGCATCTGCTGCATGCCCGCTTTATGTCGCTGTTCTCCCTGCGCAAATCCCCGTCTGAAGACCACACCGTGAACACCCCAGCAAGCCCCAAACCGGTCCCCGCCGCCCACCCGCTGGATGCCTTGACGGGCGGAGCCTTTTCCGCCCCCACCTCGGGTGAGCGCGCTGCGCGCGTGCGTGAATGGCTGGCCAGCGACCCCTCGCTGGAGCAGATGAATGAGGTGTTCCGTGAGCTCTCGCAACGCGATCGCGGGGCGGCCAGGGCGCTCAAGGACAGGCTCGACGAACACAAACGCCTCAAAGCACAAGAGCAGATTGCGACCGATTGGGCCCTCAAAGCCCAGGCATTGCTGGATCAGGGGCGGCTGAACCTGGGCGACGCCCTGGCGTGGCAGCGCGACGCCGCGCGTGCGGGGGCCCCCCTGTCGCGTGAGCCATTGCAGGGGCTCAAGATGGCACTGGCCGAACGCATCAGGAGCATCGAAGATTTGCAGCACCGGGTACAGGTCGAACGCGAGGCAGCGGTGTTGCTGGCTCAGCGGATCGAAGTGCTGTCTACCAAATCCTGGCGCGATGCGCAGTTGCAGGCTGCGGCTCTTAACGCTGACGTGCAGCAGTGGCTGCAGCAGGTGGCGACCCTGCCGGAGGAAGCCCAGTGGCCCAGCGTGGACGCCCGGTTTGCGCCCATGCTGGAGGCATCGCGTGTGCAGTTGCAGGTGGTCTGGGACGCCTTCGAAGCCGCATTGGCCCAGGCCGTCCTCGCCGCTGCCGACGCCAAGGCCGCCTTGCCAGCGGTGCCTGTCTGGGCCGACGAGTTGCGCCAGGCGCGGGGCGAACCCCTCCTGGCCAAAGCCGAGCAAGACACTCACGAAGCGCAACGCTTGCAAGAGCGGCGCGTCAAGGCCCAGGCCGAACTCGAGCGCGCGCTCGGTGTCCTGGAAAAGGAATTGGCCGACGGGCACGGCAAGGCAACGCCCAAGGCCGCTGCCGACGTGCGCGCATTGCTCAAGGCCCATGGCCGCTGGGTGGGAGCTGCTCTGGACGCCAGGGCCCATGCCGTTCTGTCGCAGGCGGGTGAGCTGGAGGACTGGCAGCGCTGGCGTGCCGACCAGCTGCGTGAGGAACTGGTGGGCAAGGCCGAGGCCCTGCTCCAAGCTCCCGAGGGCCAACGCCCTGGCGGACGAAAGCTGCAGGAGACCCTGCGTCAGCTGCGCGAACAATGGAAGGCCACCGACCAGGGGGGCATTGCCAATCACGCCCTGTGGAAGCGGTTTGACACCGCCTGCAATGAGGTGCACAAGGCGGTTGAAGCGTGGCTGACCCAGTTGCGCCAGCAGAGCGAGGCGCACAAGGCCCAGCGCCTGTCCATGGTGGCGGAGCTCAAAGCCTGGACCGCGGCGCACGCACAGAGCACCGATTGGAAAGTCCAGGTGCGCGAGCTGCATGCGTTCTCCGAACGCTGGCGGGCTGCTGGACACCTGAGCGAAAAGGCATTTGCCGAACTGCAGCCGTTGTGGAAAGAGGCCATGCACGCAGCGCATGCGGGTCTGGAGGCCGCGCAGGCCCAGAGCCTGGCGCGGCGCCAGGCCATGATCGAAGAGGCCACTGCGCTGGGTGCTGCACCGCTGTTGCGCATCGACGAGGTCAAGGCGTTGCAGCAGCGCTGGCAGGTCGAGGCGCAGGCCGTTCCGCTGGAGCGCAAGCATGAGCAGAAGCTCTGGGACGCGTTCCGTAAACCCATCGATGAGGCCTTTGCCCGCAAGAGCAGTGAGCGCGAGCAACAGAGCCGGGCGGTGACCGCGCACGATCAGCAGGTCCTTGAGGCCTCGCAGGCTCTGGACGCTGCCAGCGCCAGTGGCGACGCCACGCGTATCCGCGCCGCCATGGTCGAGCTGGAGGTCTTGCTGCGCGGGCAGGGCACGGCGGCGGCTGGCGCTGAGCCCGCACCCAAGCTTGCCGAGCCGGTGGCAGGCGCTGCCGAACCCACGCCGGCCGTGGCCGCGCCGAAAAAACTGGTGGCCATGCGTGGTGACGACCGCCCAGGCATGAAAAAAGCCGAGCCAGCCGGGCGCGATGATCGCCGGGGCCGTGATGTCCGCGGCGGACAGGGTCCCAGCCCGAGGGGCGATGCCCGCAGCCATGAGCGACCCGGGCGCGAGGCCCGCGGTCCGCGACTGGGTGACGCCGCTTTCCGTGCCCAGCGCCACGCCCTCGAGCATGCCGAGGCCACGCTGCGCAAGCTGGCCGCCCAGGCCCATGGTGAGGTGCTGACGCAGGTGTTGGCAGCCTGGGAGCAGCGCGATGCAGCCCGGCTGCCGACCGCGCAGCTGCTCGGTTCACGGCTGCCGGCCAGTGCCCGCAGCGTTTGGGTGAACAGCCTGCAGCAACCGGTGGGGACCGTTGCAGATGAGGCCTTGCTGCGCCTGGAGATGGCGGCCGAAGTGCCGACACCGGCTGATCAACTCGAGGCGCGTCGCGCCCTGCAGCTGCAGTTGCTCACCCGCCGTCACGAGCCGCCCCCAGCCCAGACCTGGGCGCAAGACGTGGCCCGCGTGCTGGCCGGTCCGTTCGACGGGGAAGCGGCCCGGCGTCTTCAGGCCGCTCTCAAGGTGCTGCTCAAGCGCTGATCAGCGGACGTTGGCGCGAAACAGGCCGTCAAAGAGCGGCAACAGGTCGGGCATTTCCTGCCCGAATCGTTCCCGCTGCACGCCGTAAGCCTCACAGCACACGGCGAAGAACTCGGCCGGGTGGGTGGCCGCGTAATCGTCCAGCCAGGGTTTCGGGCCTCCAAAACGCTCGGCCATGGCGACAGCTTCCCGAAAACACTCATAGCGGGTCTGCATGGTGCGCTGCCAGTGCGCGCGGGCTTGTGCCTTGCTGGCATACCCGCAGAAGCCCGGTGGCAGGGGAGGCGTACCGTCTGCGCCATGGCCATGGTCTGTGTCGCGCATGTCGAACTTGTGCGCGAATTCGTGGATGACGACGTTGCGACCGCTGGCCGCCCGGTCTCCGGCGCACGACACCTCGTGCCAGCTGAGCATGATCGGCCCACGCTCCATGGCCTCGCCAGCCAGCACCTCACGGTACTGATGCACCACGCCGCTGGGGTCGATAACCTCGCGCCGGGCAATGGCGGTGTCCGGCTGCACCACAATGCCCACGAAGTCGTCGTACCAGTCGAGCAGGTCCGCCGGTTGTTGCGGCCTGCTGCCATCGGGCAGGCGCATGTGCAGCAGCAGGAGGCAGGCCTGCGCAGAGATGGACAGGGCCATGGCATCGGTAATGGTCAGGCCGTGGGCGCCGTGGAACTCCTTTTCCAGCAGGAAGTGTGCGCTGAGTTCACGCAGCCGTGCTTCGTCTTGCGGCGCCAGCGCGCGCACAAAAGGCCATTGACCGCAGACTTGCGCCCACAGCGCGTCCTTCACCGGGGGCGCCTGGCGCCAGCGGCGGGGCAGCCAGGAACCCCATGTTTGCAAAAGTCCGGACAGCATGGGAGAGAGCCCCCGCGTTCAAAGACCCGGCAGGCGCAGGCGCTCGATGCCGCGGGCACTCAGGCGCAGGATGTCGCCCCTCGGCGGTGTGGCCACGACATCCCAGTCGCCCAGTACCACGCGCTGCAGGCCTTCACCCAGATCATGTTCGGCCGGGCGATGCGTATGGCCATGCACCAGGGTGTCTGCCCCGACAGCCTGCAGCCAGGCACGGGCTGCCGCAGCGTCCACGTCGGCCCACAGGCTGGGGTCCTGGCCCTGCTGGCGTTTTCTCGCCTCGCTTTGCTGGCGCAGTTCACGTGCCATCGCTTGACGTTGCGACAGCGGTTGGGCCAGGAAGTCATGCTGCCACTCGGCGCTGCGGACGCGGGCGCGGAATCGCTGGTAATCCGTGTCGTCCAGACACAGCGTGTCTCCGTGGCTGAGCACCCAGCGGCGCCCCGCCATGCTCAGCACGGTGGGATCCTGCAGGGCCTGCATGCCGCAGGCTTGCAGGCCGTCCTGGCCGAGCAGGAAATCGCGGTTGCCCGCCATGAAGAAGACCGGCGTGGCGTGGCTGTGCGCGCGCAGGGTGTCGGCACAGGCGCGCCAGAACACCGCATCGGGACCGTCACCGTGCAGGGCGTCGTCACCGATCCAGACTTCGAACAGGTCGCCCAGGATGATCAGGGCATCAGCGCGCTCGGCCGGAGGGCGGTTCAGCCAGCGACGCCAGGCCTCGAAGGTGGCGGGTTCGCCGGCTTGCAAGTGCAGATCCGACACGCAGTCCACCGCCCGCCAGTGTGCCGGCGCACGCCACTGTGCGAAGCGGGCAGGCATGGCAGAAGCGCCCGAAACGATCAGATCGCGACGGCCTTCTCGATCACCACGTCGGTTTTGGGCACATCGTCGTGAAAGCCCTTGCGACCGGTGGCGACGCCCTCGATCTTCTTGACGATGTCGGTCCCCCCCACCACCTTGCCGAAAACGGCGTAGCCCCAGCCCTGCAGGCTGGGAGCGGTGTGGTTGAGGAAGCCGTTGTTGGTGACGTTGATGAAGAACTGCGCCGTGGCCGAGTGCGGGTCGTTGGTGCGCGCCATGGCGACGGTGTAGAGCTCGTTCTTCAAGCCGTTGTTGGCTTCGTTGTTGATCGGTTGGCCGGTGGGCTTCTGGTTCATGCCTGGCTCGAAGCCGCCACCCTGGATCATGAAGCCCGGAATCACCCGGTGAAAGACGGTGTTGTCGTAGTGCCCCTTGTTCACGTACGAAAGGAAGTTGGCCGTGCTCAGTGGGGCTTTCTCGGCATCGAGCTCAAGCGTGATCACGCCCATACCGGCGATGTGCAGTTCAACTTGCGGATTGGCCATGGTTCATTTCTCCAGGTTGGCTTTGAGGATGGTGACGTTGGCGAGTGGCACGTTCTGGTGCATGCCTTTGTTGCCGGTGGCAACGCCCTTGATCTTGTCGACGGTGTCCATGCCCTGGACCACCCGGCCGAACACCGCGTAACCGTGTCCGTCAGGGTTGGGTGCGTTGAGCATCGGGTTATTCACTACGTTGATGAAGAACTGCGCCGTGGCCGAGTTCGGCTGGCCGGTGCGCGCCATCGCGATGGTGCCCCGGTCATTCTTCAGACCGCTGGTCGCCTCCAGCACGATGGGTGCGCGGGTGGTTTTCTGCTGCAGGTCAGTGCTGAAGCCACCCCCCTGGATCATGAAGCCGTCGATCACCCGGTGGAAAACGGTGCCGTCATAGTGCTGCTCTCGCACGTATTGCAGGAAGTTCTCCACCGTTTTCGGCGCCTTGTCGGGGTAGAGCTCGAGCACGATGTCTCCCATGGAGGTGCTCAGGCGAACCTTGGGCGGTGTTTGCGCCAGGGCTGGAGAGCCCAGCAGGCAGGCGGCAGCCATGGCAGCGGCCAGCGCCAGGCTGTTGCGGCGGGTGTGATGCATCAGGGACTCCCTTCGAAAAATATCTTCCACTGGTCTTGCTCCTGCGCCCAGTACTGGCGCCTGGTCACGCCACGCGTCTGTCCCAGCACCACCTCGGCGAAGGTCACCACCATGGTGTGCTGACTGTCGCGCCACTGCAGCAGCGACAGGTCTTTGAGCTCGATTCCCGAAGCGCCCTTGCGTCGCACCGCCTGGACTTCTTTCTCCATCCGTGGCCACCACTGGTTCAGCCCGCCGCCCGTGTGGCGAAACTGTCCGGAATAGAAGCCCTGCAGCCGGTTCAGGTCGCCCTGGGCCTTGGCATCGCGCCATGCCGCCAGCGCCGTCTCAAACCGTTCACGATCATTTTGAAGAGCCTGCGGAGGTACCCATTGCAGCTGGGGCGCGATCACCACGGGCGTGGTGCGGATCTGGACGGTGCCCAGCAGGCGCTCCAGATCGGGGTTGGACATCACCACACAACCGTCCGAGGCCTGGGGCGCCCGCACGAACTGATCGCGTGGCGTCCCGTGCAGCCAGATACCGCGACCGGTCTTGCCGCGTTGCAGGTCCAGTGCATTGGGGTAGTTCAGCGGGAGGGCGCCCGCGCCATACAGGTCCGGCAATCGGCGCGGATCGAGGCTGCTGGTGATGTGATAGACCCCCAGCGGGGTGCGCTGGTCACCCTCGACCTGCTTTTCGATCCCTTGCAGACCCACCGAGATGTAGTAATCCCCCACCAGTTTCAGGCGTGGTCCGGCCGCCAGATCGCCCTTGAGTGCAGGGGCGGTGCTGGCCAGGTTTTCAAACAGGTACAGACGCGAACGGGAGGCATCGACCGCAATGGCATGGCGGTTTTGCGGTGAAAGCGAGAGGAACTGCGTCGGCACATACCCCTCGGGCGGGCGTTCGGTCAGTGCGAGCAGGCGCCGGCGCGACTCTTCGCGCAGCACCTCGAGCTGCGCATGGGCCGCGCGGGCCTTGGCGTCGGGGACATCGCCCAGCCGCGTCACTGGCCGCGCCTGCAAAGTCAGCAGGTCGCCGTGCACCAGATGCGCCAGCTGGTAATTCGGATGGTCGCGTACCAAGGCCTCGGCCTGGGCCAGCGCCTGCCGGTGCTGGCCTTCGCTGATGAGCCGGTAAATGGCGATCAGCCGTGCCTCGGCCTGGCCGAGCTTGGGCAACAGGTCGCGGACCACCGGCTCAGAAAGCGGTTGTCGTTGCAGCCCGGCGACCGATGAGGTCTGCAGCACTGGCGCAGGCACTTCGGGTACCGATGCCATTGCCTGGTCTATTTGGGCCAGGGTACCGGCCCACACCGGTACGCCCAGAGAGGCTCGGACCGCCCTGCTTTCTTCCTGGGAAGGCGCATGGGCTGCGTGCAACCCGGCCGCAGCCAGCAGGATGCCAATGGACGCAGACACGCCGGGCAACCAGGCGCGCCACTCACCGGGCGGGTGCTTTTTCACCGGGTGCTCGGCGGTCATCAGGACCCGGAGGACTCGCGCAGGATCAGCCAGCGGTTACCGCTCTTGACCATTTGGAGTGTCTTGCGGCTGGTGACGTTCAGGCTGTCGGAACTGTAGATCTGTCGAAAGCGGGCCGAAGCGCGACCGTCCTGGACCGTCACGTCCAGGTTCTGGAGCACGACGCTGATGCGCTTGCGGGGAGCGATACGGGCCCGCCGGTCAGCTTCCCAGGCCGGACGCGACTGCCCATCGGGTGGCGTGAAGTTGGGCGCGTAGGCGGCCAGGTAGGCGGACACGTTCTTGCTCGACCACGCCTTCGCCCACGCCTGCACTGCGGCTTCCACCTCGCTGCGGGCCGTGGCGGCCTTGAGGTCCTGCGTGGTGGATGCAGTGGCCTGTGCAGCAGGCGTCGTCGTTGCAGGGACCGCCACCGCAGCGGCGGGCCCGGGCGCCGGTGTGGTGGTCACAGGCGTGGGTGCTGGCGACACGGGTGTCTGCACGGAGGGGGTGGCGGGAGCCGGCGCTGCTGGCACAGGTGCCGGCGCGGCAGCCGTACGCGTGGCCTTGCCGTCGCTGTTGAACAGGGAGCGGATCAGGCTGAGTTTGGGCTGCACACTGGTGCCGGCACCGGTGTTGAGCTGCAGAGCCTTGCTGTAGGCCTGGCTGGCCAGCTTGGCGTACACGTCACCGAGGTTTTCATGGGCGGTGGCGTAGCTCGGGTTGGTCCGGATGGCCATCTCCAGCGCAGCGCGGGCCTTGTCGAACTGGCTCTGGCTGGCGTAGATCACCGCGAGGTTGTTGTAGGGTTCGGGCAGCTCCGGGTAGTCCTCGGTCAGCTTGATGAAGGTGGCGATCGCCTCGGTGGTCTTGCCAGTTTCCGCCTGGATGACGCCCTTGAGGAAGCGCATCTGGGGGTCCCTCGGTCGGGTACCGAGCGATTGGTCCACCCGGCTCAGGGCTTCGGCCATCTGGCCGGCGCGCATGAGCCGGTTGACCTCGGCATGGTCGTCCGCCTGAGCCTGGGCCGGAGAAATGCTCAGCGTGGCCGATACAGCCCATGCAAGGGCCAACAGACGCAGGGAAACGGGCAGGCGTAGGGGATGTGTCACGTTTTGAACAGGGATGTCGAAAGTCGGTTGCAGCGAATGAGCACAGACCGGCTGGCGGCCCTGTGCAGGCCTGTCTGCCCGGCATGGCTAGCCCGGGCGAGGCGGGGCTGGCTATACTGGCGCATTGTATCTGAGGGGGTATTCCCCTGTGCTGGCCCCGTGGGGCCAGCTCTCCTCGGGCGGCACGGTGTGTTCACCCCGGGCTGATGCCCCTTTTCCCCGGTTGACTGGGCCTTCGGGCGACCGCCGGCCGGTACCGCCCGCCGGTGTCCGGTTCTTCGTCCGGTGCCATGCCAGACGCACCCACCCCCCATGACTCTGAGCATCTACAACTCCCTGACGCGGCGTGTCGAGCCCTTTGAATCCATCGAGCCCGGTCATGTGCGTATGTATGTCTGCGGCATGACGGTCTATGACCTCTGCCACCTCGGTCATGCCCGCTCCATGCTCGCTTTCGACGTGGTGCAGCGCTGGCTCAAGACCAGCGGATACCGTGTGACCTACGTTCGCAACGTGACGGACATCGACGACAAAATCATTGCCCGCGCCCTGAAAAACGGCGAGACCCTCCAGCAGCTGACCAGCCGCATGATCGACGCCCTGCACCAGGACGCCGATGCGCTGGGTATTGAGCGGCCGACCCATGAACCCCGTGCCACCGAGCACGTGCCGCAGATGCTGGACATCGTCCGCCGTCTGGAAGAAAAAGGTCTGGCCTACCGCAGCCCCAATGGGGATGTGAACTACGCGGTGCGCAAGTTCCCCGGCTACGGCAAGCTCTCGGGCAAGTCGCTGGACGACCTGCGCGCCGGCGAGCGCGTGGCGGTGGACGATGGCAAGCAGGACCCGCTGGACTTTGTGCTCTGGAAATCGGCCAAGGCCGGCGAGCCGGCCGAAGCGAAGTGGGACGGTCCTTACGGCTACGGCCGGCCGGGCTGGCACATCGAGTGCTCTGCCATGAGCTGCGAGATGCTGGGCGAGAGCTTTGACATCCATGGTGGTGGCGCCGACCTGCAGTTCCCGCACCACGAAAACGAGATCGCGCAGAGCGAAGGCGCGACGGGCCAGCCGCTGGCGCGCTTCTGGATGCACAACGGCTTCGTGCGCGTGGACAACGAGAAGATGTCCAAAAGCCTGGGCAATTTCTTCACCATCCGCGAGGTGCTGGAGAAATACGACGCCGAGACGGTGCGCTTCTTCGTGCTGCGGGCCCATTACCGCAGTGCGCTCAACTACAGCGACGCCCACCTGGACGACGCGCGGGCCGCGCTCAAGCGTCTGTACACCGCGCTGGCGGCGGTGAAGGTGGCTGGGCCGGTGGCCATCGATTGGTCTTCGCCCTTTGCAGCGCGTTTCAAGGCTGCGATGGACGACGACTTCGGCACGCCCGAAGCGGTTGCCGTGCTGTTCGACCTGGCCGGAGAAGTCAACCGCACCCGAGACGCAGCGACAGCGGGTTTGCTGCAGGCGCTGGGTGCTGTGCTGGGACTGCTGCAGCAGGACCCGCAGGCTTATCTGCAAGCGGGTGGGGCGGTGGATGGCATCGGCGAGTCTGCCATCGCCGAGCAGATCGCGGCACGTGCGACCGCCAAGGCGGCCAGGGACTTTGCCGAGGCCGACCGCATCCGCCAGGCGCTGCTGGTGCAGGGCATCGTGCTCAAGGACAGTCCGTCGGGCACCACCTGGGAGCGCACCTGATGGTCGCTGCGCTCAAGCCACCGCCAGGCGAGGGGTTGCCGCCGTACTGGCAGGAGGCCTGTGGTCACCTGATGCAGCGCGACCGTGTGATGAAGCGGCTCATTCCCCAGCACCCGGACGTGGGCTTGCAGTCGCGGGGTGATGCCTTTGTCACGCTGGCGCGCAGCATCGTGGGGCAGCAGATTTCGGTCAAGGCCGCCCAGTCGGTCTGGGACCGATTCGTGCAACTGCCGCGCCGGCTGACCCCGGCGGCTGTGCTCAAGCTCAAGGTGGACGACATGCGCGCCGCCGGCTTGTCGGCGCGCAAGGTGGAATACCTGGTCGATCTGGCGCTGCATTTCGCCAATGGCCAGGTGAAGGTGGACCGCTGGGCTGGCATGGAGGACGACGCCATCATTGCCGAGCTGGTGGCCATTCGTGGCATCGGCCGCTGGACCGCCGACATGTTCCTCATCTTTCATCTGATGCGTCCGAACGTGCTGCCGCTGGACGACATTGGCTTGCAGAACGGCATCAGCCGCGCCTATTTTTCGGGCGAGCCGGTCAGCCGCAGCGAAATTCGCGAAGTGGCCGCCTCCTGGTCGCCGTTTTGCAGTGTGGCCACTTGGTATATTTGGCGCTCGCTGGACCCGCAGCCGGTCAGCTACTGAGCCCCCCGGGGCATCGGGCCTTGCCGGCCGACGTTCACAACAGATCACAGGATCCATCACGTGGCCAAGAAGAACTTCCTCGACTTCGAGCAACCCATTGCCGAACTCGAAAGCAAGATCGAAGAACTCCGCTATGTGCAGACCGAATCGGCGGTCGATATTTCGGAAGAGATCGATCAGCTCGCTGGCAAGAGCCTGCAGCTGACCAAAGACATCTACAGCAGCCTCACGCCCTGGCAGATCACCAAAATCGCCCGCCATCCGGACCGGCCCTACACGCTGGACTACGTGAGCACGGTGTTCACGCACTTCCAGGAGCTGCATGGTGACCGCCATTTTTCGGATGACCTGTCGATTGTCGGCGGACTGGCCCGTTTCAATGGCCAGCCCTGCATGGTGATCGGCCACCAGAAGGGGCGCGACACCAAGGAGCGGGGTCTGCGCAACTTCGGCATGACCAAGCCAGAGGGTTACCGCAAGGCGCTGCGCCTGATGAAGCTGGCCGAGAAGTTCCGGCTGCCGGTCTTCACCTTCGTTGACACCCCCGGCGCCTATCCCGGCATTGACGCCGAGGAGCGCGGTCAGTCCGAAGCCATCGGCCGCAACATCTTCGAGATGGCGCAACTGGAAGTACCCATCATCTCCACCATCATCGGTGAAGGGGGATCCGGTGGCGCCCTGGCCATTTCCGTGGCTGACCAGGTGCTCATGCTGCAGTATTCGGTGTACTCGGTGATCAGTCCTGAGGGCTGCGCCTCCATTCTCTGGAAGACCAGTGACCGCGCCAGCGACGCCGCCGAGGCGCTGGGCATCACGGCTCACCGACTCAAGGCCCTGGGCCTGGTGGACAAGATCGTCAGCGAGCCCGTGGGTGGCGCCCATCGTGATCACGCGCAGATGGGCGCCTTCCTCAAGCGCGCGCTGGCTGACGCCTGGCGCCAGGTGGCGGACCTCAAGGTCAAGGAACTGCTGGACCGCCGTTACGCGCGTCTGGACAGCTATGGCCGCTTCACCGACACCAAGGCCGACAGCCGGTCCGACGCCCGGTCTGACAGGCGCTGAGCGCGCCCCGGCGCCCATGTCTGATCCTGCCGGCCCGGCCTTGCAGGCCTGGGCTTCGCGCTGGTCACCGGATGCCCAACCCCCGCTGGCCGTTGCATTCAGTGCCGGAGCCGACTCGACCGCATTGCTCATCGCCGCCCATCAGCGCTGGCCCGGTGGGGTTCGCGCCTTGCATGTGCACCATGGCCTGCAGACGGCAGCTGACGGCTTCGAGGCACAGGCTGTACGCACCTGTGCAGCGCTGGGTATTGCTCTGCACGTAGCGCACGTGCAGGCCCATGCCCAGGCCGGTCAGAGTCCTGAGGACGCGGCGCGCATCCACCGTTACCGCGCCCTGGCCGATCTCGCGAACCGGGCCGGTGTGCGCACCGTGCTACTGGCTCAGCACGCCGACGATCAGGCCGAAACCCTTCTGCTGGCGCTGGGTCGCGGAGCCGGCCTGCCCGGGCTGGCGGCCATGCCGGAACGTTTTGAGCGCCATGGCCTGGTGTGGGGGCGCCCCCTGCTGCAGTGCCCGTCCCACCACTTGCGAACCTGGCTGTTGGCCATGGGGCAGTCCTTTGTCGACGATCCCAGCAATGCCGACCAGCGCTTTACGCGCAACCGCATCCGCGCGCTGCTCCTGCCGGCCTGGGAAGCCTGCTTCCCAGGTTTCAGGGAGCGCCTCGCGCGCAGTGCACGGCACGCCGCGCAAGCGCAGTCCTTGCTGGACGATCTGGCGCGCATTGACCTGCAGCACACCGGTCAGCCGCCGCGCATCACCGCGCTGCAAAGCTTGAGCGCAGAGCGCCAGGCCAACGTGCTGCGCCACTGGCTGCGTTCGCAATGGGCCGTGGCGCCCAGCCAGGCGCAGATGGCGGCCCTGCTGCTGCAGGTCAGCGCCTGTCGCACACGGGGGCACCGGATCGAGTTGAAGGTGGCCGACGGCCAATTGCGGCGCGAGGGGGAGCACCTGGCTTTCGTGCGGCCGACACGGGCTGCCCCCGTATAATCCCAAGGTTTTGCCGGCACCAGCCGGTGCCCGTTTCGGGCGCCCCAAGGGCCGGACCGCAACGCCTTTTGCGTGCGCTTTTTTCCACCCGAACACTTCCGATCCGATGGCATTGATCGTTCACAAGTACGGCGGCACCTCCATGGGGTCCACCGAGCGCATCCGCAACGTGGCCCGTCGCGTGGCCAAGTGGCACAGGGCCGGCCACCAGATGGTGGTGGTGCCCAGCGCCATGAGCGGCGAAACCAACCGCCTGCTGGCCCTGGCCAAGGAGCTCCAGCCCACGAATCAGGGCCAGGCCTTTGGCCGCGAACTGGACATGCTGGCCTCTACTGGCGAGCAGGCCTCGTCGGCGCTGCTGGCCATTGCCCTGCAGGCCGAAGGTATCGACGCTGTCAGCTACGCCGGCTGGCAGGTGCCCATCAAGACCAACGACGCCTACACCAAGGCCCGCATCGAGTCGATCGATGACGCCCGCGTGCGCGCCGACCTGAACGCCGGCAAGGTGGTCATCGTCACCGGCTTCCAGGGCGTGGACCCCGCCGGCAACATCACCACGCTCGGCCGTGGCGGCAGCGACACCTCGGCCGTGGCTGTGGCCGCGGCCATGAAGGCGGCCGAATGCCTGATCTACACCGACGTGGACGGCGTGTACACGACCGACCCGCGCGTGGTGCCCGAGGCCAAGCGCCTGGAGCGCGTGAGCTTTGAAGAGATGCTGGAAATGGCCAGCATGGGATCCAAGGTGCTGCAGATCCGCTCGGTGGAATTCGCCGGCAAGTACAAGGTGCCGCTGCGCGTGCTCTCCAGCTTCACGCCCTGGGACATCGACCTGAACGAAGAAGCCAGCTCTGGCACCCTGATCACTTTCGAGGAAGACGAAGATATGGAACGAGCCGTTGTTTCCGGCATTGCCTTCAACCGTGACGAAGCCAAGGTGTCCGTGCTGGGCGTGCCCGACAAGCCGGGCATCGCCTACCAGATCCTGGGTGCTGTGGCAGGCGCCAACGTCGAGGTGGATGTGATCATCCAGAACCTGAGCAAGGACGGCAAGACCGACTTCTCCTTCACTGTGCACCGCAACGACTTCCAGAAGACGGTGGACTTGCTCAAGGGCCAGGTGCTGCCAGCCCTGGGGGCGGCCGACGTGGTGGGCGACAACCGCATCTGCAAGGTGTCCATCGTCGGCATCGGCATGCGCAGCCACGTGGGTGTGGCCAGTCGCATGTTCAAGTGCCTGAGCGACGAGGGCATCAACATCCAGATGATCTCCACGTCTGAGATCAAGACCTCGGTCGTGATCGATGAGAAGTACATGGAGCTGGCCGTGCGCGCACTGCACCGCGAGTTTGACCTGGACCAGACCGCCGACACGATCACAAAGTGAGCGGCAGGCGCCTAACACCCCCCGAAAACAGGGGGGACTTGAGGCATAATAGATGGCTCTGGAGTGATGACCGAGTGGCCGAAGGTGCTCCCCTGCTAAGGGAGTATGGGGTGTAGAGCCTCATCGAGGGTTCGAATCCCTCTCACTCCGCCAAGACAAACCCCAAGTGATTTTTCACTTGGGGTTTTTTTGTTTGGAGCATGAGAGATCCCATGAAAGCCGCGCCCCCTGTTAGGCGGCTCTGCATCACGGACAACCAGTCCTGCCCCCAACAGCCGCTACACCGCCCGTTGGGCCGAGATCGCCGTGTGTGCATCTGGGTGGAGTAGCGCGGTCAGTGGTCTCCCCCGGGCCCCAAGGTTCCCCTTTTCGTGTGTGCCCACCACGGTGGGTTTTCGAAGGGTGCCTTTTTAGGTGGCTTTAGTTTTCAAAAATGAAACCTGCTAAAACCCGTGCGTACATGGCGGCGTTGATGGGCCGGTCGCGCGCGCTCTCGCAACATTGAAAGCTACTCGCATGGCGCAGTCTTGCCGGCGGGAAGCACAGGCGAGACATCACCGATCAGTGCCCGAATGTTGTCCCCCAAACGTTCAATTATGGGAATCCCCCCGTTTAGAGGAATAAGAAGTGGCCAGCACATCTAAGAGCAAGACCGGCACCGGTGGCGGGACAACAACCACGAAAACGAACATTATTCAGGGTACGAACGCAGACGACACCCTTAATCTCTACGACACCAAGTACAAAGGTTACTACGTTTCCACCCCTTTCATTGATGGGGGTAATGGCAAGGATGTGATTTTTGGTCGCAACAGTGACGAAAACATCACGGGCGGCGCTGGTAGTGACTGGGTTAATGGCGGTGGCGGTGGCGATACGCTCGATGGTGGCGGTGGTACGGGTGTCGACTGGATTTCGTTCCAGGGTTTTAAATATGGCGGCACACAATACAACGCTTATGCAGGGGGTATAACCGTCAGTTTGGCTGCGGGAACTTTCTCCTACGACGCGTTTGGTGGCGACAAGTCAGGAACTGCCACCAACTTCGAAAATATCTACGGTTCGGATGGTGATGACTCGCTGACCGGCGATAGCAGGGCCAACGAAATTCGCGGTGGCTCCGGTAATGACTTTATTTTAGGCGGTGCAGGAGCCGATAACCTTTACGGTGACGACGGCAATGACACGATCGTCGGTGGCACCTGGAAGCCGGGGGACACAGTTCTTACCGCGAGCCAGATGCGTGGCACCGGCAATGATAACAATACGCTACTGGGGGGTGCCGGTGACGATCTGTTGGTCAGCGCTGTTGGCAATGACTGGATTGACGGGGGCGATGGTTACGACATTGTCGACTATTCCTATCTTCCTGAGGGCTTTAGCGTTCGTCTCAACCTCGTTTCCGGTGGCGTGTGGACACAGGCCACGGTCTTTACCATTGATCAGTATGGCAATGAAGTCATTTACGAGAAGGATTGGGTGCGCAACGTTGAGGGCATCAATGGCGGCCTTGCTGACGACGTGATAACCGGTGACCCGAATAACCCCAACCAGATTAGCGCTGGACCAGGCAAAGACACCGTCATTGGCGGCGACAAGGACGACGACCTTGATGGTGGCGAGGACGATGACGTCATCAATGGTGGCGCGGGCAACGATCTCCTTCGAGGCGGTGGGGGCGGTAACGATACGTTTGACGGTGGCGAGGGCCAAGATACGCTCAGCTTCGATGCAGTGCCAGGCAAAGACTACGACCCCTGTTATCGACTCGATACCGATCTGCGCAGCCTCGTTATTGATCTTCAGCTGGGCACTTATTCCTGGAAGCAGTCGCCTGATCCGTCATTGTGGTTGGGTTCTGTCAGCAGCATCGAGAATGTAATTGGTTCGAAGTGTAATGATCAGATTGCAGGTGATGTTGGCGACAATATCCTGGATGGCGGCAACGGCAAAGATATTCTCTATGGCGGCGGCGGAAACGATACCTTCCGCGGCGGTAAAGGCAGTGATGATTGGGTGACCTTCAAGGCCGTCACATCTGGCAATACCCCCGATGACCATTACACGGGCGGTGGCGGGGCGTCTGCCCCTGCAGCCATTGAACCGATGACCCTGATGGCGACCCCGATGGTGGTGCCAGACGAACCGTTAGACCCCTACGGCAAAGGCATCACCGCGGACCTTTCGACGGGTGGCGGCCGGTATGCCTACCGTGCAGGCGATGGCTGGGCTGAGGATGATGAAGGTGACTATTTTGAACTCAGCGGTGTCGAGCACCTTCTTGGGACTACTGGTGACGACAAACTCACGGGCGATGCCGGTGCCTACCTGGTGTTCACCGGTGCGATGGGTTTGCTGGGTAATGGTGACACCTTAAGGTTTACCTATAACGAAATAGATTACACCGTCACGATTGGTAGCGGCGTCAATCTCCTGGCTGCTGTTCAAGCTGCGCTGGATGACACCGTTGACGGTGTTGGTGAGGGTGTGCTCATCGCCGATAGCACCAATGGCACAGACCTGCGTGTGCGCGTGGTTGATTCGACCCGTATTGAAGCCGGTACCACCTATGCCAACACCCTGACCGACGGCGCTTTCATCGATGCCTCCTCGAAGATTTCGGCACGCGAGGTATTGAATGGCAGTGATTCGTACATCATTTTCGACAAGTCGGTTGCACAGTTGAGCGAGGGGGATCGCATCAGTTTCGTGCTGGGTGGCAGCTCCTACACCATCACGTTAGGGTCTCTTGAGGGGGGTGTTCAGGCTGCCATCAATGCTGCCCTTGCAGTCGCTGATGACGGTAGCACTCTGAAAAATCTTTCGTCCACCGTGGCAGCCGACATCGTCAACGGCACTGACCTGTGGTTCCGGTCAGCAGTTGGGACGCCGCTCACCGCCGGCACGCTGCAAAACTGTATCTATTCAGACGACAACGCTGCTGCGCTCGACAACATCCTCGTTGGCGACGCCGGTATCGACCAGATTCGCGGTGGGCTCGGCAACGACACCATCTACGGCGGGGCGGGTGATTACGATGGAACCCCCGTCAAACCCGGCAACCAAATCTGGGGCGGTGACGGTTCCGATACGTTCTATGTCGGGCATGACTACGACCCGGTTGTGGACGATCGCCAGGTCTGGGATGAAGAGGCAAATGATGGTGATGGTGGCTATGTAGACGCCAGTGACGGCCGTTCCGGCGTTGCCGGTACCGACGTCATTCATGACTGGGACGACCAATCCGCAGGCGTTGCGGGTGAGGGAACCTTCGGCCGCGACAGCCTGTATGTCAGCAGTGAAGGCACTGCCATCATTGGCGGCCTGGCTGGCAAAACCCATTGGGACGGTGCCGATACCGTCGATTTGCGTGGCGGAAGTGGCACGACGGTCGACAACCTTGGCAAGATCGTCGTCCTCACCGGCGCGGGTGACGACACCATCTATGGCAGCAACGGCAGCGACTGGATTTATGCCGAGGGCGGCCGTAACTTGATCGATCTGGGCGCGGGTGACGACACCTCCTCTGATGATGAGGACGATTGGATATTCGCCGACGACGGCGCCGACCGGGTTTTCATCACTGAATGGTCTGGCCAGTATGAAGTCAGAGGGTTCGACGGCAATGATTCGATCTACATCAGCAAGCTAATGCTGGACAGCTTTTTCACCGCAACTGTTACCGGCTACCAGGCGACTGAAGACAAGGGATATAGCGTCCTTGCGAACAGTTCGGACTACGACCCATTTGGCAACTTCTTGAATGCTGTTGATGCACCCAGAACGGGTGGGCAGGCTTATACCGAAGGCGGATTCGGATTTCCAACCTCGGAATTGGTATGGGACGCAGCGTACAACGATGCCCTGGGTGACTTCTACAGCTCCAACGGCGCATGGAGCAACGACTCGCACTACTTAGCCGATATCGGCGGAACCTCCGCAGTCAGCGCCTTGGCCTACGGCTACCTGGCCACCGCCAATGCATTGGTCGGTATTCCCTTTGTTGGTCCCGTTCTGGCCATCCCGTTTTATGTGTTTACTGGGCTGACCATTTACGACGCTATCGTTAATACCACCCCCCATTACAACGCTACCTATACCCTCAAAGAAGGCTTTGGTGACTATATTACCGAAGTGAGCGGGGGCCAGCTGGAGGGTGGTAATAGTGTCACTGACTGGGATGACGTGACGTTGCTTGATTTCTTCAGTATCCCCGAAGATCACTTTGCCCGGACGTTGGAGATCATTTCATCACCGTACGATACCAACTATGGCGCGCCAGTCTACGATTATGACCCCGCTCCCATTTCCAACCTGGTTACTGTGTGGAACGGTACGGAAACCTTCATTTTTCTGGTCTATTCGGATGACTGGATGATCCAGGACAACGAGGTTCGCCTGATTGCGCAGGTGGATTATCATGTCAGGGCTGATCAACTGGTGATTTATGACGAAACATCCGATCCATACTTCACCAACGACTCGACGCCGCCGGTGCTGACACCGAAAGTCATTTCGGTCGCGTTGAACGAGGATGATGACGATATCGCGCCAGCCGAGGATCGGTTACTCACCGGGGACGATACCCCAACGGTTCTCATAACGCTCAGCAAAGATTTCAATATCGATACTGACACTCTGTCGATCAAATTCAACGGCGTTGAAGTGTTGGAAGGTGATATTGCTATCGATGGCGACGAAATCACCGTGGCGCTGCAATCACCGCGTGATGGCTTGTATGCACTTCAGGTCTACATCTCCAACGCACAAGGTTTCTCTTCCAACTACACTACGCTCATCGGCATTGACGCCAACCCCATTCCAGAAGAGGACATCACTGTGCAAGGCACGGCCGCAGGATTGACCTTCGGCTTCAGGCAGGACAACCCGGAAACTGAACCAGACGACGAAACCGCTCCGACCGAAACAGCGACGGTGACGCTCACGCTGAGCGACGGCGGAACTCCTACACCGACGATTAGCACCCTGACCACGGAACTCAATGCCGATAACGGTTTTAGTGGAATGCTTGATTTCACTGCGCCTGGCTTTACAGCCCCCACGTCCGTACTCACCGGCTCCCTGTCTGTCACCGATGCGCTGGGCCGTGAAACGGATTTAACCGGCTATAGCGTTACGCTAGGTACCGATGATGATGATTCCACGACCACTGCGATCACTGGTGTAGCCAACAAGATCAACTTCCTGTACGGCTTTGGCGGTAACGACACCCTCACTGGCGGCACCAGCGGCGACTACCTCTATGGTGGTGCCGGTATCGACACCCTGACGGGAAATGATGGCAACGACTACCTTGACGGCGGTGCGGAAGACGACACACTGATCGGCGGCAAAGGTAACGACACTTTGGTGGGGGGGGCCGGCAAGGACGTCATGACCGGCGGCGATGACGATGACACCTTCATTTGGAATTCGATCAGCGAGTTTGAAGAATTCGATGAAATAACAGATTTTACATCGGGCAAAGACACGCTTTGGTTTAGTGCGACCAGCCTTGGTGATGAATTCTTTACCACGGAAAAGGTGTTGGGTGCTGATGGAAAACCAATTGTCGTGGGCCCTGGTGTTGATGATGTTTTTTACGATCCCGAGGACTCTGATAGCACCGATGATGATGTGTACGTATATCAAAATGTTGTGAAACAGCTTGAGAGCGGGCAGTTTGAATCAGGTGAGAACTTGAGTGAGGCCACCTCCGAAACGACCCGCTTCTTCTTCAACGAAACCACAGGTGAGCTGTATTTCGACGCAGATGGCAGTGGTACGGACAGTGACGCACAACTGGTGGTGACACTGACTGACGCTGCACCAATGCTGTCGCTCGGCGACATCATTCTGGTCTGAATCACGCGGTTAAAGCGTTGTGGTGCATTGCGGCTCACGCTTTGCCAGATGGGTTGGCGATTCATTCGTGTGATTCTTGGATTGGTGGGGCAGGTTGACCTCGGCGTCAACCTGCCATCAAATTCACCAGCCGCTGCACCGCCTGTTCAGGTGATTGGTGGATGATGGCGATGCACCTGGCCGCACAGGACGGTATGGTGGTCCCTGTGCGCCGCATTCACGCGCTGTTCAAGGCCTTGTGCCCCGACGTAGAGGCCCTGGCCCGGCGAACGGGCTGGCCGCTGGCGGAAATAGGCACCCTTGAGGTCTATGCGGATTCGGCGGTGTCCTACGTTTTTCCGAGTCGCCAGGAAATGCTGGCCATGCTGCCGCCGGGCGTCCAGCCCCTGTTTTTGTCATCGGGGCGCTATCCCCTGTCCGACTGTTGTCCCTTGTTGAAGTACACCAAACCCTTGTAGGTGAACCCCATGAAAACCTTGAAAAAATCCCGCCAGTGGTGGTGGCTCGGTGCTGCCTGGATGGCCTGTCAGGCTTTCCCCGCCTTGGCGCAGCCGGTGGTGGCTCCAGGGCATGAGCTGTCGGCCTTGCTGGCGCAGACCTTGCAGGTGCACCCGCAACTCAAGGCTCAGCGGTCGTTCACGCAGTCACGCCGATTTGAAGTGGAGGCGAGTGAGGCCCAGCGGTACCCCAGCCTGTCGGCCGACGTGGGTCGTGTGCATTTCACTGATACCGATACCAGTGGTAACAGCGGAACCTTGCGTTTGAGACAACCCCTTTGGACCTTTGGTCGTATCGACGCCAATGTGGCCTTGGCGCAGAACGAGCAGGGCCTGGCGCGGGTGGATGAATGGCGAACGGCGCGCCAGTTGCTGGAGCAGGCGGCCCAGGGCTACGCCACGGTTCGTGGCTTGCGTCAGCAGCTGGTCGTGTCGGCAGAGAACCTGCAGAACCTGGAACTTTTGCAGCTGAAGATCGAGCGCCGCCGCGACGGGCAGCAGGCGTCGGCCAGTGATGTACGCCTGATGGCCACCCGCCTTACGCAGGCCCAAGTGCAGCACGACCGCCTGGTGCTGGAGCTGCAGCGGGCGCAGGAAGAGCTGTTCACGCTTAGCCAGCTGCGCATCAAGGCCGATGCAGAAGTACCCCCGGCGCTGTGGATGACACCCGCCGGTGATGCGGCCGCGTTGTCGGTACGGGCTCAGGCATTCAGCCCGGAGGTGCGCTTCCAGCGCCAGGCTGCCGAAGTGGCGCGGGCACAGCTGGAGCAGGTGGACCGTTCGGCCTGGCCCACGGTGTACGCACAGGTGGCCCGGCCGGTGGGCGGAGCGGTGGGCAACACCACGGTGGGCGTGTTCCTGGAGGCGCGTCTGGACGGCGCAGGTGCCGTGCTCAGGAGCAACACACAGGCCGCTGCCGCACGCCTGCAGTCGGCCGAGGAAGAGCTGGATGCGGCGCAGGAGCGTCTGAGCGGCAACCTGCGGGTGCTGTTGCTGCAGGCCGAGGCCCTGGGCCGGACGCAGGCACGCCTGGAAACCGCGCTGGCCGATGCACAGCTGACCTACGAGTCGTATGTGCGCCAGTTTGAAGCGGGTTTCAAGGCGTGGGCTGATGTGCTGAACATGCAACGCGAGATGACTGACCAGCGCCAGGCGCTGGTGCAGAACCAGACCCAACGCTGGAGCGTGGGCCTGCGCCTGGCGGCCCTGCTGGGCCAGCTGGACGATGCGGCGGGCTGGCAGGCGGTACAGCCATGACGGTTGCGGCTCTGGGAGCGCCGTCGGCGGTACCGGCGGCGGTGTTGCAGCGTTTGTTGGTACTGCTGGATGTGCAGCTGCCCGAAGCGCGGGTGGCGGCTGCCTGTGAAAAGGCGGCGCGCCTGCCCGATGCACATCCGGTGATGCGGCTGCGCATGGCGCTGGGTGAGCTGGGCTTGCCGTGGCTGCTGCCCGCGGCGGTGGCCTGGATGCGGTTTGATACCAGCGCCTTGCCAGCCCTGTTGTGGCACGACGGGCAATGGTCGGTGGTACAGGCTGGCAATGCGCCGGGACAGGTGCGCTTGCAGGACGGCCAGGGGCTGGTTCGGGATCTGGGCGACGGCGATCTGGCCTCGGCCATGGTGCTGTGGCTGCGCCGCACCCGCACGGCGGCGGGCCGGTCGGCCTCGCCGGGCGGGCAGAGCATGGCCTTGCGCTGGGTACTCAAGGAGCTGTTCCGTTCGCCGGGCTGGATCGTGCGGGTGATGGTGGCCACGGTGCTGATCAACCTGTTCGCGGTGTTCACGTCCATTTTTGCGATGCAGGTGTACGACCGGGTGGTGCCGACCCTGGCCTACACCACGCTGACCACGCTGGTGGCGGGCATGGTGCTGGTGGTGGTGGTGGACTGGGCGCTCAAGCTGCTGCGGGGTCAGGCCATGGACCGTATGGCGGCCCGGGTGGACCGTGAGCTGTCGCAGCGGGTGTTTGACCATCTGGTGCACCTGCGGCTGGACCTCATGCCCCGCGGCGTGGGCCAGCTGTCGGCGCAAGTCAACGGTATGGAGCAGGTACGCAACTTCCTGTCGTCGAGCGTGATGTACGCGTTGGTGGACCTTCCATTTGTGTTGATGTTCATCGCCTTCATCGCCCTCATTGGCGGGCAGGTGGCGATGGTGTATGTGCTGCTGCTGCCGGTGGCGCTGGCGCTGGCGTTCTTTTCGCACTGGCGCCAGCGTGCCATTACGCGGCAGCTGATGCAGCAGGGCAATGAACGCACTGGCGTGCTGGTGGATGCCATCCGCGGGGCAGAGTCGATCCGGGCGGCCAATGCCATGCAGCGGGTGTCGCAGCAATGGCAGGGGCAGACGGCCCAGATCGCCGACAAGTCGCGTCAGCAGAAAGGCAACCAAACGCTGACGCTGGCCAATACCCAGGCGCTGTCGACTGTTGCTTATGTGGCTGCACTGGTGGTGGGGGTGATGGAGATTGAGTCCGGCCGCCTGAGCATGGGGGCGCTGATTGCCTGCAGCATTCTGGGCGGCCGGGTGATCGGTCCGGTGGCGCAGGGAGTGCAGCTGCTGTCGCAGTGGTATGGCGTGGCGCGCTCGCTGGAGCAGGTGGACGCGATTTTGCAGATTGAGCAGGAGCGTCGCCCTGGGCAGGACCTTCTGGTGACCGATGAGCGGCCGGCCAGCGTGGAGCTGGAGCGGGTGACTTTTTGCTACCCCCAGTCGGCGGTCAAGCAGGTGCGAGTAGAACACCTGCGCCTGAACGCGGGTGACCGCGTGCTGCTGCTGGGACCGATCGGCTGTGGCAAGTCCACTTTGCTCAAGGTGCTCGCCGGCCTGTACCGCCCGGGTGAGGGGAGGGTGCGGCTGGGTGCCATGGATCTGTGGGAGATGGACCCGCAGGTGGTGGCCGGCATGATGGGGTATTTGCCCCAGTCGGTGCACCTGTTCAAAGGCAGCCTGCGCAGCAACCTGGCCGCTGCCGGCGTACGGGACGACACTCGCCTGGCCGAGGCGGCGCGCGCGTTTGGTGTGGAAAGCATTGCCGATGACAGCCCGCAGGGCATGGAGACCGAGATCAGCGAGGGCGGGGAAGGGCTGTCGGGGGGGCAGCGCCAGCTGATTGGCCTGGCCCGCCTGGCCGTGGCCGCGCCCCGGGTATGGCTGCTGGACGAGCCGACGTCGGCCCTGGACGCGAAGACCGAAGGCCGCATCTGGGCGGCACTGCAGCGCTTTGTGGCTCCGCAGGACATTCTGGTGGTGGCGACACACCGGCCCATGGCGGCCATGCCGGTGGTCAACCGGGTGCTGATGATGCAAAAGGGCGCCATTGTGAAAGACGGCACGCCGGATGAGGTGGTGCCCCAGCTGGCGGCCAACGCGCGGGCACAGCAACAGGCCATGGCCCGCGCCCGCGCGGCGCAGGGTCGTCCGTTGGCGGGTGGGCCCGACGCGGGAGTTGACGATGAGACATGACACAGGAAGGCGGTTGGGCATGCACGCACAACGTGGCGCGGGGCAGGGGGTGTTTCTGGCGGTGATCGGGGTGGCGGTGCTGGCCTTCGTCGGCTGGGCCATGACGTTCCGTATCGACGAGGTGGCCCGGGCCGGTGGGCAGGTGATTGCCAGCAGCCGGGTGCAGGTGATCCAGGCCGTGGACGGCGGGGTGCTGCGTGAACTGCGGGTGCGTGAAGGTGACCGTGTGGCGCCCGGCCAGGTGCTGGCGAAGCTGGAGCAGACGCGGCCGGAAGCCAGCCTGGGCGAGGTAGAGTCGCGCCTGTTTGCCAGCCGGGCCCGCGCAGCGCGCCTGCGGGCCGAGGTGCTGGACGAGAGTTCTCCCATGTTTCCCGTGGCGGAAAACCCGTTGTGGGACGGGCAGGTGCGGGTGGAGAACGCCCTGTTCATGCAGCGCCGCGCCGGACTGCGGCAGGACCTGGAGCACTTGCAGAAAGCAGTCGAGCTGGCACGTTCCCACCTGGGCCAGGTCAACAAGCTGTTACAGACGGGGGACGTGTCGGGCAGTGAGGTTTTGCGCGCACGTCGCGACCTCAACGATGCGGAGGGGCGGCTGGCGAATGCCCGCAACCGCTTCCTGGAGCAGGCCCAGCAGGAACTGGCGAGCACGGAAAACGAAATTGCCCAGCTGGAGCAGACGCAGCTGCGCCGGCGGCAGGAACTGGCGGACACGGTGTTCACCGCCAAGGTGGCGGGCATCGTGAAAAACGTGCGTGTGACCACCATTGGCGGTGTGTTGCGGGCGGGCGAGGAGATTCTGCAAATCGTGCCGGCGGACGACGAGCTGATCGTGGAGGCCAAGGTCAGTCCGGTGGATATCTCCCGGGTGAGCAAGGGCCAGAGCGCCACCCTGCGCTTTGACGCTTACGACTACAGCATCTATGGCAGCGTGGCCGGCGAAGTGATTTATGTCAGTGCCGACACGCTGACGGAAGAGTCCCAGCGTGGCAGCGAGCTGTACTACCGTGTGCATGTGCGCCTGAAGCAGGCGCCGGTGCGCAGCAGCACCGGACGCATGCTGGAGATTTTCCCTGGCATGACAGCCCAGGTGGACATTCGGGCGGGCGACCGCACGCTGATGGAGTACCTGCTCAAACCGCTGCGCAAAACACTCAGCGAGTCCTTCAAGGAGCGTTGACGGTCGCCACAGGTCACCCGGCGCGGGGCAGGCGCACCGTAGCGTCCAGACCTTCGGTTCGGCCGAGGCGTTCGCGGTTGGTCAGTGCGATGCGGCCGCCCAGCGATTGCACGATGCCGTGGCAGATGGCCAGGCCCAGGCCCGTGCCGCCGCGGCGCTGCGGATCGGTGGCAAAGGGCTGG
>JBJTNV010000028.1:0-10126 GCA_046074205.1 Hydrogenophaga sp.
TACCACTACATCTGCCACTTCGGTTGAACCCCACATGAGCACCATCCTGCAAAACCTGCCCAAAGGGCAAAAAGTCGGCATCGCCTTCTCGGGCGGCCTGGACACCTCTGCCGCCCTGCTGTGGATGAAGCAAAAGGGCGCCCTGCCCTACGCCTACACCGCCAACCTGGGCCAGCCTGACGAAGCCGACTACAACGAGATTCCCCGCAAGGCGATGGAATACGGCGCAGAAAAAGCCCGCCTGGTCGACTGCCGCACCCAGCTGGCGCACGAAGGCATTGCCGCCATCCAGTGCGGTGCTTTCCACATCAGCACAGGGGGCATCACCTACTTCAACACCACCCCCCTGGGCCGCGCCGTGACCGGCACCATGCTGGTGGCCGCCATGAAGGAAGACGACGTCAACATCTGGGGCGACGGCAGCACCTTCAAGGGCAACGACATCGAGCGCTTTTACCGCTACGGTTTGCTGACCAACCCGAGCCTGAAGATCTACAAGCCCTGGCTGGACCAGCTGTTCATCGACGAGCTGGGCGGCCGGGCTGAAATGAGCGCCTTCATGACCGCCAACGGCTTTGGCTACAAGATGAGCGCCGAAAAGGCCTACTCCACCGACAGCAACATGCTGGGCGCGACCCACGAAGCCAAGGACCTGGAAAGCCTGCAAAGCGGCATGAAGATCGTCAACCCCATCATGGGCGTGGCATTCTGGAAGCCCGAAGTCGAGGTCAAGGCCGAAGAAGTGAGCGTGCGCTTTGAAGAAGGCATGCCTGTGGCACTGAACGGCGTGGAATACGCCGACCCAGTCGAGTTGTTCCTCAAAGCCAACGAAATCGGCGGCCGCCACGGCCTGGGCATGAGCGACCAGATCGAAAACCGCATCATCGAAGCCAAGAGCCGCGGCATCTACGAAGCCCCCGGCATGGCCCTGCTGCACATCGCCTACGAGCGTCTGGTGACCGGCATCCACAACGAAGACACCATCGAGCAGTACCGCATCAACGGCCTGCGCCTGGGTCGCATTTTGTACCAGGGCCGCTGGTTCGACCCGCAGTCCATCATGCTGCGCGAAACCGCCCAGCGCTGGGTGGCCCGCGCCGTGACCGGCACCGTGACGCTGGAACTGCGCCGCGGCAACGACTATTCGATCCTCAACACCGAGAGCCCCAACCTGACCTACGCGCCCGAGCGTCTGTCCATGGAAAAGGTGGAGGACGCGCCATTCAGCCCGCTGGACCGCATCGGTCAACTGACCATGCGCAACCTGGACATCACCGACACGCGCGCCAAGCTGGGCATCTACGCCCACACCGGCCTGCTGTCCATGGGCGACGGCACCTCGGAGATCTTCAAGCTCGAAGGCGGGAAGTGAAAGCGGTGCGGCGCCCGGGTGGGTGCTGCATAGCGAAGTAAAGGAGGAGGTTCCGGCATCGCCGGAACCGGGGGGCATGAGCGGCGCAGCGCCCACCCGGGTGTTGCGCCGCTTTCGCTTGGCGTCAGATGACGACCGGCTCGGGCTCCAGCCGGATGCCGAAACGCTCGTACACGCTGGTCTGGATCGCTTTGGCCAGTGTCATGACTTCGCCGCCGGTGCAGGGGTGTTCGGCGTCGCCCTTGTTCACCAGCACCAGCGCCTGCTTTTCGTACACGCCGGCGTGACCCATGGTCTTGCCTTTCCAGCCGCAGGCGTCGATCAGCCAGCCAGCCGCCAGCTTGATGCTGCCGTCGTCCATCGGGTAGTGCACCACTTTCGGGTCGCGCGCGATGATGTCGGCGCACTGCTCGGGTGTGACGGTCGGGTTCTTGAAGAAGCTGCCGGCGTTGCCGATGACGGCCGGGTCGGGCAGCTTGGCGCGGCGGATGGCGACCACCCAGTCGAAGATCTGGCGCGCGTCGGGCGAGCGGATGCCGGTCTCGTCCATCTTGCGTTCCAGATCCAGGTAGCCCAGCACCGGCTTCCAGGCCTTGGGCAGCCAGAAGCGCACGCGGGTGATGAGCGCTCGACCCGCGAGCCCGAAGCCCTGGTTGTCAGCAGCCGCGTGCTTGAACACCGAATCGCGGTAGCCAAAGCCGCACTGGGCAGCGTCGAGCGTGAAGCTGCCACCTGTCTGCAGGTCGATGGCATCCAGCGAATGGAAACGGTCCTGCAGCTCCACGCCGTAGGCGCCAATGTTCTGCACCGGCGAAGCGCCCACGGTACCGGGGATCAGCGCCATGTTCTCCAGCCCGGGCCAGCCCTGCTCCAGCGTCCAGGCCACGAAACCGTGCCAGTTTTCGCCGGCGCCAGCCTCGACCAGCCAGCCCTTGTCGGTGTCTTCGATCAGGCGTTTGCCCTCGATCTCGACCCGCAGCACCAGGGCCTTGATGTCGCCGGTGATGACCAGGTTGCTGCCGCCGCCGAGCACGAAACGCGGGGTGATCGCCCAGTCGGGCCGGGCCATGAGGGCGCTCACATCGGCTTCGCTGCGGATGCGCGCGAGCTGCTGCGCCCGCGCGGCGATGCCGAAGCTGTTGTAGGGCTGGAGAGCGACCTGTTTCTCGACTAACATGCCTTGGATTGTCTCATTCACCCTTTGCAGAGCACCCTGTCATGCCTTCTTTCGACACCAAACTCGAAGCCGATTTCGTGGAAGTGAAAAACGCCGTGGAGAACACAGCCAAGGAGATCGGCACCCGCTTCGACTTCAAGGGCACGAGCGCCGGCATCGAGCTCAAGGACAAGGAGATCACCCTGTTGGGCGATGCCGATTTCCAGCTCCAGCAGGTCGAGGACATCCTGCGCAACAAGCTGACCAAACGCAGCGTGGACGTGCGCTTCCTGGACGTCGGCAAGGTCGAGAAGATGGGCGGCGAAAAGGTCAAGCAGGTGATCAAGGTCAAGAATGGCGTCAGCAGCGAAGACGGCAAGAAGATTCAGCAGGCCATCAAGGCCAGCAAGATGAAGGTGCAGGCCGCCATCCAGGGCGACGCGGTGCGCGTGACGGGTGCCAAGCGCGATGACCTGCAGGCCGCCATGGCGCTGATCCGGAACGAAATGAAGGATCTGCCGCTGAGCTTCGATAATTTCCGGGACTGACACCCGGTCGCCCGTGCCCGCTGGGCCGGCGCATCCACTGCCCCCGGGCCGGGGGCGCCCGGGCATCACCCCAGCGCAGCTGCGGTGACGACGACCTCAATCTTCCAGGCCGGATCGGCCAGCGCGGCCTGTACCGTAGCGCGCGGCGGCGCTGCGCCCGGCACCACCCAGGCGTCCCAGACTTCGTTCATCGCGCCGATCTCGCGGATGTCGGTCAGGTAGATCTGGGTGCGCAGGATGCGCGACTTGTCGCTGCCGGCCTCTTGCAGGCGCTGCTCGATCTGCGCGAGCACGTCGGCGGTCTGGCTGCGGATGTCGGTGGCCTCGCATTCGGGCACCATGCCGGCGAGATAGACCACGCCGTTGAACACCGCGGCTTCGCTGTAGCGCGCGGCCATGCCGATGCGCTGGATGTCGCGGCTCATGATTTCTTCGCTCCCAGTTTGCTTTCCTTGCCGGCGATCAGGCGGTTGATGTTCTCGGCGTGGCGCCAGACCAGCAGCAGGCCCATGAACGCCAGGCTCAGGACCATCGGGGTCGGCGCATTCCAGGCCACGTGATGGCCGAACAGGTAAAACGCGGGCGCGAAGATGGCCGTGACGATGGACGCCAGCGAGGAATAGCGGAAGGCGTAGGCCACGATGACCCAGGTCAGCAGGGCCGCCAGCCCCAGCCAGGGTTCGAAACCGATGATCACGCCCGCCGCGGTGGCCACCCCCTTGCCGCCGACGAAGCGGAAGAACACCGGCCACAGGTGGCCGAGGAACGCGGCCAGCCCGACCAGGGCCACCGTACCGTCGCCCAGCCCGTAGGCTTCGCCCCACCACTGGACGGCCACCACCGGCAGCCAGCCTTTGACAGCGTCCAGCAGCAGGGTAAGGATGGCCGCTTTCCTGCTGCCCGAGCGCAGCACGTTGGTGGCGCCGGGGTTCTTGCTGCCGTAGGTGCGCGGGTCCGACAACCCCATGGCGCGGCTGACCACCACGGCAAACGACAGCGAACCAATGAGGTAGGCCACCACAGTGGCCAGAACGGGGTACAGGGCTTCCAAGATGGGTGTCCTTCAGGGGCCGCGAGGCGCAGCGGGATCGGGCGGCTATTCTGCCAGCCAGCAGCGCACCGGCCAGGCCGTCACTGTGCCGGGTCGCGCGTCTCCCACCGGATGGCGTCGATGGCTTTGAGCAACTCGGGCGACAGCTGAACGTCCCACGCGTCCAGGCACTGGTCCAGCTGCACCAGCGAGGTCACCCCGATGATGGTGCTGGCCACCTTGGGGTTGCGGTAACAGAAGGCCAGGGCCAGCTGCGCAGGCGTCAGCCCGTGCTCGCGCGCCAGCACGTTGTAGCGGCGGGCAGCGGCCAGCGCCTCGGGGCGGCCCCAGCGCTGGGCGCGCATGGTGTCGTACAGCGCCATGCGGCCGTGATCACCGACCAGACCCGTCTCGTCGTACTTGCCAGTCAGCAAACCGAAACCCAGCGGCGAATAGGCCAGCAGGTCCACGCCCAGGCGGTGACAGGTTTCGTCCAGGCCGTTTTCATAACTGCGGTTGATCAGGCAGTACGGGTTTTGCACCGTCGCCACGCGCGGCAGACCCAGCTGGTCCGCCAGACGCACGAACTCGTGTACGCCATAGGGCGATTCGTTCGACAGGCCGATGGCGCGCACCTTGCCGGCCTTCACCAGGTCGGCCATGGCTTCGAGCTGGGCCTCCATGCCGGGCGCCTCCCGGTCCTTGGCCGGATCGAAATAAAGGGCACCGAAGGCCGGCACGTTGCGCGCCGGCCAGTGGATCTGGTAGAGATCGATCACGTCGGTCTGCAGGCGGCGCAGGCTGCCCTCACAGGCTTCGATGATGCCGGCCTTGCTGACCTCGCTGCGCAACCAGGGCATACCGCGCGCCGGCCCGGCCACTTTGGTGGCCAGCACCAGCTTCTGGCGCACCCCGGGATGCCGGGCCAACCAGTTGCCAATGATGCGTTCGGTCGCGCCGCAGGTCTCGGCCTTGGCCGGCACCGCATACATCTCGGCCGTGTCGATGAAGTTCACACCCCGCTGGAGCGAGCGGTCGAGGATGGCGTGGGCGTCGGTCTCGTTCACCTGCTCGCCGAACGTCATGGTGCCCAGGCAAATGGGTGTGACCCGCAGGTCGGTGTTGTGAAGGGGGATGGTCTGCATGAAAGGCTTTGTAAAAAATGGGGAATGGCGGGCCGGCGACGGCCGGACAGCGCAAGTTTAGAAACGGTCTGTGCCACGATGGCGTCGCGCACGGGTCAACGATCCGTCGCGCCAGCGCTTGTTTGAAACATCCGATCAGGAGATTGTCATGACACGTCGTTCCCCAACCCGTTTGACCGCTCTGGCCAGCCTGTCGCTGGCACTGGCCCTGGGCGGCTGCGCCAACATGACCGAGACCCAGCAGGACACCGCGAAAGGCGCAGCCATCGGGGCCGCCGCGGGCGCGGTACTGGGCGCCCTAACAGGGGGCAGCAAAAGTGCCACCAAAGGTGCGGTGATCGGCGCCGGTGCCGGCGCCGTCGGCGGCTACATCTGGTCGCAGAAGATGCAGGAGCAGAAGGCGGCCATGGAAAAGGCCACCCAGGGCACCGGCATCGGTGTCAGCCAGACCACCGACAACCGCCTCAAGCTCGATGTCCCCGCCGATGCCGGCTTTGCGATCGGTCGGTCGGCCATCAGCCCGACGCTGGCGGGCGTTCTCAGCCCGTTGGCTTCCACCTTGCAACAGAACACGGTGACGCAGGTGAACATCATCGGCCATACCGACAACACCGGCAGCGACGCCATCAACCAACCGCTCTCGCTGGACAGAGCCAACAGCGCGCGCGATTACCTGACAGCCCGAGGTGTGGCGGTCACGCGTTTCACCACCGAGGGTCGTGGATCGCGTGAGCCGGTGGCCGACAACGCCACGGCCGAAGGCCGCGCCAGAAACCGCCGCGTGGAGATCTACGTGGCCGAGCCCGCAACCAGCGCGCAGAAATAAGGCCCCCATGCTCCGCCGCAACGCGGGTCGCTGCCCCCCACGGGGGCTGATCCGGCTGGGGGCGGCCCGGCGCCGGATCGATCTGGCCCCCACGCTCCGCCGCAGGCACGGAACGCACACGAAACGGGCTCACCCCCGCCCCGTTTTGGCCTTCCAGCGCGCGTCCTCCTGCAGGCGCAGCACGCGCCGCTGCACCTTGCCCGTGGTGGTCATGGGCAGGGCGTCGATGAACTCGATCTCCTTCGGGTATTCGTAGGGCGCCAGCTGCCCTTTCACGTGCTGCTGCAGCGAGGCCACCAGCGCATCATTGCCCCGCACACCCGGGGTCAGCACCACATAGGCCTTGACCACCGCGCCCCGCTCGGCGTCCGGCTTGGGCACCACGGCGGCGTTGGCCACCGCCGGGTGCTTGACCAGGCAGTTCTCGATCTCGCTCGGGCCGATGCGGTAGCCAGCGGCCTTGAACACGTCGTCGCTGCGCCCCTGGTACCAGAGGTAGCCGTCGGCGTCGCGCACGGCCAGGTCGCCGGTGCGGCACCAGCTGCCATCCACGTCGCCGGTGAACTTGGCGCGCGTGGCGTCCTCGTTCTTCCAGTAGCCCAGGAAGAAGATCGGATCGGGCTGGCCGTGCACGTCCAGCCGGTGCACCGCCACATCGCCGGGCACCCCCACCGGGCACTCGCGGCCGTCGTCGTCGATCACCGCCACACGGTGGCCGGGGTAGCCCTTGCCCATCGACCCCGGTTTGGCGGGCCACAGACGCGAACAGTTGCCCACGATGTAGTTGATCTCGGTCTGGCCGAACATCTCGTTGACGGTCACGCCCAGCTGTTCCTGGCAGTAAGCGAACACCGCGTCGCCCACCGCCTCGCCCGCGCTCATGATGGCCTGCAGCTGAAACCGGAACTGTTCGCGTGGCCGGGGATAGGCCTTCATCATGGCCTTGAGTGCGGTGGGGAACAGGAAGGTGTGCGTCACGCCGTGGCGCTGCAGCAGCTCGAACGCGGTCTGCGGCGAGAAGCGGCCGTTGTGCGCCACGATGGGCCGACCGAAATACAGGGTGGGCAGCAGCGCGTCCATCAGGCCGCCGGTCCAGGCCCAGTCGGCGGGTGACCAGAACACCGCATCGCTGGTCGCCGAGGCATCCCAGGGATCGAAGCCGAACCAGTTCTGGCTGCAGACGAAACCGGTGAGGTTGCCGATCAGCGCCCGGTGCGGAATGAGCGCGCCCTTGGGGTTGCCCGTGGTGCCGCTGGTGTAGATCAGCACCGCGGCTTCGTCGGCCAGGGTGTCCACCGGCCGGAAGTGACCGGGTTCCTGTGCCAGCACGGCTGACCAGTCCAGCGCGCCCGCGCCGCCGCCCACGGCCACCACCTGCCGCAATGCGGGGCAGTCAGCACTGACGCCCTGCACCGCCGCCACCGTGCTGGCATCGCACAGGGCCACCACGGCCTCGGAATCGTGCAGGCGGAACGCCAGCGCGTCCGGGCCGAACAGCTGCGACAGCGGCATGCCGACCGCGCCCATCTGCAGCACGGCCATGTAGGCCACGGCGGTCTCAAAGCGCTGCGGCATGACGATGGCCACCCGGTCACCGCGCCGCACGCCCATGGCCACCAGCGCGTGCGACAGGCGGTTGGCCTGTTCCTGCAGCTGCGCGTAGCTGTGGACCGTGTCGGGCTGGTCGGGTGCGGTGGCGATGACGGCGGTCTGTCCGGCGTGGCGGGGATCGTCCGCCCAGCGGCGCGCGCACACCTGCGCCATGTTGAAGCGCGCGGGCACGCGCCAGCGAAAGCCGCTGTGCAGGGCCGGATAGTGGTCGGTTGCGGGGACGGTGGGGGTGTCGCGGCCTTGACGACGTGCCATGCGAAGTCTCCTGCGGATTCTTATGATGAATCGAATGTACCAAGCCACACGCCCCGCCCGCAGCCGCTTCGTGAACCTGCGCGACTGGCGCTACCACCTGCGCGAATGGGGGGAACCGGTGGCCGGCCAGCCACCGCTGGTGCTGGTGCACGGCTGGATGGATGTGGGCGCCTCCTGGCAGTTCATGGTGGACGCGCTGGCACAAGAACGCTGGGTCGTTGCGCCCGACTGGCGTGGCTATGGGCTGACCACCGGCCCCGGCCCCAGGCCCGATGCCTACTGGTTCCCGGACTACCTGGGCGACCTGGACGCCCTGCTGGACACGATCTCGCCCGAACAGCCGGTGGATCTGGTCGGCCACAGCATGGGCGGCAACGTGGTCATGATGTACGCCGGGGTGCGGCCGCAGCGCATCCGCCGCCTGGTCAACCTCGAGGGCTTCGGCCTGCCCGCCACCCGGCCGGCCCAGGCGCCGGGCCGGCTGGCCGAATGGCTGGACGAGATCAAGGCCTTGCGCCGCGGCGACATGGACCTGAAAACCTACGACAGCGCCGACGGCGTGGCACGGCGCCTGATGAAGACCAACCCGCGCCTGGGGGCCGACAAGGCCGCCTGGCTGGCGCAGCACTGGGCCGCGCCCGACGCACACGGCCGCTGGGCGGTGCTGGGGGACGCGGCGCACAAGGTCGTGAACCCGCAGCTCTACCGGGTGGACGAGGCGCTGGCGATCTATGCCCGCATCACGGCGCCGGTGCTGTCGGTCATCGCCAGCGACGACAGCCTGGGGCAATGGTGGAAGGGCCGGTTCACCCTGGCCGAGTACCGCGAGCGCCTGCGGCAAGTGCCCCGGCTGACCGAAGCCCTCATCGAAGACGCAGGCCACATGCTGCAGCACGACCAGCCGCAACGGCTGGCGGCGCTGATCGAGGACTTCCTGGGCTGAGACGTTCCAGGCAAGGCCGTCGCGCACCCGCCAGTGGCGCGCATGAGAAAATCGACGGTTTCGAATTCGACAGCAGGAACCCTTCATGGAAGCCGAACGCACCAACGCCATCCGCAATCAACTGGCCGACCTCAGCGCACGCGTGGTCGAGCTCCGGAGGTATCTTTGACTACGATGCCAAGGCATTGAAGCTGTCGGAGGTCACCAGCGCACTGGAAGACCCCACCGTCTGGGACAACCCCAAACGCGCCCAGGAGCTGGGCAAGGAAAAGAAATCGCTGGAAGACGTGGTGGTCGTGCTCGACCGCCTGACCAGCGAACTGGCTGACAACACCGAGCTGTTCGAGATGTCCGAGGCCGAGGGCGATGACGCCGGGCTGGAGACCATCGAAGGCGAAGCGCAGAACGTGCAGGCCGAAGTCGAGAAGCTCGAATTCCGCCGCATGTTCAACAACCCGGCCGACCCGCTGAACTGCTTTGTCGACATCCAGGCCGGCGCCGGCGGTACCGAGGCCTGCGACTGGGCCAGCATGCTGATGCGCCAGTACCTCAAGTACGCCGAGCGCAAGGGCTTCAAGACCACCGTCGAGGACGAATCGCCCGGTGACACGGCCGGCATCAAGGGCGCCACCATCAAGATCGAGGGCGACTACGCCTACGGCCTGCTGCGCACCGAGACCGGCGTGCACCGCCTGGTGCGCAAGTCGCCCTTCGACTCCGCGGGCGGGCGCCACACCAGCTTTGCCAGCGTGTTCGTCTACCCCGAGGTGGATGACTCGATCGAGATCGACATCAACCCGTCCGACGTGCGCACCGACACCTACCGCGCCAGCGGTGCGGGTGGTCAGCACATCAACAAAACCGACTCGGCCGTGCGTCTGACCCACATCCCCACCGGCATCGTGGTGCAGTGCCAGGACGGCCGCAGCCAGCACAGCAACCGCGATGTCGCCTGGCAACGCCTGCGTTCTCGCCTGTACGACTACGAAATGCGCAAGCGCATGGAAGAGCAGCAAAAGCTCGAAGACACCAAGACCGATGTGGGCTGGGGTCACCAGATCCGCAGCTATGTGCTGGACAACAGCCGCATCAAGGACTTGCGCACCAACGTCGAAATCTCGGCCACCCAAAAAGTGCTCGACGGTGACCTGGACGCCTTCATCGAAGCCTCGCTCAAACAAGGCGTCTAAGCCGCACCGGCACAACACACAAAAAAAACGGAGCTACGTGATGCGAGAAG
>JBJTNV010000029.1:0-10711 GCA_046074205.1 Hydrogenophaga sp.
GTCGGCGCGGGTGCGCGGGTAGTCGGTCTGCTGGGTTTCCCAGGTGACGATGCCGCCCTTGACATAGATCTTCCAGCTGCAGGAGCCGGTGCAGTTCACGCCGTGGGTCGATCGCACGATTTTGTCGTGCGCCCAGCGGTCGCGGTAGGCGTCTTCCCAGGTGCGGTCTTCGCCGGTGGTGATGCCGTGCGAACCGGAGAAGCTTTCAGTGGGCGCCGAGAAGTGGCTCAGGCGGTCGAGGAAGTGGCTCATGGGAGGGCCTTTCGATGGCAGGTTGTGCGGATCAGCAAGGGTTGGCGGCGCCACGGCGGGCGTACATCCACCAGTTGAGCGCGACGTTGAAGGCGAAGAAGGCGGCCAGCCCCCAGAACACCGGGGTCGCTGCCTTGAAGGCGCCGAAGGAAGCGGCGAACAGCATGCCGAACAGGAAGGGTCCGTAGGCGGCGATGGCGGCGGTAAAGCCGATCACGCCACCGGCCTGGCGCGGCTCGAACAGCATGGGCATCTGTTTGAAGGTGGAGGCGTTGCCCACACCGGCAAAGAAGAACAGGGTCAGCATGCCGGCGACGAACAGGGGGAAGCTCTCCAGGCCCGTGGGGCTGGTCAGTGTGGTCACCCACAGCGTGGCCCCCAGCATGCCCAGGCCGGCCCAGTGCGTCACGCGGGCGCCGCCGAGCCTGTCGGACAGCGGGCCGGCCACCACGCGGGCGGCGGAGCCCACCAGCGGGCCGTAGAAGGCCCAGGCCAGCGGATCGGGTGCACCTTCAAAGCCGCCGTAGATCTGCTTGATCAGCAGCGGGAAGGTGGCGGCCAGACCCGAGAAGGCGCCAAAGGTCATCATGTACAGCGAGGTCATGCTCCAGGTATGACGGCTGCGGAAGATGTCGAACTGCTGTGCGAAATTGGCCTTCACCGGCACCGACTTGAGCATCAGCCAGGCGCTGACACCGAAGACAAAGGTGAAAGGAATCATCACCGCGGCAGCGTTCTGCAGATAGACCTGGCTCTGCACGCCGGCTTTGGTCAGGGTCTGCGAATCGCCCATGAAGGCGGCGCCGCCCATCAGCGCGAAACCGATGACCCAGGGCGTGACGAACTGGACGATGGAGACACCGAAGTTGCCGATGCCGGCCTGGATGGCCAGCGCCGTGCCCTGCAGCCGCTTGGGAAAGAACAGACTGGTGGAGGGCATGAAGGACGAGAAGTTGCCGCCACCGAGACCGGCCAGGAAGGCCAGCAGCATCAGCATCCAGTACGGCGTGCCGGGGTCTTGCACGGCGTAGAACCAGCCCACCAACGGGATCAGCAGCGACAGGGTGGAGAGGCTGACCACGCGGCGGGTGCCGTACATGGGCGTGAGGAACATGTGGACCAGGCGCAGCGTGCCACCGGCCAGGCCGGGCATGGCCGCCAGCCAGAACAGTTGCTGCGGCGTGAACTGGAAGCCGATCTGCGGCAGGCGCACGACCAGGGCCGAGACCAGGAACCAGACGATGAAGGCCATCGTCAGGTTCAGGGTGGTGATGGTCAGCGTGCGCCAGGCCAGGCCGGACGCGCCCGCACGCCAGAACGTGCTGTTTTCAGGCTCCCAGCGCGACAGCCAGGTGCCGTCAGTGGTGGCCGAGGGATCAAGGGTGGACATGGTGTTTCCTTGCGGACAAAAAAGGGGAACAGGTGACGGGACCAGACCGGTTCAACGGGCAGCAGCGGCCAGCGGCGAGGGTGCGGCGTTGCGCCCCATCACCTCGGTGCGGCGGACCTCGGTCCAGTACATCCAGATCAGCGAGACCCAGACCACGCCGTACATCAGCATGAAAGCGCTGGAGCGGATGCCGGTCAGGTCCATCAGCACGCCGAACAGGATCGGCAGGACGAAGCCGCCCAGGCCGCCCGCCAGGCCGACGATGCCGCTGATGGCGCCGATGTTCTGGGGGTAGTCGTCGCTGATGTACTTGAAGACGCTGGCCTTGCCGAAGGCCCAGGCCACACCCAGGGCAGCCATCAGCGCGGTGAAGGCGTAGACGTTCAGCCCGATGTGGAACGTTCGGGGACCGTCCACGGTGGTCACGGTGAAATCGGTCTGCGGGTAGCTCAGCAGGAACAGGCAGATCCAGCTCACCCACATCACCCACCAGGTGACCTTGTGCGCGCCGTACTTGTCGGAGAGCACGCCACCGATGGCGCGCAGCACACCACCGGGCAGCGAGAAGCAGGCGGCCAGCAGGGCCGCGACACGGATGTCCAGCCCGTATTCGCCCACGTAGTACTGCACCATCCACAGCGCCAGCGCCACGTAGCCGCCGAACACGATGCTGTAGTACTGGCAGTACTTGAGCACCCTGGGGTCTTTCAGCGCCTGGAGCTGGTCACTGAACTTCACGTTGCTGGGCACCCGGTGGGCCGGGTCGCTGTGGCTGAACAGCCAGAACAGCACCAGGGTGCCGAGCATGATGGCCGCGTACACCTGCGGCACCATGGTCCAGCCGAAGGCCACCAGCAGCACGGGTGCAACGAACTTGTTGACCGCCGCGCCCGAATTGCCGGCTCCGTACACACCCATGGCCATGCCCTGGCGGTGCTTGGGGAACCAGCGCGCCACGTAGGGGGTGCCGACCGAGAACGAGCCCCCCGCCAGACCCACGAACAGGCCAATGGTCAGGAAGTGCCAGTACGCGGTGGCGTAGCTCATCAGCCAGATGGCCGGTACGGTGATGGCCATCACGCAGGCCATGACGATGCGGCCACCGTACTTGTCGGTCCAGATGCCCAGGGGGACCCGCACCAGCGATCCGGTGAGCACCGGCATCGCCGTCAGCAGGCCGAACTCGGTCGCGTTCAGGTTCAGCATCTTCTTGATCGGGATGCCGATCACGCCAAACATCATCCAGACCATGAAGCAGACCGTGAACGCCAGTGTGCTGACGATCAGGACCGACCAGGCCTTCTTCTCATTTCTCAGCTCTGAAGCCATGTTTTCTCTCCGAAAGACATGGCATGAATGTCCCTTTTCAGGGCAAGGCTGAACATCCGCCGGAGGCACAGAGCGGCCATGGCAGAAGGACGATGCGCCGGTGCGGCGGCATCGTCCGGAAGAACTAGTCCGGGTGGTTTTTCAGGTGGCTGTACGCCAGATGCAGTCAGGCCAGGCCGGCGTTGGTCGCGTACACCGCGGCCTGCACGCGCGAACTCAGGCCCAGCTTGCGCAGGATGTGCTGCACATGGATCTTCACCGTGGTCTCGGCAATGTCCAGTTCCCGCGCGATCAGCTTGTTGGAATCGCCCCGTGCGATCAGCAGCAGGATTTCGCGTTCGCGCGGCGAGAGCAGGTCTGCACCCGGCGCGGCCTCGCGTGGCGGTTCCGGCGGCACCGGTGAACCCACCGGGTCTGCCGCTGGTCGCGCCCGGAAGGCCGCCACCAGCTTGGTCATCATCTCCGGGCTGATCACCGACTCGCCGTCCATCACCTTGACGATGGTCTCGGCCAGCTGGTCGGACTCCACCGTCTTGAGCAGGTAACCGTCGGCCCCGGCCTGCAGCGCGGCGGCCAGGTCGTTCTCGTTCTCGCTCACGGTCAGCATGAGCACGCGTACCGCCGGTGCCGCCTCCTTCAGCGCCGGAATCGCTTCCACGCCGCGCACCCCGGGCAGGTGGTTGTCCAGCAGGATCACGTCGGGCGCCTGCTGCTGCAGGCAGCGCAGCGCCTCGCCGATGTCACCGGCTTCGCCGCAGACATGGAAGCGGCCGTCCTGCGACAGCAAGGCCTTGAGACCGCGGCGGAACAGGGTGTGGTCGTCGACCAGCAGCAGGCGGATGGTGGTGCTCATGGAGAGGGGTTCACGGGTTCGGTGGAATGCCGGTCCACGGGTGCCGGTGGGCTGGCGATCACCGGATTGGGCGGCAGGATGAGCGTGACACGGGTGCCCCGGCCGGGCACCGATTCGATGGTCACCGTCGCACCGATGCGTTCGGCGCGCTCGCGCATGATCTTGGTGCCCACATGCGTTTGACCGTGCCGCTGGCCGGTGTCGAAACCGCTGCCGTTGTCGCCCACCACCAAGCGCCACTGCGCGCCCTTGTGCACGTCCAGGCTGACGTGGCTGGCCCCGGCGTGCTTGCGCACGTTCGACAGCGCTTCCTGCACCACGTGCAGCACCTGCACCTGCACATCGGCCGGCAGCGGCAACCCCTCGCCGTCGATCTGCAGGCGCGTGGGCAAACCGGTCTGGTGCTGGAATTTCTGCAGGGTTTCCTGCAAGGCCGTGTCGATCTCGCCGGTGTTGGTTCGGGTGCGAAAGTGCACCAGCAGTTCGCGCACGTCGTTGATGCTTTCCTTGAGCCCGGCGTCCAGCTCGTCCAGCGTGGACTGGACCTGGTCGGCCTGCTGGCGGTTGACCGCGTTGCGCAGCAGACCGGCCTGGATCTTCAGGAAAGCCAGCGACTGGGCAATCGAGTCGTGCAACTCGCGCGCCAGCAGGGCCCGCTCTTCACCCACTGCCGCCTCGCGTTCCAGCGCGGCCGCGCGCAGGCCTTCGAGCGCACTGGCCAGGTGGCTGGCCAGTGCGTCCAGCAGTTCGGATTCGTCGTCGCTGAGCTGCACGTCACTGCGGAAAAACAGGTCGATCTCGCCGATCAGGCGCTGCTGCAGGCGCACCGGCACGCTCACCAGGTTCTGGTAGCCCGCCCGCGCGCAGTGGCGCAGGGGCGCAGCCTCGTGGTTGTGGATGGGAATGACGCGGGTGCGCGCGTCGGGCTGCAGGCTGCCGCAGGCGCACGCCCCGGCGATCAGGCTGCGCTCCTCGTCCTGCATGTCCTGCGGGAAGCAGTCGGCCGCCAGCATCAGGTAGCGCTGGTTGGCCTCGTCGGACCAGCGCACCGCCACCGCATCGGCCTTCATCACCGTGCGCACGCGGCGGGCAAAGCCCCGGGACAGTTCGTCGATGGCGTTGGCCCTGGCCAGAAAGGCGCTGACTTCGTAGAGCGCTTCCAGCCGAGCGCGCTGCGCCTCAATGTGCCGGGTCTTGGCCAACACCTGGGCCTCCAGGTTCCCGTAGAGCGACTGCAGCGTGGCGGCCATGCGGTTGAAGCCGGCCGCCACCTGGCCAAATTCGTCCTGTGTGTCCACGTCGATGCGGGCATTGAACTGCCCGGCCTCCACCTGTTCCAGACCGCGCCGGAGCTGCGCCAGCGGGTTGATGACGTACTGGTAGCCGGTGTAGAGCATGACCACCGCCGCCGCGATCGCCAGCGCCATCATCGCAAACTGGAACAGGTTGAGCAGCGCGGTGAAGCCGGCGAGCTGGTGCTCGATCGCCAGCACCAGCCGGTCGATCGCCACCACAAAGTCATCGGCCGCCTGCAGAACGCGGCCTCATCGGCCACCTGCCCGGCACTCCACCGGGCACGCTGCACCGCCCACAGGCTTTCCACCGTGCTGAACCGGCGCTGCACCTCGGGGTCCCAGGGCACGAACAGCGGTCGCGTGGCATCGCCCTCGCGCAGCAGGCCCAGGCTCTGGTCGAACTGCTGGACCAGCGCCTGCCGTTCGACCAGCGGCCGCTGGGCCAGCACCGCACTGGTCAGGCGCCAGGTCTGCATGCGCATGCGGCCAGCTTCGTTGACGGCGGCGGCACCGCCTTCAAGCTGGCGGGTGACCCACAGCGTGAGGCTGATCGAGGCCAGCGCCAGCACCAGCAGCGCGGCGCCAATGCGCATCAGTTTGGCGGACAGGGAAGCGGTCGGTCGGCGGGTCATCGGTCCATGGCCTGTTGGTGGGTTGTCCCTCAGGGTGCCGTGCCGATGCGCCAGCCGGTCTGGGTACGCGCCTGGGCACCGCTTCGGACCGTTGACGGTGTGTCCGCCGCCGGCGCGGGGGCGCTGGCCAGGTCGGCCAGCGTCACCCCGTCCAGCACGGCCAGGTAGGCCGACAGCGCGCGCCCAACAGTGTGCTGCAGGGCACAGCTGCCTGTCATCCGGCAGCGGCTGGTCTCCCGGTTGAAACACTCGAACTGCTGAAAATCGGTTTCGGTCTGGCGCACGACCTCACCCACCGTGATCGACGCGGCTGGTCGCTTCAGGCGCATGCCGCCGCCACGACCACGGCTGGTCTCGATGAAGCCCTGGGCCGACAGGGTCATGACGATTTTGGTCAGGTGGCTGCGCGAGATGCCATGCGCCTGAACAATGTCAGTGATGGTGATCGGTTGCACGCGCTGCTCGTGCGCCGCGCAATGCATCAGGACGCGCAGGCTGTAGTCGGTCCATTGGGTCAGTCGCATGGCGGGGTCGTTCGTCCGGATGGCCGGACTCGTCCGTTGGAAATATGCATACGGCATTCATTTTATGGCTCAATACATGCACTTTATGTGAATGTTTTAGGAGCACACCATGCACACCGCTACACCCGACGCCCTGTTGAACACCGCCATCGGCCAGATCGCCGTCCACCTGCCGGGCGCCACGGCGGTGTTCCGCCGTTGCAAGCTGGATTTCTGCTGCGGCGGCCAGGTGAGCCTGCAGGCCGCCTGTGACCAGAAGGGGCTGGAGGCGGCTGAGGTGCTGCGCCAGCTGGCGCCGCTGCAACGCCAGGACCTTGCCGCACCCGATGCGCGGGACCCGGCCGCCCTGATCGATCACATCCTCACCCGCTACCACTCGGTGCACCGCGAGCAGCTGCCCGAGCTGATCCGCATGGCCCGCCGCGTGGAGGCGGTGCACCGCGACCACCCGGCGGTCCCCGCCGGCCTGGCCGATCTGCTGCAAGCCATGGAGACCGAGCTGCTCGACCACATGGAGAAAGAGGAGCAGGTGCTGTTCCCGGCCATGGAGCGGGCCATGCCTGGCGTCAGCGGACCGATCAGCGTGATGCGCGACGAGCACACCGGCCACGGCGCGCTGCTCGAACGGCTGGCGGCCCTGACGACCGAGCACTCCCCGCCGCCTGGCGCCTGCAACACCTGGCGAGCGCTGTACGCCGGCACCGCGCAACTGACCGATGACCTGATCAGTCACATCCACCTGGAAAACAATGTGCTGTTTCCCTGCTTCGAGGCGAACGGCAGCAGTGGCAGCACCTGCCGCTGCAGCTGACACCTCTGCCCCGGGCGGCCGCCCCCGCGGCGCCCGGTGGGCCACTCAGCGCGGCACCAGGAAGGTGGTCTTTTCGTCCAGGTGAATGGCTGCATCGCTTTGCGACTGCAACCGGAACACGATGGGGTAGGAGCCACCCGGATGGCCCGGCGGGATCTGCACCCGCACGGCCACGGTCCGCACCTCGGTGGGCAGCACGTCAACCTGCGGGTCGGACGCGAGGGTAATGCCCTCCAGCCCCTCCACCGCCAGCCGCACCACCTGCGGGTCTTCGGTCGCGTTCATGATCTGCAGGCGGTAGACGTTCTCGATGCGCCCCTGTTCCACCATCCGGGCCAGGGCGCCGCGGTCGCGGATCACGTCGACCTTCATGGGCACCCGCAGGTACAGGCTGACCATCACGGCGATCGCGATCAGGCCCAGCACGGCCGAATACACCAGCACGCGCGGGCGCAGCGCACGGCGCACGATCTGCGACCGGTCCCAGCCGCCATTCATCGCGTTCTGCGTCGAATACTTGACCAGGCCACGCTCGTAGCCGAACTTGTCCATCACCTCGTCGCACACGTCGGCACAGGCACCGCAGCCGATGCATTCGTACTGCAGGCCCTTGCGGATGTCGATGCCGGTCGGGCACACCTGCACGCACAGGGTGCAGTCCACACAGGAGCCCAGGCCCTTTTCCTTGAAGTCCACCTTCTTGCCGCGCGAACCACGCGGTTCGCCGCGGGCGGCGTCGTAGGTCACGATCAGCGTGTCCTTGTCGAACATGGCGCTCTGGAAGCGGGCATACGGGCACATGTACTTGCAGACCTGCTCACGCATGAACCCGGCGTTGCCGTAGGTGGCAAAACCGTAGAAAAAGATCCAGAAGGTCTGCCAGGCGCCCATGGTGCCGGACACCACTTCGCTCCATTGCTCACGGATGGGCGTGAAGTAGCCCACAAAAGTAAATCCGGTCCACAGTGCAAACAGGATCCAGGCCAGGTGTTTGCCACCGCGCCGGGCGAACTTGGCCCCGCTCAGGGACGCATCGTCGAGCCGGATGCGCGCGGCGCGGTCGCCTTCGAACTTTTTCTCGATCCACATGAAGATTTCGGTGTAGACCGTCTGCGGGCAGGCGTAGCCACACCACAGGCGCCCGGCCACGGCGGTGAACAGGAACAGCGCCAGCGCCGACATCACCAGCAGGCCGGTGAGGTAGATGAAATCCTGCGGGTACAGCACCAGACCGCCCAGATAGAAGCGGCGCGAAAGCAGGTCAAACAGCACCGCCTGGCGGTCGTTCCAGTTGAACCAGGGCAACGCGTAAAACACGATCTGGGTGAGCCAGACAAACGCCCAGCGCCAGCGGGTGAACGTACCGGTCACCGAGCGCGTCTGGATCTTCTTGTGTGACTCGTAGAGGGACACCTCCATTTCGTCATCGGTCTCGGCGACCGTGCGGGCATCCGCAGACGGCGTGGCATTGCTTTCGGACATGAATCAACCTTGTTGGAGCGGTAAAGGCCCGCAGGCACGTGAACGGATGGCACACACCTGCAGGCAGTCTGTCCGCATTCTCCAAGAACCGTGCCAGCGTTGAACACGAGATAAATCAAAGACTTTGCACATACGCGTACCGCCGCAACCCTGCCGAACCGTCAGTCAACTGCCAAAAATGGCAGTCATCGCGCCCGGTCGGCCCGGGGGCCGCCGCCGGTGGTCCAGACCCGGCAGATGCATCCCGGACTTGAAAAGGCCTTCAACGGCCCTTATGATTAGCACTCGCTGGAGATGAGTGCTAACACATCTCCAGGTCGAACGACGGTCACCCGCCCCGCCACGGGGACGTGGCCGTCAGACCCCAACCTTTTCGTCCTACTTTTCAGGAGATGCAATGAAACTTCGTCCTCTCGCCGATCGCGTGATCGTCAAGCGCATTGACAGCGAAACCAAGACCGCCTCGGGCATCGTCATCCCCGACGCCGCCGCCGAGAAGCCCGATCAGGGCGAGGTGCTGGCCGTCGGCCCGGGCAAGACGAACGACAAGGGTGAGACCAAGGCCCTGACCGTCAAGGTCGGCGACCGCGTCCTGTTCGGCAAGTACAGCGGCCAGACCGTCAAGGTCGATGGCGACGAACTGCTGGTCATGAAGGAAGACGACCTGTTCGCCGTCGTCGAGTCCAAGTGATGGTGCGGGACTGAGCGACCGGCGCGCTGAGCACCCGGTCGAGTGGTCCCCGACTGATTAACTTTTCAATATCCCGGAGAAATCAACATGGCAGCAAAAGACGTCATTTTCGGCGGCGAAGCCCGCGCCCGCATGGTTGAAGGCGTGAACGTCCTGGCCAACGCGGTCAAAACCACCCTGGGCCCCAAGGGCCGCAACGTGGTGCTCGAGCGCTCCTTCGGCGCCCCCACCGTGACCAAGGACGGCGTGTCCGTGGCCAAGGAAATCGAACTCAAGGACAAGCTGCAGAACATGGGCGCGCAGATGGTCAAGGAAGTCGCTTCCAAGACCTCTGACAACGCTGGCGACGGCACCACCACCGCCACCGTGCTGGCTCAGTCCATCGTGCGCGAAGGCATGAAGTACGTGGCCGCCGGCATGAACCCCATGGACCTCAAGCGCGGCATCGACAAGGCTGTCGCCGCCCTGATCGAGCAGCTGAAAAAGGCTTCCAAGCCCACCACCACCTCCAAAGAGATCGCCCAAGTCGGCTCGATCTCTGCCAACAGCGACACCAGCATCGGTGACATCATCGCCAAGGCCATGGACAAAGTGGGCAAAGAAGGCGTGATCACCGTGGAAGACGGCAAGTCGCTGGACAACGAGCTCGACATCGTCGAAGGCATGCAGTTCGACCGTGGCTACCTGTCGCCCTACTTCATCAACAACCCCGAGAAGCAAGCCGCACTGCTGGACAACCCCTTCGTGCTGCTGTTCGACAAGAAAATCAGCAACATCCGCGACCTGCTGCCCACGCTGGAGCAAGTGGCCAAAGCTGGCCGTCCGCTGCTGATCATTGCCGAAGAAGTCGAGGGCGAAGCCCTGGCGACGCTGGTGGTCAACACCATCCGCGGCATCCTGAAGGTTGTAGCTGTCAAGGCCCCTGGCTTCGGCGACCGCCGCAAAGCCATGCTGGAAGACATCGCCATCCTGACCGGCGGCAAAGTCATCGCTGAAGAAGTGGGCCTGACGCTCGAGAAGGTCACCCTGGCCGACCTCGGCCAAGCCAAGCGCGTGGAAGTGGGCAAAGAAAACACCACCATCATCGACGGCGCCGGCGCTGCAGGTGACATCGAAGCCCGCGTCAAGCAAATCCGCGTGCAAATCGAAGAAGCCACCAGCGACTACGACCGCGAGAAGCTGCAAGAGCGCGTGGCCAAGCTGGCCGGCGGCGTGGCCGTGATCAAGGTTGGCGCTGCCACCGAAGTCGAAATGAAAGAGAAGAAAGCCCGCGTGGAAGACGCCCTGCACGCCACCCGCGCTGCGGTGGAAGAAGGCATCGTCGCTGGCGGCGGCGTGGCCCTGCTGCGTGCCCGTCAAGGCGCTGGCACCATCAAAGGCGACAACGCTGACCAAGACGCCGGCATCCGCCTGGTGTTGAAGGCCATCGAAGCACCCCTGCGCGAGATCGTG
>JBJTNV010000030.1:0-10646 GCA_046074205.1 Hydrogenophaga sp.
CCTCGTTGCGGGTGCCAAAGTCCATCTTGCTCGGATCGCTCTCGGGCAGATGGTCCGTGTCCATGCCGGCGTTGCGGATGCTGCCCTTGAGGTAGTTGCCGTGCACGCCGGTGTAGAAGTTGCTGTAGACGATGTCGTCCGAATTGCTCTCGCAGATCATCTGCTTGTAGCCCTCGGCGGCGCGGGCCTCGTCGGTGGCAATGAAGGCCGAGCCGATGTAGGCGAAGTCAGCACCCATGGCCTGCGCGGCCAGGATGGCGCCACCCGACGCAATAGAGCCCGACAGCGCCACCGGACCGTGGAACCACTCGCGGATCTCCTGGACCATGGCGAACGGGCTCTTGACGCTGGCGTGACCACCGGCACCGGCCGCCACGGGGATCAGGCCGTCCGCGCCCTTCTCGATCGCCTTGTGCGCAAACACGTTGTTGATCACGTCGTGCATCACCACGCCGCCCCAGCTGTGCACGGCCTGGTTCACGTCCTCGCGCGCCCCCAGGCTGGTGATGATGATCGGCACCTTGTACTTGGCGCACAGCTGCAGGTCGTGCTCCAGACGGTCGTTGCTCTTGTGCACGATCTGGTTGATCGCGAACGGTGCGGCCTTGTTGTCGGGGTTGGCCTTGTCGTGTGCGGCCAGCGCCTCGGTGATCTCGGCCAGCCACTCGTCCAGCTGCGAAGCCGGACGCGCGTTGAGCGCCGGCATGGACCCCACCACCCCGGCCTTGCACTGCGCAATGACCAGCTTGGGGTTGCTGATGATGAACAGCGGTGAACCGATCACCGGGAACCGCAGGTTCTGCAGCACCGGGGGAAGGTGGCGTGGGGTCATGTCGTCTCCGGGTTCCTGGGGTTGGGCGGTCGTCAGAAGGCTTCTGCCGGCAACGCGGTCACGGCCTCGGCACCTTCGACGATGGCGTCGCGAACGCCTGGGGCGCGGCTGAGCAGGTGGTCGGCGTAGAAGCGGGCGGTGGTGATCTTCGCCTGCATGAAGGGAACATCCTGTCCCTGGGCAGACAGGTCTTCGGCCACCAGCAGTGCGCGCGCCAGTTGCCAGCCAGCGATCAGGTTGCCGGCGAGCATCAGGTAGGGCACGCTGCCGGCGAAGGCGGCGTTCGGGTTGCTTCGGGTATTGGCGGCGATGAAGTCCACCACGTCCACGAAGGCCTGGCGGGCCGCTGTCAGACGCTTGGCCACGGCCAGCGCGTTCACGCTGCCACGGGCCTTGAGCTCGGCTTCGGTCTTCTCGATCTGCGCCGCGATGGCCTTGGCCGAGGTGCCGCCGTCGCGCGCGGTCTTGCGGCCCACCAGGTCGTTGGCCTGGATCGCGGTCGTGCCTTCGTAGATGGTCAGGATCTTGGCGTCGCGGTAGTACTGGGCCGCGCCGGTCTCTTCGATGAAGCCCATTCCACCGTGCACCTGCACGCCCAGCGAAGTGACTTCCAGGCTCATCTCGGTGCTGTAGCCCTTGACCAGCGGCACCAGAAATTCGTAGAACGTGGCGTTCTGCTGGCGCACCTCGGCATCGGGGTGGTGGTGGGCCGCGTCGTAGGCGGCGGCGGCCACGCTGGCCATGGCGCGGCAGCCTTCGGTGGCGGCGCGCATGGTCATGAGCATGCGCTTGACGTCGGCGTGGTGGATGATGGGCGCGGCGGTGGTGAAGCTGCCGTCGACCGGGCGGCTCTGCACGCGGTCCTTGGCGTACTGCACGGCCTTCTGGTAGGCGCGTTCGGACACGCTGATGCCCTGCACGCCCACGGCGTAGCGCGCGGCGTTCATCATGATGAACATGTACTCGAGGCCGCGGTTCTCTTCACCCACCAGGTAGCCAATGGCACCGCCGTGGTCGCCGTACTGCAGCACGGCGGTGGGCGAGGCCTTGATGCCCATCTTGTGTTCGATGGAGACGCAGTGCACGTCGTTGCGCGCGCCCAGCGAGCCGTCGGCGTTGACCATGAACTTGGGCACCACGAACAGGCTGATGCCCTTGACGCCTTCGGGCGCGCCGGTCACGCGGGCCAGCACGAGGTGGACGATGTTTTCGGCCATGTCGTGCTCACCATAGGTGATGAAGATCTTGGTGCCGAAGACCTTGTAGGTGCCGTCGGGCTGCGGCTCGGCCCGGCTGCGCACGGCGGCCAGGTCGGAGCCGGCCTGCGGCTCGGTCAGGTTCATGGTGCCGGTCCACTCGCCGCTGACCAGCTTCTCCAGGTACGTTGCCTTGAGCTGGTCGGAGCCGGCCGTCAGCAACGCTTCGATGGCACCGTCGGTCAGCAACGGGCACAGCGCAAAGCTCATGTTGGCGCTGTTGAGGATTTCGCCGCAGGCCGCGCCGATGGTCTTGGGCAGGCCCTGGCCACCGAAGTCCACCGGGTGCTGAAGACCCTGCCAACCGCCTTCGGCGTACTGCTTGAAGGCTTCCTTGAAGCCGGGCGTGGTCGTGACCTGGCCGTCCTTGAAGAAGGACGGGTTCTTGTCGCCTTCCCAGTTCAGCGGCGCGATCACGCCTTCGTTGAGCTTGGCGCATTCCTCCAGCACGGCCTGCGCAGTTTCCAGGCCGGCGTCTTCAAAGCCAGGCATGGCAGCGACCTGGTCGATGCGCGCCAGGTGCTCGATGTTGAACAACATGTCCTTGAGGGGTGCGGTGTAGCTCATGAAAGTCTCCTGGAACACCCCCGCGCCGCCTTCGGCGTCACCCCCTCAAGGGGGCGCAGCCAGAGGCCCGGCGAAGCCGGTTCCTTGGCTGCTGCTGGAGGGGGGCGGGCTCCAGCGTTGTGGTGAATAAGAGATTTACAGTTTGGCGACCAGCTCGGGCACGGCCGCGAACAGGTCGGCTTCGAGGCCGTAGTCGGCCACGCTGAAGATCGGGGCCTCGGGGTCCTTGTTGATCGCCACGATCACCTTCGAATCCTTCATGCCCGCCAGGTGCTGGATGGCCCCGGAGATGCCGGCGGCGATGTACAGCTGCGGCGCCACGATCTTGCCGGTCTGGCCCACCTGCAGGTCGTTGGGGGCGTAGCCGGCGTCCACCGCGGCGCGGCTGGCGCCAATGGCGGCGCCCAGCTTGTCGGCCAGCGGGGTCATGACTTCGTTGAACTTCTCGCTGCTGCCCAGGGCCCGGCCCCCGCTGACGATGATCTTGGCTGCCGTCAGCTCCGGGCGGTCGCTCTTGGCGATTTCGCTGCCCAGGTAGACGCTCTTGCCGCTGCCCGCCGCAGCGGCCACGGTTTCCACAGCGGCCGATCCGCCCTGGCCTGCGGCGTCGAAGCCGGTGGCGCGCACGGTGATGACTTTGGTGGCGTCACCGCTCTGCACGGTGGCAATGGCGTTGCCGGCATAGATGGGTCGCTCGAAGGTGTCGGCGCTCACAACTTTGCTGATTTCGCTGATCTGCGCGACGTCGAGCTTGGCCGCCACGCGGGGCGCCACGTTCTTGCCGGCCGCCGTGGCAGGGAAGAGGATGTGGCTGTAGGAACTGGCGACGGCCAGCACCTGGGCGGCGACGTTTTCGGCCAGGCCGTGGGCGAAGCCTTCGGCGTCGGCGTGGATGACTTTGGACACGCCGGCGATTTGCGCGGCTTGCGCGGCGGCGGCAGCGGCGTTGTGACCCGCCACGAGGACGTGAACATCACCCCCGCACTGAACGGCGGCGGTGACGGTGTTGAGGGTCGCGCCCTTGAGGGAGGCGTTGTCGTGTTCGGCAATGACAAGTGCGGTCATGGTGTTTCTTCCTCAGATCACTTTGGCTTCGTTCTTGAGCTTATCGACCAGGGTGGCCACATCAGGCACCTTGACGCCGGCCCCCCGCTTGGCGGGCTCGGCCACCTTCAGGGTTTTCAGGCGCGGTGTCACATCCACACCCAGATCTTCGGGCTTGACGGTCTCCAGCGGCTTCTTCTTGGCCTTCATGATGTTGGGCAGCGTCACGTAGCGCGGCTCGTTCAGGCGCAGGTCGGTGGTGACCACGGCCGGCAGGCTCACTTCCAGCGTTTCCAGGCCGCCGTCGATCTCGCGCGTGACCTTGGCCTTGTCACCGGCGATGTCCACCTTGCTGGCAAAGGTGGCCTGCGGCAGGTCCGCCAGCGCCGCCAGCATCTGGCCGGTCTGGTTGGCGTCATCGTCGATGGCCTGCTTGCCCAGGATCACCAGGCCGGGTTGTTCCTTGTCCACCAGGGCCTTGAGCAGCTTGGCCACCGCCAGGGGCTGCAGCTCCACGTCGGTCTCGACCAGGATGGCGCGATCGGCCCCGATGGCCATGGCCGTGCGCAGGGTTTCCTGACACTGGGCCACACCGCAGGAGACGGCGATCACCTCCGTGGCCGCGCCCTTTTCTTTCAGGCGCACGGCTTCTTCCACCGCGATCTCGTCAAACGGGTTCATGCTCATTTTGACGTTGGCGATGTCCACGCCGGTACCGTCGCTCTTGACGCGCACCTTGACGTTGTAGTCCACCACGCGTTTGACGGGGACGATGACTTTCATGTTCGCTGGCTCCTGGTGATGGGAAACGGTTGAAAACGGTGAAACGGGTGCCCGAATTGACGTGCACGTCAACTGGCATTGTAGGTCTCGCCCTGTGCAGGCTACGACGAGAAATCCATAAAAAAGAACGGTCGTGCTATTTTTAATTATAAGAGAAGCCTGTGGATGATCGGCAAAGGCGCAACGGCCGTCTGCCGCTGTGACGACAAAGCAAGGGATTTCCCTATTGGCCAACCGATCGGTCGGCGAATCCGGGTAAGTCTGGAGAAGCCGCCCCCCAGGATTGACCTATAGTGAAAACAAGCAGTTTGCTTACTTTGAGTAACGATTCAGATACCCAGGAGACCACGCATGACATCCCGCTTCGCCGTTTTGGCCGCTGCCGCATCCACCCTCTTCCTGGGCGTTGCCGCCCAGGCACAGACCGTGTTCACCGTTTCCAGCTGGCTGCCCCCCACCCACACGCTGAGCCAGGCACAGAAGAGCTGGTGTGATGCGATGGAAAAGGACAGCGCCGGGCGACTCAAATGCAACATCCTGCCCAAGGGCGTGGTAGCAGCGCCCGGCACCTTTGACGCGGTGCGCGACGGCCTGGCCGACATTTCCTACACGGTGGATGGCTACACGCCGGGTCGCTTCATCAACACCCAGGTGGCCGAATTTCCGTTCCTGGGCGACAGTGCGGTGCAGACCTCGGTGGCGTACCAGCGCATCTACAGCAAGTACTTTGCTCCGCTGGGCGAACACCGTGGCGTGAAGGTGCTCGGCGTTTTCACCCACGGACCCGGCATCATCTTCAACAGCAAGAAGCCGGTGACGTCGGCCGCCGATGCGGCATCGCTGAAATTCCGCATCGGTGGCGGCAACATCAATGAGCTCTCCAAGGCGATGGGCTGGAACACCACGCTCAAGGCAGCACCCGAGTCATTCGAACTCCTGTCGACCGGCGTGATGGACGGCACGTTCTTCCCGGACGAATCGGTGGCCTCGTTCAAGCTGAGCATGATCAAGCACGCCACCACCTTCCCTGGCGGCCTGTACAACACCAGCTTCGTCTTCATGATGAACCCGGACAAGTACAAAGCCCTTTCGGCTCAGGACAAGGCCGTGGTCGACAAACTCTCTGGTGAATATGCCGCGCGTCTGTTTGGCGAAGGCTGGGACAAGGTGGACGCGGCCAGCCGTGAACTGCAGAAGACCCAGGGCGTGCAGCGCATCGCTGCCGACAAGGCTTTCGTCAAGGCTGTGGCCGACAAACAGGACTACCTGGAAACCAAGTGGGCGGCCTCCGCCATGGTCAAGGGCCTGCAGGATCCCAAGAAAGTGCTGACCGAGTTCCGCGAGGAAATCAAGAAAGTCAAGTAAGCGTATCTTTACCGGCGGTCCGCTGCGATCAGCGGGTCGCCCGATACTGGGGCCGATGGGCTGCCGACGGCAACCCATCGGCCCCTCTCACATGCAGAAAGCGCACATGCACAAAACCATCGAACGGCTGCTGTACTGGTCCACCGGACTGATGGCCGCCATGGCCCTGTTCGCCATCATGTGGCTGACCGTGGTCGACGTCAGCGGTCGCAAGTTTTTCTCCAGCTCGGTGCCGGGCGGGCTGGAACTCACCGAGATGCTCATGGTGGTGGTGATTTTTGCCGCGCTGCCGCAGGTGTCCTGGCGCAGCGAGCATGTGGTGTTCGACACGCTGGATCCGTATATCCCGCACTGGCTGCGCGGCCTGCAGGCCCGGCTGGTGCACCTGGTGTGTGCCGGCGCCTTCGCCTTTCTCGCCCGGCTGATGGCGCAGCGGGCAGAACGTTTTACCGAGTACGGCGACACCACCGTTCACCTGGGCCTGGCCATGGCACCGGTGGCCTGGTTGATGGCCTCGCTGCTGCTGCTCACCGCCCTGGCGCACCTGCTGCTCGCCGTTCTCGGGAATCCACCCGGGGCGCATGCGGCGCACGCACAGGAGGGTTCGGCATGATCGAGGCACTCCTGGGTTTCCTCGCCGTTTTCGGCATGGCGTTCCTGCGCATCCCGCTGGCGGTGGCCATGTCGGTTGCCGGCCTGGTCGGTCTGGGTCTGATGCGTGGCTGGACACCTGCCTTTGCCAGCACGGGCCAGGCCATTTTCGAAACCGGCTTTCACTACGTGCTGTCGGTCATTCCGCTGTTCGTGCTGATGGGCAACTTTGTGGCCCGGGCCGGCATGGCACGGGAACTGTTCACTGCGGCCAATGCCTTCGTGGGCCACCGGCGTGGCGGCCTGGCCATGGCGAGCATCATCGCCTCGGGCGGCTTTGGCTCGATCTGCGGCTCATCCATCGCCACCGCCGCCACCATGACGCGGGTGGCTTACCCCGAGATGAAGGCCCACGGCTACAAGGACACGCTGGCCACCGGCGCCATTGCCTCGGGTGGCACGCTGGGCATCCTGATCCCGCCGTCCACCATCCTGGTCATCTACGGGATCATCACCGAGACTGACATCGGCAAGCTGTTCATCGCCGGCATCCTGCCCGGCCTCGTGGCCATCACCTGCCTGTGCCTGGCGGTGGTGTTCGTGACCTGGAAAGACCCGTCGGCCGGTCCGCCAGCCGAGCGTTTCACCTGGGCGCAGCGGCTGGAGGCCATCCGGGGCATCTGGGGCGTGGTGCTGCTGTTCGCCCTGGTGATTGGCGGCATCTACGGCGGCGTGTTCACCGCCACTGAAGGCGCCGGCGTGGGAGCGGCAGGCGCCTTCCTGTTCGCGCTGCTGCGGGGCACGCTGCGTCCGCGGGTGTTGCTGGACATTCTGGTCGAGAGCGCGCGCACGACCGCCATGCTGTTCATGATCCTGATCGGCGCGATGATCTTCACCAACTTCGTGAATTTCACCAGCATGCCGGGGGACCTGCGCGATTTCATCCTGGCCTTCAGCCCCAGCCCCATCATGGTGGTGGTGATGATGATGGGTATCTACCTGTTGCTGGGCATGGTGATGGAAGAACTGGCCATCGTGCTGCTGACCATCCCCGTGTTTTTCCCGGTGATCACCGGCCTGGGCTTCGACCCGGTGTGGTTCGGCATCCTGATCGTGACCATTGTCGAAATCGGCATGATTTCGCCGCCGGTGGGTCTGAACCTGTTCGTCATCAACTCACTGCTGCCAAACGTGAACCTGGGCACCATGTACCGTGGCGTCTGGCCCTTCGTGCTGGCCGATGTGGTGCGCCTGGCGATCCTGATCGCTTTCCCGATCATTGCCCTGTGGCTGCCCGGACTGATGGGTTGACAGCCCCCGAGCTGTGCCTGAGCCCGGACAGGCTTCTCAGGCCGCCGGGCGCATGTGCACCACGCGCTGGGGGTACGGGATGTCGATGCCGTGTGCGTTGAGCGAGCGCAGGATGGCCAGGTTGACGTCTGAACGCAGACCCAGCTGGCCGTTTTCCGGATCGTTGATCCAGAAGCCGACGGTGAACTCCAGACCGTCGGCGCCAAACGCCGACAGCGACGCGCTCGGTGCCGGTTCACGGAGCACACGCGACTGGTCCATGGCCGCCTGGATAAGCAGGCGCTGTACCTGCTCCACATCACTGCCATAGGCCACCGACACCACCGTGGACAGCCAGACCCGGGGATCGGCCAGCGACAGGTTCTCCACCCGCTGGGTGATGAGCATTTCGTTGGGCACGATGGACTCGCGCCCTGCGGGAGAACGGATGACGGTGTAGCGCGTGGTGATGTCAGTGATGCGCCCTTCAAAGGTATCGACCCGGATGGTGTCGCCGATGCGCATGCTGCGCTCGGCCAGGATCACGAAGCCGCTGACGTAATTGGCGGCCAGCTTCTGCAGGCCAAACCCGATGCCCACACCGATGGCTCCGCCCAGCACCGACAGGGCGGTCAGGTCAATGCCCACGGCGGAGAGCGCGAAAATCAGGCCCAGAAACATCAGCAGGGCGCGTGTCGCATTGCTGATCGCCTTGCGCAACGACAGTTCGCCACCGACAGCCGACTGCAGCAGGCGCGCCTCGATGATCGACGAAATCCACAAGGCCACGATGAGCACCGCCCCGGCGGTCAGCGTGCCCTCGATCAGGTTGCGCAAGCTCATGGAGGTGCCCCCCAGCGTCCACCGGATGGCTTCAAACTCGTTGAGCACCAGCGGCAGCAGCCCGCTGACCCACAGCACCATCGCCCCCCAGGCCAGCCAGGAGATCGTGCGCTCCAGGGCCCGCACCCATGGCGCTGCCGTGAAAGCCACCTGCAGCACTTTCACCCCGAGCCGGATCACGAACAGCGACACGAACACCGGAATGACCACCTTGAACACGGCCAGCGGTACGAACTGAAGGAGCACGGCGCGCGCCGTATACGCCAGCACGAGCAACCACAGCGGAAACAGCGCGCCGTCGAACAGCCGGCGCCCAAAGAGCACCGAGGCCCTGCTGTCGTCCATGCCCATCGCCCGGCGCAGCAGATGGGTCAGCCCCCAGGCGGCCAGCACACAGGCGGTCAGCGCCACCAGCTCCAGCCACACGGTGGGCTGGGTGAAACCGAGCAGCCAGGCCTGCAAGTCATCGATCGGCGGGGCGGTGTGTTGAACGGAAGGACTGGTCATGGCGGGCCTGAGGGTACAAGAGCGGCACCGGCCGCGGGAGTGGCCAGTCTGGAGGGCTTGAGGCCCGGAAGCGGTCCAAGGTTCCGCTCCGGGGCGTGGGAGAGGTCAGGTCGCGTGCGACGGACGCCAGGCCGGGGCACGCTTGTCGATGAAGGCCTGCACGCCCTCCTGCGCCACCTCATGGGCCATGTTGCAGGCCATGGTCTGGCCGGCCAGCTGGTAGGCCGATTCGATGCCGGTTTCGAGCTGGCGGTAGAACATGCCCTTGCCCATCGCAATCGCCTCGCGCGGCTTGCCCAGGATGCGGTCCACCAGTGTGGCCACTTCGGCGTCCAGCGCGTCCTCCGTCACCACGCGGTTGACCAGTCCCCGGCGCTGCGCCTCGTCGGCACTGATGAAGTCACCGGTCAGCAGCATTTCCATCGCCTGTTTGGGGCCCATGTTGCGCGACAGCGGCACGCTGGGCGTAGCGCAAAACAGGCCGACGTCGATGCCGTTGACGCCAAAGCGCGCGCCCTGCGCTGCCACCGCCAGATCGCACTGCGCCACCAGCTGGCAACCGGCGGCCGTGGCCAGCGCATGGACGCGCGCGATCACCGGCACGTCCAGCTTGCGGATGCTGAGCATCAGCTTGGCGCAGGTGGCGAACAGCGCCTGGTAGTAAGCCTGGTCGGGCTTGGACTTCATCTCCTTGAGGTCGTGCCCGGCGCAGAAGGCCTTGCCGTTGGCGGCGATCACCAGCACCCGTGCGGCCGGGTCGGCGGCCACCGCGTCCAGTGCCCGCTGGAAGGCGGTCATCATGGCTTCGGACAAGGCGTTGAACGCCTTGGGCTGGTTCAGGGTGATGGTGTGCACGCCGCGGTCTTCGCGGCTGTGCAGCAGGATCTCGTCGCTCATGAAAGTCTCCGTTGTGGTGATGTCAGACGCCGGCCAGCACACGCACGTGGGCTTCCACGCTGCGCGCCAGGGAGCTCAGGTCGTAGCCGCCTTCGAGACAGCTGACGATGCGCCCTCTGGCGTGGCGCCGGGCCACTTCCATCAGGCGTTCGGTGATCCAGATGTAGTCGTTCTCAACCAGGCCAAGCTGCCCCATGTCGTCTTCGCGATGCGCGTCGAAGCCGGCGCTGATGAAGAGCATCTGCGGCTTGTGGGCGTCCAGGCGCGGCAGCCACATCATGTCCACCAGCTCGCGGATGTCCATGCCCTTGGTGTAGGCCGGCACCGGCAGGTTGACCAGGTTGGGGGCCGTCGAGTGATCCCAGGGCGGGTAGAACGGGTGCTGGTAGAAGCTCACCATCAGGATGCGGTCATCCCCGGCCACGATGTCTTCGGTGCCGTTGCCGTGGTGCACATCAAAGTCAACCACCGCCACGCGTTGGAGGCCATGGCGTTCAACCGCGTATTTGGCGGCCACTGCCACGTTGTTGAAGAAGCAAAAACCCATGGCTTTGTCCCGGCACGCGTGGTGGCCGGGCGGTCGGGTTGCGCAGAAAGCGTTTTCCAGCTCCCCCGCCAGCACCGCATCGGTCGCGTCGATGGCCGCGCCGGCCGACAGCAGGGCCGCTTCC
>JBJTNV010000031.1:0-11149 GCA_046074205.1 Hydrogenophaga sp.
CAGGACGGTGGCACCGCGCAGATGCGCGCCAACATCGACGCCTGGTGGCCGCATGTCGAAGCGGGCGCCGAAGCCATCGTGATGAACGCGTCGGGCTGCGGCGTGACGGTCAAGGAATACGGCCACATCCTCCAGCACGACCCGGCCTACGCCGCCAGGGCCGCGCGCATCAGCGAACTCACGAAGGACCTGAGCGAGCTGCTGCCCGCGCTGGTGCCCGTGCTGCAACCCCAGCTGGCGCAGCAACCCGATGCGAAGAAAGTGATCGGTTTCCACCCGCCCTGCACGCTGCAGCACGGGCAGCAGCTCAAGGGGGGTGTCGAAACCCACCTGGCCGCGCTCGGCTTCACGGTGCAGGTGGCGCGCAACGAAGCGCACCTGTGCTGTGGCTCCGCCGGCACCTATTCCGTGCTCAACCCCGAGCTGGCCTACCAGCTGCGCGACCGCAAGCTTGGGCACCTGGCCGAGCTGCAACCCGCGGTGATCGCCAGCGCCAACATCGGCTGCATCACCCACCTGCAAAGCGGCACGGCCACGCCGGTGCGGCACTGGATCGAGCTGCTGGACGAGGCTTTGCAACCGTGATCCCCGCGCTCGCCACCCTGCTGGTGTTTCAGCTGGTGGGCGAGGCGCTGGTGCGCACGCTGGCCGTGCCGGTACCCGGCCCGGTGGTCGGCATGGCCGGGCTGCTGCTGGCCCTGGTGCTGCGGCCGGCGTGGCTGACGGCACTCAAACCCACCACGGCGACCCTGCTGCAGCACCTGTCGCTGCTGTTCGTGCCCGCAGGCGTGGGCGTGATGCTGCACCTGCAGCGCCTGGGACAGGAGGCGCTGGCCATCGGCGTGGCGCTGGTGCTGAGCACCTGGATCGGCCTGGCCAGCGCGGCCCTGACCATGGCCTGGCTGATGCAGCGCGTGGCAGCGCCGGGCGATGGCCATGATCGCTGAAGCACCCCTGACCCAGGTGGTCGCCGGCAGCGTCATCGGCGGCCGGCTGGGGGACGTCTGGGTCTACCTCTCGACCACGCCGCTGCTGGGCCTCGCGGTCACGCTGCTGGTCTACCAGGGCGCCTTCGTGCTCTACCGGCGCAGTGGCTTCCACCCGCTGGCCAACCCGGTGGCGCTGGCGGTGATGGCGCTCGGTTCGCTGCTCTGGGCCACCGGCACGCCCTATGCCACCTATTTCGAGGGTGCGCAGTTCGTGCACTTCCTGCTCGGCCCCGCCACGGTGGCGCTGGCCGTGCCGCTGGTTGAACAGCTGCCGCGCCTCCAGCGCCTGTGGCTGCCCATGCTGGGTGCGCTGGTGGTGGGCACGCTGGCCGCCACAGTCAGTGCCATCGGCATCGGCTGGGCCTTGGGGGCGAGCAAAGCCACCATCGCCTCGCTGGCGCCCAAGTCGGTGACTGCGCCGGTGGCCATGGGCATTGCCGAAAAGATCGGCGGCCTGCCCACGCTGACGGCGGTGCTGGTGGTGTGCACCGGCATCCTGGGGGCGGCCAGCGCGCGCGGCCTGTTCGACCTGCTGCGCATCCAGGACCCGACGGTGCGCGGCTTCGCGCTGGGCACGGCGGCGCACGGCATCGGCACCGCGCGGGCTTTTCTGGTGAGCGAGGAAATGGGCGCCTTCGCCGGCCTGGCGATGGGCCTTAGCGCGCTGTTCAGCGCAGTGGCATTGCCGCTGGTGGCGGGCTGGCTGCTGCGCTGGCTCTGATCAGGCCAGTGCGGCCTCGATGTCTTGAGCCAGTCTGGCGGGCGCGGCCTGTGGCGCGTAACGCCGCAGGACATGCCCGTCCCGGCCGACCAGGAATTTGGTGAAGTTCCACTTGATGGACCGGCTTCCCAGCAGTCCCGGCGCTTGGGCGGTCAGCCAGCGGTAGAGCGGGTGGGCATCGGCGCCATTGACGTTGATCTTGCGCATCATGGGGAAGCTGACGCCGTACTGGCGCTGGCAGAAGCGGGCGATGTCGTCGTTGCTGCCCGGGTCCTGGCGGCCAAACTGGTTGCATGGAAAACCCAGCACCACCAACCCGCGGGGGCCGTAGGTCCGGTGCAGCTGCTCAAGCCCGGCCAGCTGGGGCGTGAAGCCGCAGGCGCTGGCGGTGTTGACGATCAGCAGCACCTGGCCACGGTAGCGGTCCAGGGTGAGCGGCTGGCCATCGATGGTGGTGACCTGGAAGTCGTGGATGTGCTCGGACATGGGACTTCCCGGGAGCGTGTGGGCGCTGGCAACGGTTCAGCCGTGCAGGTCGTCGCGGCGGGCAATTTCCAGCAGTCGCTCCAGCTCCGTGCCGTGGTGCTGTTCGTTGTGACGGTGCCACTTCATGATCAGCCACATGAAACCCGCCACCAGCAGTCCAAAGGCCGTGATGGCGGCGAAGGCCGACAGGCCCATGCCGGTGGAGAAGCTGTAGAGCGCGCCCAGCCCGAGGATGCAGGCCTGTTCATTGAAATTCTGCACCGCGATCGAGCGGCCCGCGCCCATGAGGTTGTGGCCCCGGTGCTGCAGCAGTGCGTTCATGGGCACCACCAGGAAGCCGCCCAGGCCACCGAGCAACACCAGGAACGGGGCCGCGACCCAGACGTTGTCGATGAAATTCATCAGGATGACCAGCAGACCCATGCCGATGCCCAGTGGCATCACGCGGGTGGCCTGGTCCAGCCGCATGCGCAGCGAAGCCACCACTGCACCCACGGCCGTGCCCAGCGCCACCACCCCCACCAGGCTGGACGCCTGCGTGGTGCTGTAGCCCAGCGCCGCGCCGGCCCAGGCCAGCACGATGTAGCGCAGGTTGCCGCTGACGCCCCAGAACAGCGTGGTGGTGGACAGCGAGATCTGTCCCAGGTGGTCACGCCAGAGCCGGCTGTTGCAACGCCAGAAATCGGGTAACAGCTCCAGCGGATTGCGGGGCATCGGCCGCGGCGTCACACCGGTCAGCGGGATGCGCAGGTTGAAGGCTGCGGCCAGGGCGTACACGCCCACCAGCACCGCAATCGCTGCCTCGGCCGCGCGGTCGATGCCGGTGGACAGCAGCGGCAGATCGATGGCCAGGAGCTGGGCCGACAGGTAGGGTCCCACCAGCTGGCCACCCAGCAGCACGCCCAGGATGATGGAGGCAATGGTCAGGCCTTCGATCCAGCCGTTGGCCTTGACCAGCTGAGACGGCGGCAGCAGTTCGGTCAGGATGCCGTACTTGGCTGGCGAGTAGGCGGCCGCGCCCAGACCCACCAGGGTGTAGGCGGCGAGCGGGTGCACGCCGCCGAGCATGAGCAGGCAACCCGCCACCTTGATGGCGTTGCTGATGAACATGACCTGGCCCTTCGGTCTCGCGTCGGCGAACGCCCCCACGAACGGGGCGAGGGCCACATAGAACAGGGCGAACAGGGGCACCAGGGCGGCGCTCTGCCACTCGGGCGCGTGCCGGCTGCGCAACAACTCGATGGCGGCGACGAACAGCGCGTTGTCAGCCAGGGAGCTGAAAAACTGCGCCGTCATGATGGTGTAGAAGCCGCGCTTCATGGGGATGATTCTGGCAACCGGTCGGCGTCAGCGGGCGCTGAGGCCGGGGGCCGGCGCGGTCTTTTTGTGCGAAAGTCGGCGCTGGTTTCCAAGGATGCGGGGTTATAGCACGCACCCCAGAGCGCTTGGGAGCACCGTTTTTTCTGTCCTGCCATGCCCCGTCCCATCTGCGCCACCGTTCACCCCGAAGCCCTCGAACACAACCTGGAGCAGGCGCGCCGGCGCGCGCCCGACGCGCGCGTCTGGGCGGTGGTCAAGGCCAACGCCTACGGCCACGGCATCGAACGCGTGTTTGACGCCCTGCGCAGCGCCGACGGCTTTGCCCTGCTCGACCTGGCCGAGGCGCAGCGCCTGCGCGCGCTGGATTGGCGTGGCCCGATCCTGCTGCTCGAAGGTGTGTTCGAACCGCGTGACCTGGAGCTGTGCTCGCGCCTGAACCTCTGGCACGCGGTGCACTGCACCGAACAGATTGACTGGCTGGCCGCGCACAAGACGCACGCGCCGCACCGCGTCTTCCTCAAGCTCAACAGCGGCATGAACCGGCTGGGTTTCCGGCCCGAGGCCTTCCGCGCCGCCTGGGCACGACTGAACGCGCTGCCGCAAGTGGACGAGATTTCGCTCATGACCCATTTCAGCGACGCCGACGGCCCGCGCGGCATCGACCACCAGGTGGCCGCCTTCGAGGCCGCCACCGCCGACCTGCCCGGTGAACGCAGCCTGTGCAACAGCGCCGCCATCCTGCGCCACGCGCAGAGCCCGCTGCGCGGCGAAGGCGTGAACACCCTGGCGGCCGACTGGGTGCGCGAAGGCATCGCGCTCTACGGCGGCGCACCCGATTACCCCGAACACACGGCGGCCGGTTGGGGTCTGCAGCCGACGATGAGCCTGACCTCGCAAGTCATTGGCGTGCAGCGCCTGCAGCCCGGCGATACCGTGGGCTACGGCTCGGCCTTCACCGCTGAGGTGCCCATGCGCATCGGTGTCATCGCCTGCGGTTACGCCGACGGCTATCCGCGTCACGCACCCACCGGCACACCGGTGCTGGTGAACGGTGTGAAAACGCGCATCGTCGGCCGCGTCAGCATGGACATGATCACGGTGGACCTGTCGCCGCTGGACGCGGCTGGCACACCGGCCGACGTCGGCAGCGAGGTGGTGCTCTGGGGCCTGTCCCCCTCTACGGGCGCTCAGCTGCCGGTGGACGAGGTCGCCCGCGCGGCGGGCACCATCGGTTACGAGTTGTTGTGCGCGGTGGCACCGCGCGTGCCGTTCAGGTGACTCCCCCCGTGGCCCTCGGCGTCATCCCCAAAGGAACGCTGCGAGCCGCCCGGCGGAGCCGGTTCCGCTGAATCCCGTGACGGGTGGGCGCGCCGCGGCACCCGGTGACCGAGAAGGTTCATTGACACGGGGGGTCGGTTGTCGCCCCCGCTATTGGCAGACAATCGATTGCATTTCTCGATTGAAAGCCTGATTTGAACCATGTCACCGCCGCCCTGGCGGCTCCGCTCCAGGTCCTGCGCGGCCTGCCCTATGTCGCCTGGGTCATCCTGTATTGCGCGGTCACCTGGGGCGTGTTCGGCGCACTGCTGGGCGCCGTCACGCCCAACCTGCGGGCGCAGATGGGGGTGTCCTTCCAGCAGATCGGCTGGCTCATGGCCATCTGGAGCGCTGGCGGCGCCGTCGGGTCACTGCTGGGTGGCGCCATCGCCAAGCGTTTTGCGCCCCGGCGCCTGCTGCGCGCCTACACGCTGGCGGTCATGGGGGCGATGGCGGGTGTGCTCTGGGCGCCCAGCTTCGGCTGGCTGGCCGGCTTCATGGTGGCGGTCGCCACTTTCGAGACGGCGCTGTTCACCCTGGGGCACGGCCTGCTGGCCGAACTGAGCGACGACCCCGAGCAGCGCACCCGCATCATCAGCCTGGTCGATGTCGGCTACAGCACCGGCTCGGTGCTTTCGCCGCTGATGGCCGCCGCCGCGCTGGCCGTGAACCCGAGCTGGCGCAGCCCCTATCTGGTGTTCGCGCTCATGGCCCTGGGCCTGCTGATGCTGGCGCTGCAGCGCCGCCACCTGCAGGCCGTGCAGTTCCGCCCCGACCACGCGCACGACGACCTCGCGCCTGACGGTTCCGGCCGTGCTCCGCTGGGTTACGCCGGCCTGCTGCGACAGCCGCTGGTGCGCTGGGTGCTGCTGGCCGGGCTGTGCAGCGGCCTGAGCGAATGGGGTCAGTATTTCTGGTTTGTCAGCTTCGCCACCGAAGCCTTGGGCCAGCACGAGCAGACCGCGCGCCTGGCGCTGGGTTTCCTCATGGCCGGCATGGTCACCGGCCGCATCTGGCAGGCCTTCGTGCACAGCCGCTGGCGCATGGAGCAGAAGATCCAGGGCCTGGGCGCGCTGGCGGCGCTGGCGCTGGCGGGCGTCTGGCTCAGCCCGGTGGACGCGCCCTTTGCCTGGCTGGCGCTGTGCAATTACCTCACGGGGCTGGGCGTTTCGGTGGGTTTTCCCATCCTGCTGGGCATCGCGCTGCGCGGTTTCCCGCAGGAGGCGCCCCGCCTGTCGGCCCTGCTGATGATCGTGTTCTCCGCCGGGGCACAGATCGCCGCAGTGCTGATGGGCCTGATGGCCGAGCAGTGGGGCATGCGTCCCGCCTACGCGGTGCTGGTGCTGGCGGCAGCGGGGTTTGTCGTGTGCGCCTGGCAACTCGGGCGTGGGGTCACGGCGCGGACATGACTTGTACCCCTGGGGGTATGTAGCTATACTGCAGCCCGTATAGGAGATCGTCATGCCCGTCCGTCACCGTATGCCCGCCTTTTCACCCGTTCGAGTTGCCAGCGCCCTGCTGTCGACCCTGCCGCCCCTGCAGCGCCGCTGGTCGCTTCTCGCGCTGTCGCTCGGTCTTTTGGGGGGCGCTGCGCTGCTCGCCAGTGGCGGTGTCGCGGCCGCCGGGGGGGCTGCCACGCCTGCCGGTCCCCAAGTGCCGGTGCTGACCCTCGGTGAGGTGACCGTCGGCGCAGTGGTCGAATTTGACGCCAGCCTGCAGGCGGTGCGCCAGAGCGTGCTGTCGGCTCAGGCCAGTGGTCGCATCACCAGCCTGTCGGTCAAGGCCGGTGACCGCGTCAAGGCCGGGCAGGTGCTGGCGGTGATCGATGACCGCACCACCCAGGCTGGCGTGGCGCAGGCGCAGGCTGGCGTGGCCCAGGCCGACGCCAACCTGGCCAATGCCAAGGCTGCCTACGAACGTACCCGGGAATTGCGGGCACAGAATTTCGTGGCGCAGGCGGCGCTCGATTCGGCGCTGGCCCAGTACCGCGCCGCCGAAGCCGGCGCCGCCGCCGCCCGCGCCGGCCAGACCCAGGCCAGCGTGGCCCAGGGCTTCACCCGCCTGACCGCGCCCTACGACGGTTGGGTGTTGTCCACACAGGCAGAAGCCGGTGCGCTGGCCATGCCGGGCGCGCCCATCGTCACCGTGTACGCACCGCAGCCCATGCGCGCTGTGGTCTATGTGCCTGCGTCGCAGCAGGCACTGGCGCTGCAGGCCGGCAAGGTCGAGGTGCAGTTGCCCGGCACCGACCGCTGGGTGGCCCCCGTCAGCAAGACCGCCGTGCCCGCCGCCGATCCGGTGTCGCAAACGGTTGAGTGGCGTCTGAACCTGTCCGATTCAGATGGCGCCGGCCAGGTGCCCGGCCGTCAGGTGAAGGTGCGTTTTGCGGGCAGCGCGCCACAGGCTGCGCCGCAGCGGCTGGTGGTGCCCGCCAGTGCACTGCTGCGTCGCGGCGAGCTGACCGGCGTCTATGTCGTCACGGCCAAGGGCGCTTCGACCCAGGGCTTTGCGCTGCGCGCAGTGCGCACCGGCGCCACCCACGGGGATGGCGTGGAAGTGCTGGCCGGCCTGAAGGCGGGCGACCAGGTGGCGCTGGACCCGGTCCGTGCCGGCCTCGCCGGCGCGAGACCGCAATGACCCCCCTGCGCCGCTTCGCGTCTTCCCCTGACGGGGAGACCGCGCCAGCGCCCCGGCCCGGCCGGTTGCTCGGCACGCCTCGCCTACTGAACTTCTGAACAGAAATGAAACATCCATCGGACTCCAATGGCGCTGAGAAGCTGGGCTTCTCCGGTTCCGTGGCGCGGGCCTTCCAGGCCAATGCCATCACGCCGCTGCTGGCGCTGGTCGCGCTGCTGCTGGGCCTGTTCGCCGTGCTGGTCACCCCGCGCGAGGAAGAGCCGCAGATCAACGTGACCATGGCCAATGTGCTGATCCCGTTCCCCGGCGCCTCCAGCGCCGATGTGGAGAAGATGGTCGCCGCCCCGGCCGAACACGTGCTCTCGCAGATCCAGGGTATCGAGCACACCTATTCCGTGGCCCGCCCCGGTGTGGCCGTGCTGACGGTGCAGTTCAAGGTGGGCGTGCCGCGCACCGAGGCGCTGGTGCGCCTGCACGACGTGCTCAACGCCAACCAGGACTGGCTGCCCCAGGGCCTGGGCGTGATGACGCCCATCGTCAAACCCAAGGGCATCGACGACGTGCCGGTGATGGCCGCCACGCTGTGGACGACCGACGCACAGAGCGCGCACGACCTGGAGCGCGTGGCGCACGCGGTGGAAACCGAACTCAAGCGCGTGCCCGGCACCCGCGAGGTGGTCACCATCGGCGGCCCGGGCCGGGCGGTCAACGTCTGGCTGGAGCCGAACCGCCTGCGTGAACGCGGCGTGAGCGTGCAGCAGCTGCACGGCGCCATCGCGGCGGCCAACCAGGCCATGCCGTCCGGCTCCGTGGTCAACCCCGCCCCGGCGGCCGGCGAGCCCGGCATGCTGTCGGTGGAGACGGGCGAGTTCCTGCAGAACGAAAAAGACGTCGGTGACATCGTGGTCGGCGTGAATGCTGGCCGCCCGGTGTACCTGCGCGAGGTGGCGCGGGTGGAAGCCGGTGCCCGCCTGCCCCAGCGCTACGTCTGGTTCACCCCGGGCGCGGCCGACGAAGCCCACCCCGGTGCCCAGGGCCAGAACCACCCGGCCGTCACCATCACCGTCACCAAGAAGCCCGGTGAAAACGCGGTGGACGTGGCGCGCGGCGCCGCCCAGCGGCTGGACAACCTGAGGAACACCGTCATCCCCGACGACGTGCAGGTCAGCATCACGCGCGACTACGGCCAGACCGCCGCCGACAAGGCCAACAAGCTGATCCAGAAGCTGATCTTCGCCACCGGCAGCGTCATCATCCTGGTGGGCCTGGCGCTGGGCCGGCGCGAGGCGGTCATCGTCGGCGCGGCCGTCATCCTCACGCTCACCGCCACGCTGTTCGCCAGCTGGGCCTGGGGCTTCACGCTCAACCGCGTGTCCCTGTTCGCGCTCATCTTCTCCATCGGCATCCTGGTGGACGACGCCATCGTGGTGGTGGAAAACATCCACCGCCACCGCCAGCTCACGCCGCACGAGCCGCTGTCGGTCATCATCCCGCGCGCGGTGGACGAAGTGGGCGGCCCCACCATCCTGGCCACCTTCACCGTCATCGCGGCGCTGCTGCCCATGGCCTTCGTGTCCGGCCTGATGGGCCCGTACATGAGCCCGATCCCGATCAACGCCAGCATGGGCATGGCGATCTCGCTGGCCATCGCCTTCACCGTCACGCCCTGGCTGGCGCTCAAGCTGATGCACAAGGGCCCCCACGCTTCGCTGCCCCCCGAGGGGGCGCCTTCTGGCCTTGGGGCGGCCCGGCGGCCAGAAGCGGCGGGCCATGCCGACCACGGCCCGGGCAAGCTCACCAGCGCACTGCAGAACACCTTCACGAAAATCCTGACGCCCTTCCTGCAGAGTGCCAGGAAGCGCTGGCTGCTGCTGGCCGGCATCCTCGCGGCGCTGCTGCTGTCGGTGGGCCTGGCGGTGGTGCAGTGGGTGGTGCTGAAGATGCTGCCCTTCGACAACAAGAGCGAGTACCAGGTGGTGGTGGACATGCCCGCCGGCACGCCGCTGGAGGCCACCACCGCCGCGCTGCAGGACATGACCGCCTTCCTCGCGCAGCAGCCCGAGGTGGCCAACGTGCAGGGCTACGCCGGCACGGCCAGCCCCATCACCTTCAACGGGCTGGTGCGCCAGTACTACCTGCGCGCCGAAGCCGAAGGCGGTGACCTGCAGGTCAACCTGGTCGATGCGCACCACCGCAGCGAGAAGAGCCACGCCATCGCGCAGCGCCATCGCCCCGGGCTGGAAAACATCGCCGCGGCCCACGGCGCGCGCGTCAAGGTGGTCGAAGTGCCACCCGGCCCGCCGGTGATGTCGCCCATCGTGGCCGAGGTCTATGGCCCCGACCAGGCCGGCCGCGCCGAACTGGCGCAGCGCGTGGCCCAGGCCTTTGCTGGGACGCCCGACATCGTGGGCGTGGACACCTCGCTCAAGGCAGCGGCACCGCGCGCCTTCCTGCGCATCCAGCGCCAGCGCGCCGAGTCGCTGGGCATCCCGGTGCAGGTCATCGCGCAGACCGTGTACGCCGCGCTGTCGGGATCGGACGCGGCCTACCTGCACGATGGCCACGCCAAGTTTGCGGTGCCCGTGCGCCTGCAGCTGCCACTGGACCAACAGGTCGGGCTGGACGCGGTACTGGCCCTGCCGCTCAAGGCCGCCAACGGAGCCATGGTTCCGCTGTCCGAACTGGTGACCGTCGAGCGCGGCGTGATCGACCAGCCGCGCTTCACCAAAGACCTGCTGCCCGTCACCTACGTCTTCGGCGACATGGCCGGTGAACTCGACTCGCCGCTGTACGGCCTGTTCGGCATCCGCTCGTCCATGAAAGACGCCGTCCTGCCCAACACCGGCGAGCTCGGCGAATACTGGATCTCGCAACCGAAAGACCCGTACCGCCAGTACGTGGTGAAGTGGGACGGCGAGTGGCAGATCACCTTTGAGACCTTCCGCGACATGGGTGCGGCCTACGGCGTCGGCCTGATCCTGATCTACCTGCTGGTGGTGGCGCAGTTCAAGAGCTACCTCACGCCGCTGATCATCATGGCGCCCATCCCGCTGACCCTGATCGGCGTCATGCCCGGCCACGCGCTGCTGCACTCGCAGTTCACCGCCACGTCCATGATCGGCATGATCGCGCTGGCCGGCATCATCGTGCGCAACTCCATCCTGCTGGTGGACTTCATCGAGCTGGAAACCGCGCGTGGCGTGCCGTTCGCGCAGGCCGTCGTGCAGTCCGCCTCGGTGCGCGCGCAGCCCATCGCGCTGACCGGCCTGGCCGCCATGATGGGCGCCTTCTTCATCCTCGACGACCCCATCTTCAACGGTCTGGCCATCTCGCTGATCTTCGGCATCGCGGTCTCGACGATGCTGACGCTGGTCGTCATCCCGGTTCTCTACTACGCGGTCTATCGCAAGCGATACGAAGCCGCGTGATCCCTGTGTTCATCCACTTTTTTCAAGGAGTCTGAAATGACCGTCGAACGTCTCATCCGCATCATGGCCGGCACCGTCGTGCTGATCTCGCTGGCCCTGGGTTACCACGGCAGCCCCATCTTCGTGAGCGAATGGTTCCTCGCGCTGACCGCCTTCGCCGGCTTCAACCTGGCGCAATCGGGCGTCACCGGCTTCTGCCCGCCCGCCATCCTGTTCAAGAAGATGGGCATCCCCGAAGGCGGCAGCGCCTG
>JBJTNV010000032.1:0-5495 GCA_046074205.1 Hydrogenophaga sp.
ACGTCGCCCATGGCGTGCACGCGCAGGCTGTTTTTGGAAACGCGCTGGTTGTTGCCCAGGCCGGTGGTGCCGTTGTCGCCGGTGCGGGTGGCGATTTGGGAGAGTCGGTTGCCCATGTGAAACGCTCGCGTGCTTTTGGAATTCGGATGGATGGCACCGCATTGTCCGGCATGTGCCTATGGCCTGTCTGACAGCGGACAACGCGCCAGGTCGCATCGCGGTAAACTGACAAACATATGACGATTGGTCGCACCTGCCTGCATTTTGCTGGTCGCAGCGGCCCACAGGAGACCCCATGAACGCCCCCACCGCTGCCGCCCACCTGAGCATTGCCCAGCGCGATGTGCCCGCCGCCTTTCTGGAAGCCCTCAAGGCCCGTTTTGGCGACAACTGTTCCACCGCCCAGGTGATCCGCGAGCAGCACGGCCGCGACGAGTCGGCCTTCACCACCGTGCCGCCCCCGGCCGCCGTGGTCTTTGCCGAAAGCACGCAGGACGTGTCGGACGCGGTCAAGCTGTGCGCACAGTACAAGGTACCGGTGATCCCCTTTGGTGTAGGTTCTTCACTGGAAGGGCACCTGCTCGCCGTGCAGGGCGGCATCAGCATCGACCTGACGCGCATGAACAAGGTGCTGGCCGTCAACCCGGAAGACCTGACGGTGACGGTGCAGCCGGGCGTGACGCGCAAGCAGCTCAACGAAGAGATCAAGTCCACCGGTCTGTTCTTCCCGATCGACCCGGGCGCAGACGCCACCATTGGCGGCATGAGCGCCACGCGAGCCAGCGGCACCAACGCCGTGCGCTACGGCACCATGCGCGAAAACGTGCTGGCGCTCGAAGTGGTGACCTCGTCGGGTGAAATCATCCGCCCCGGCACCCGCGCCAAAAAGTCGAGCGCCGGCTACGACCTCACACGCCTGATGGTGGGCAGCGAAGGCACGCTGGGCGTGATGACCGAAATCACGGTGCGCCTGTACCCCTTGCCCGAAGCCATCTCGGCTGCCATCTGCTCCTTCCCCAGCATTGCCGACGCGGTGCACACCGTGATCGAGACCATCCAGCTGGGTGTGCCGATTGCCCGTGTGGAGTTGATCGACCACAACACGGTGCGCATGGTCAACGCCTATGCCAAGCTGGGCCTGCGCGAAGAGCCGATGCTGCTGATGGAGTTCCATGGCTCACCTGCAGGCGTGAAAGAACAGGCCGAAACCGTGCAGGCCCTGGCCAGCGAACACGGTGGCCAGTCCTTTGAATGGGCCGTCACGCCCGAAGAGCGCACCCGGCTGTGGACCGCACGCCACAACGCCTACTTTGCCGCCATCCAGAGCAAGCCGGGCTGCCGCGCGATTTCCACCGACACCTGCGTGCCGATCAGCCGCCTGGCCGATTGCCTGCTGGACTCGGTGGCCGAAACCGATGCCAGCGGCATTCCCTACTTCCTGGTCGGCCACGTGGGCGACGGCAACTTCCACTTTGGCTACCTGATCGACCCCGACCAGCCCGAAGAACACCAGGTGGCCGAAGCGCTCAACCACACCCTGGTGGCCCGCGCGCTGGCACTGGGCGGCACCTGCACCGGCGAACACGGCGTGGGTCTGCACAAGATGGACTTCCTGCGCACCGAAGCGGGCGACGGCGCCATCGAGATGATGCGCACCCTCAAGCAGGCGCTGGACCCGGACAACATCCTCAACCCGGGCAAGATCTTCCGTCTGTAAGGCCCCCGCCGCGGGGGGCTGCCGCCCGCCAGCCGGGCCCGGCGCGTGCAGGCCGGCGGCCGGCACTGGTCAGCGCCCGCCGCGCAGGCGGTCGATCAGGCCGTTGAGCTCGTCGAGGGACCCGAACTGGATGGCCAGTTCGCCCAGTTCCTCGACGCGGCCGTGGCGCTTGACGCGCTTCTTGATGCGCACATCGACCTCGGCGGTCAGCAGGTCGGCCAGCTCTTCCTCCACCCGGCGGATATCGCGCGACTTTTCCTTCTTGGGCTGCTGCGGCACGAGGTTGAACTCGGCGCCCAGCTTCTTGACCAGACCCTCGGCCTCGCGCACCGACAGTGTTTTGGCCGCGATCTGGTTGGCCGCCGTGATCTGCGCCGCCTTCTCCAGCGCCAGCAGCGCGCGCGCGTGGCCCATGTCGATGTCACCGGCCATCAGCATGGTCTGCACCGGCTCGGCCAGCTGCAGCAGGCGCAACAGGTTGGATGCCGCCGAGCGCGAACGGCCCACGGCCTGCGCCGCCTGCTCGTGCGTCAGGCCGAACTCCCGGACCAGGCGCTGCAGGCCCTGCGCCTCTTCCAGCGGGTTCAGGTCCTCGCGCTGCATGTTCTCGATCAGCGCCATTGCCGCTGCGGCCTCGTCGGGCACGTCGCGCACCAGCACCGGCACCTCGTTCAGGCCCGCGAGCCGGGACGCGCGGAAACGGCGCTCACCGGCGATGATTTCGTACTTGCCGGCGTTGGGTCCGGCGGCCAGCCGGCGCACCAGGATGGGCTGCATCACGCCTTGCGCCTTGATCGACTCGGCCAGCTCGTAGAGCGCGCCCTCGTCCATGCGGGTGCGCGGCTGGTAGACACCGGCGACCATCTGGTCCAGCGACAGCTGGCTCGGTGCGCCGTCGGCAACCGCCGGTGCTGCGGCACTGGCGGCGTCGGCGACCTTGGGGCCGAGCAGGGCTTCCAGTCCGCGGCCGAGGCCCTTGGGTTTTTTGGTGACCATGGGTTTCAGTCCTCTTTCGGGTTTGTCAGTTCGTTCAGCAGCACCATGCCTTCGGGCCAGTCGCCCAGCCCCGATTCGGCGTTGATGTGGCCGCGTTCGCCCAGGTCGATGAAGCGCGAGCCCCAGCTGTGTGCCAGGCTTTGGGCCTTGTCCAGGCTGCAATACGGGTCGTTGCGACTGCCGACCAGGGTGCTGGGAAACGGCAGGCGCTGGCGGACGATGGGCGCCCAGCTGGGGAGAACACCTTGCAATGCCTCGCGCTCCGGGTCGCCCGGCGCCACCAGCAGCGCGCCCTGCACGCGGGCGGTGCTGCGCGAGACCCCGGCCCAGGCGGCGGTGAGGATGCAGCCCAGGCTGTGCGCCACCAGCACCACCGGGCCGTCGCAACCCAGGATCACGTCTTCCAGCCGGGCGATCCAGTCGCCGCGGCGCGGGGTCATCCAGTCGTGCTGGTCCACCCTTTGGTACCCGTGCAGGGCTTCCCAGCGGCTTTGCCAGTGCTCGGGGCCGCTGTTCTGCCAGCCGGGCAGGATCAGGACATTTTCTGGTTTCATCAAGGGTTTAACGGAAGCCGGCGCTCACATCAGCGCTTCTGGATGCGTTCGACCATCTCCGACGCAAACGCCACAAAAGCCTGGCTGCCGCGGGCCGAAGGGTCGAACACCACGCCGGGCAGGCCGTAGCTGGGCGCTTCGGCCAGGCGCACGTTGCGCGGGATGACGGTGTCGAACACCTTGTCGCCAAAGTGGGCCTTGAGCTGGTCGGACACCTGCTGCTGCAGGGTGATGCGCGGGTCGAACATGACGCGCAGCAGACCGATGATCGCCAACTCGGGGTTGAGGTTGGCATGCACCTGTTTGATGGTGTTGACCAGATCGGTCAGGCCTTCGAGCGCGAAATACTCGCACTGCATGGGCACGATCACACCATGCGCCGAGCACAGGCCGTTGAGCGTGAGCATGGACAGCGACGGCGGGCAGTCGATGAGCACGAAGTCATAGGTATCGGCCACCTCGGCCAGTGCGTTCTTCAGCCGGGCTTCACGGCGCTCCAGTTCCACCAGTTCGACCTCGGCTCCGGCCAGCTCACGGTTGGCCCCCAGAACGGTGTAGCCACAGGATTCGGAAAACACCGCCGCCTCGGGGATGCTGGCCGACTCCAGCAGCACGTCGTAGACCGACAGGCTCATCTGGCGCTTGTCCACGCCCGACCCCATGGTGGCGTTGCCCTGCGGGTCCAGGTCCACCATCAGCACACGCTGGCCGATCCGGGCCAGGCCCGCCGCCAGGTTCACCGTGGTGGTGGTCTTGCCGACGCCACCCTTCTGGTTGGCCACGCAAAAGATCTTCGCCATTTCAGCTTTCCAGGATGTGGCTGACGAGCCGCTGAGCCGATTCAGGGATGCCCGCAGAACCGGCTTTGCCGGACTGCCGGGTATGCCCCCGCAAGAGGGTGGGGCCACAGGCGCTGCGGGTGGTCGTCATTTGATCACCAGCTTGACGCCGAAGCCGATGAGGAACACACCCGCCAGCTTGTTCAGCGCCCGGGTGATGCGAGGGTTGGCGCGCATGCGCTCAGCCAGGAAGTGGGTCAGCAGCACGACGGTGAGGCCGTAGAGGAAGGTGAGCACGGCGATGGTCGCGGCCATGGCGCCGAAGGTGACCAGGCCCTGGTGCCGCGCCGGGTCCACGAACAGCGGGAAGAAGGCCATGTAGAAGACGATGGCCTTGGGGTTGAGCAGGGTGATGGTGACCGCCTGCTGGAAGAACTGGCGTGGGCGGATGTTGAGGATGGGCGCGTCACCGGGTTGGGCCGTGAGCATCTTGAAGCCCAGCCAGGCCAGGTAGGCGGCGCCGGCCCACTGCACGAAGCTGAAGGCGGCCGGGTAGGCGGCCAGCAGCGCGGCGACGCCGGCCACCGCCATCCACATGAGCACCTGGTCACCGGCGATGACGCCGAAGGTGGCGGCGAGCCCACCCTGGATGCCGCCCTTGCCGGTAGAAGTGATAAGGGCCAGGTTGCCGGGGCCTGGGATGGCGAGGAACAGGACGATGGCGGCGACGAAGGCGCCGTAGTCAGCGATGCCGAACATGGTGGCTTTTTGGGGGTATGGAGACGGTCGAGTGTACGTGAGGGGTGTTTTCTTTCGGCCGGCTTTGTTTACGGGGTGCTGCCGGTGGTGCTCAACTGTTGATTCTGAGGGGCTGCGTTGCCGTCCGGCGTTTCGCTCATCCTTGGCATCAGAGGGGGCTGCGTCGTGTGGCTGGGCTCTGGTCCGCGCGCGGGCGTCCGGACCTGCACGCCACCCTCGCCTCGTCAACACTTGGCTGGGACGCCTGCTCTGGGGCAACCGCGCATCGTCTCGCCGCCCATCCACACGCCACAGCCCCCTCCACAAAACGGCGGGGCACCACCGGCAGCGCGCCAACAGTCGTTCTCACAGGACGGTGGCGATGCGCACGGGCACAGGCCCCATTCGCGGTTGCCCCAGAGGCGCCCAGCGATATCGGTGTTGACAAAGTGGTGCTGATGAACAGGTCCGGTCGCCCGCGAGCGAGGGCCGGAGAACGCGCGCGTCGCCACTGGCCTGGCGCGAGGTTGCCGAGCGAAACGGTCCGAGAACTCAGGCAGCAGGCCGCAACCAGACAATGCACCGCTCGGCATCGAGCCCCGGCACCACCAACTGTTCCACGTGAAACACTGACACATCGGTCGGCAGCGCCGCCAGCTCGTCTGCAGGATGCTTGCCCTTCATCGCCATCCACACCGCCCCCGGCTTGAG
>JBJTNV010000033.1:0-21491 GCA_046074205.1 Hydrogenophaga sp.
GCAGAGCAAGTATTATCGAGAAACACAGGGTTTACATCTTACAGGGGCTCATTGAATGGAAAGAGCGTTATCATAGATGGATTTGATGAATTAAGGCTGATTGGTTGATTTATGCGGTTTGTCTGCGTAGAGTAGAGCTCAATCAAGCGTTTTGTGTCAAAACAAAACGCGATTTTCGCTCAGCAGGGCTTATCGTCTGAGTCTGAATGTATTCGACAGGACTTCAGGTCGATGATGCTGACTGAGCCTAGTGGGTGTTGGCAGGCTTTGCGTATGCTTACGGATGGAAGAGTGCTCTGGTTAAGACGGATAGTTATTCCGGACTTGGTCTTGGGATTATAGTATTGCCCGGATGGGTGACTTAACTGAGATATCCGTGAGTGAATGATCATGGGGGATTGCCTATGCCTTCGAGCCACGGCTGGATGGCATGTTGATAATGTTGTTTGATCGACATCTCGATAAATGGCTTTGTTTTGCGGAAGTTCAATGAAAAAGATAGCGGTTATCTGTGCATATCCGGCTGGTGAAAATCCTGGCATGTTGTCCGTAGACTTGGCCTTTGATGCTGTGGTGAAGGCGCTTCCAGAACCAGTTCAAATTGATCGGTTTTGCTTGGAAGGTGCGCTCAATTTATCCGTTGGTGATGTGCTTCTGAATTATCTTCATCTATCATCTGTTGATCAACTGGCGGCGTACGAAAAAATTGTATATTGGGGTGATTTTCTGCATTGGATTGTTTACTTTGAGCGTGACATTCTGTTCAGGAAACGCAAGCTTGATACGTCTGTGGATTTGGAATCATGCCGGAACGAGTGGTTCAGTTTGATGCTGCTCGAAGGTATGGAAACTGAATTTTTGTCCAAGGTGATTGTCTATGGGTCAACAATTTATGGGTTGAGTTCAGCGCAGTTGACGAATAGTCGTTACTCGAAGTTGCTTGCTCGGTTTTATACTCATGCCTCTCTTGTCTTAATGAGGGATATGGTGTCTTCTCATTTCGTCAGTCAGCTCGCTCGAAACGGACAAAATTGTTTTGGAACGGATTGTGCTTTGCTGCTCGACTCTTCGGCATTGCCGCGACCGGCTGTTCCACCAGTCGGCTCCCCGTACCTTTTATGTTCTTTCGGTCGATCCGGTGCCAACAGGGCGTTGATGACCTTTGCAGCCGAGATTGCGCGTAGAAAAGGCTTGTTGTTGTTGACGATGGATTGGCTTGGGCAGCCCTCAGGAATCAATGGGTTGGCTGAAAAACTGGCCTACATCAAAGGTGCTCAGTTGGTGGTGACTGATATCTATCACATGGGTGTCACCGCATGGCGAGAGAAAGTGATGGTTATCGGAATCGGACAGGGAGCCTCAAGTGTCAACGGAACTTTGTCGGACAAAAAGAAAGAGATTTTTTTTCGTCAAATATTGGCCTCTGATAACCATGTCTATCTTGAAGACTTGCTAGTTGCACTGGGGAATAACTCGCTTTTTGAGCGTTTGATCAAACAGGTCCTGAGCGTGATTGAAGACCGGGATGCATTGCAATATGCATCTGGTGTTCTGGACAGACAGATCGATTCTGCAAAAAGAAGATTGTCGGCCGCACTGCTTTCGTCGTGATGGCATGAGCGATAGCCCGTTGAGGGCTTTGGGGTTGAGTGTGTCGTGCCCCCGAGACATTCCGGCCAGCTTGCTTTAGCTTTCCCCGCAGCAGCCCGCTACAACACGTTGCCCGCAGCGCGTCCTGCCGCTGCCGGGGCCGGGCCTGGCCCGGCGAGTCTGTTCACAACTATCCACGATACGAATTGAGGAAGCCCATGAAGAATCCATCCACCCGCGCCTGGCTGCTGCCTGCGCTGAGCCTGGTCAGCGTCGCCGCCCTGGCCGGTGAACCCGCAGGGCACGATGCCCACGCCGGGCATGCCGCTCACGGCGCGGCTGACGCGGCCACCATCGAGGCGCAGAACGCTGCGCTGGAGCGCAACACCGATGGCAAGGGCTTTGGTCCGCAGTCGCCGCGCGATCTCAGCCGCAAGGCTGGCGCCAACGTGCGCGTGTTCATGCCCGCACCGGCGCACACCCAGATGAACCTGTGCAACATCCACTTTCATGAAAACGCCGAGCACAAGGGCGGCGAATTCACCGTGTATGCCGGCCCGGGTGACGGCCATGGCTATGGCAGCGGTTACCGGTATGCCGGCCACCTGACGGCCCAGGAATCCCGCCCGCTGGCCGACGAGGTGTGCAAGAGCGCGCACGGTGGCCTGCAGGCCGGCGACACGATTGAACTGCACTACGTGTTCAGCACGGCGCAGGTGCAGCCGGGGCCCACGCTCAACGCCTGCCTGAGCGAGTCCGGCGCCAACCCGCAGCTGCGCGTGGAGGCCCAGGTCATGGTGCTGGTGAATGACGCCAAGGCGGCCGACTTCAACCAGCTGACCCGCGTGGGTGTGGTCCAGGGTTTCCAGCAGCCGCTGAACATGCCCACCCGCATGGGTGAGCCCATTCGCTATGCCGGTTCCACCACCGGCCCGACGTACAACGAAAAGGGTTCACCGCTGCAGGTGACCTGGAGCGTGCGTCCGAAGGTGCTGAAGGTGAATGTGGAATCGGTCGGCCAGTGGTGCAAGGCCAACGCCTTCAACGAAGACCACGCCCACGGCGTGCGCAACCTGGTGATCAATCCCAAGCTGCTGTCGAAGATGTAAGGTGCCCGCACACTGCCCCCGGCGCCGGCTGGGGGCAGTGTGCCCATCAGTTGATGGACACCGGTGCGAGCGCACGCGTGAGGCTGGCTTCGCCCTTGCCGTGGATGGCGGCGTTGTAGTTCAGGATCGTGTCCTGGCGGGCGGTGCTGAGCAGCTGGTTGGTGATCTGCGTCGGCGTGGCCGAGGTGAATTTGCTGCCCACCACCGCGGCATAGCCGCTGACGATGGGGGCGGCAAACGAGGTGCCGTACAGCCCGGTCTTGCTGCCTTCGACACCGACCACCAGAAACTGGTTTTGAACGGTGGTGTTGTCCCCCGCAATGTTGGAGTAGCTGGCCATGCTGGCCGGTGATCCGGTGGTGCCGTTGGTGCTCAGTGCGCCCACAAAAATGACCGATGAGGTGCCGATCAGGTCCCGGTTGAGGTAGTCCTTCGTGCCGCTCGCGTTGGGCTGACCCACGGCGGTGCCATAGTCGTTGCCAGCGGCCTTGACAATGACCGCTCGCCCGTTGGTGGCGTAGTTGATGATGGACGACTCACGGCTGGACCAGCGCACGGCACCGGATCCAGCGGCGGCCATCATGCCGTAGCTCAGGTTGAACACGTTCAGTCCGGTGGCCAGGGGCACCGAGCTGGTGGACTTGAAGTCGAAGGCCCGCATGGTGGCCTTGGGCGCGATCAGGCTGGATTCCAGCCGTGTCCATTCGCCGTGGCGGTAAAACAGCCTGCTCCCGTTCAGGTTGCCGTAAAAGCGGCTGCCACTGTTGAAGTCGTCGACCACCGTGATGGTGACCCCTTGTCCCTGGTAGCCGGCACGCCAGGCGTCGCCCACTTCCGGGCTCATCCAGGATTGCAGCACGGGGTTGGTGGTGGTGCTTCCACCACCGCCCTTGCTTTTCTGTGCCCATGTGGGGCCGGCCACCAGCAAGGCGGCCACGGCGATCAGGGTGTAGCGGGTCATGTTCATGGGGTTCTCCTGACGGTAGGGGGATCAGAACGCGTGAACGAAGCGCAGGCGCCAGCTCACACGGTCGTGGGGGGGGGCGTTCCACAACAGGCGCAGGGTTTGCGCCGGGGGCAAGACGGAGGCGGCCAGTCGGCAGTTGACGGCTTGCACGCCGCCAATGTCGCCGTAGTCGGCCACGCAGGCCGATTCCCGCAGCCGGCCGCCCAGGCGGGTGGTCGCGCGCAGCGACCAGCTGCTGTCCCGGCCCAGGGGCTGCTGGAATACAAAACCCAGTTGCACGCTCGGATCGATGCGGTACTTGGCACCGCGCTCGCCGGTGCTCCAGCCCCAGATCAGGCCCCACTGCGGGTGCCATTGGGTCATCCAGCTCAGCTGCAGGTCTTTCCAGGCGCTGCCGTACCAGCGGTCAAAGCGCACGGGCGCGCCGCCCGAGAGTTCAAAACCCTGCGCGCTCGCCTGGCTCACCTGCCGCGAGAGTGCGGAACCTTGCCGGATGTCCAGCAGGTAGGTCTGGCCGGTGGTGGCCGGCGCCAGCGGGCCGAAAACGCTGCCGGTCGTGGCCCACTGGGCGCGCGCCGGGCTGGCCGCCAGGGCGGCAATCAGGAGCAGCAGAGCGGGCAGCGGGCGGAGGTCTCTCACAGCGAACCGAACAGGCGCTGCCACCAGCCGGCGCGGCTGTGCCGATCGTCCGGTGGGGGGGCCATGGCGCCACTGCCCGTGGGTTCAGGGACGTCAGCGGCGGAGGCGTTACCGTGGGTGACGGGTGTTCCGGCTTCAGCCGTGCCGTGTTCAGCGTCGCCGGCCAGTGCTTCGGCCATGGCCGGTTGTGCGGGGGCATTGATTGAGACCGCTGGGGGCAGGGGCGTACCCGTCAAGGCCTGGCCCAGGGTGCGGGGTTCGACCAGAATGCTGCGCGGCGGTGTGGCCTGAGCGCCCCGATGGGTGGCCGTGGCCGCGCCGTTGTGGCTGGGGGAACGGGCCATGACCGGCCGCGGCATGCGGGGGCTGGTGACGTTGACGGTGAAACCCTCCAGCGCCATCTGGCGGGCGTCTTCGGTTTCATCGAGCCGGCCGATCGGCTGGCGGGGCGCAAAGCCGTCGGACCACACCACGCGCAGCCAGCTCAGCAGCGGGCGCCAGGGGTCCATGTCGTCGCCGATCTCTTCTTCCGTGCGGTCAAACAGGCTGCCACCGGTGTCCAGGCTGTTGCGGTAGATGGGCAGCTCGGGGATGACCGTCAGCAGGGGCGCGTCCCACTGGCGGCCGTTGGACAGCCAGGCGCGGCGCTTTTCCAGCGGCCAGCGCATGCCCACCGCCACCAGGCGGCAGCGCCCGCTGCTCACGCGGGGCAGCTGGCGCAGCTCGGCCAGAAATTGCAGGGAGGCGTCGCGGTCAAACACCGACGGGCCAATGGGCACCACCAGCGCGTCCACGTTGATCACCAGTTTGGCCAGGTCGTGGTCGTACAGCGCGCCGGGCGTGTCCAGCACCACGTGGGTGGTGCCGGCGGGCGGGCGCAGTACGCGGCTGCGATCGACCGCCCAGGACGTCACTTCCGGTGCGTGTTCGGGGCGGCGCGACAGCCAGCTGTGCACGGAGCGTTGCCGGTCCACGTCACCGAGCATCACCTGCCAGCCGTTGTAGGCGCACCAGGCGGCAATGTTGGTGGCCAGCGTGCTCTTGCCACTGCCCCCTTTGCGGTTGACGACGGCGATCACGGGCATGGAAACAGGCCTTTCGGGGCGGACAGGGTCCGGTCAGCGCCGGTCAGCACCGGCGCCTGCAACGGTGCGCAGGCAAAGAAGAAGGTGTTTTTTGTCACTAAAAGCGCAAAGAAACCTAAAGGAACCTAAAAATCATTTAATAACATAAATTATGCATTAATTGAAGTGTTTTGTGTTGATTGGAAGGGCGCAAATCCCCACGCGCGCGCCTGCCACCCCTGGGGCGGGCGGGGTGGGGCTTGGGGAGGCAAAAGCCGGGCGGCCGACGATCAGCGCGCGGTGGCGCTGGCGGCCACGCGCCGGTAGACGCGGTGGTAGGCGAGGAAGGCGGCTGCAAACACCAGGGCCAGTTCGCCGCTGCTGCGGTTGGCCAGTTGCACGGCCAGCAGCGCCGGGGTGCCGGCGAGCAGCCAGACCGGCAGGCTCACCAGGCTGTGCTGGGCCCAGCGTGGCCAGTGCGGGTGCACGCGTTCCGTGCAGCGGATCATCAGCAGGCTGTGCAAGTGGGCGGCGTCGGGTTCGCCGGGGGAGTGGTGGCCCGCCAGGCGCCGCAGGATGCTGTAGACCGTCTCGACGATGGGGTAGGCGCAGACCAGCAGGCTGATCCACGGCGATATGTCGGGGTTGCGCAGCGGCAGTTGCACCGCCAGCCAGGCCAAGGCGAACCCACCGAAGTAGGCGCCGCCGTCGCCCAGAAAAATTTTGCCGAAGGGGAAGTTCACCAGCCAGAAGCCGATGGTGGCCGCCGCCACCAGGGTGGCGGTGAGCGCCAGCGTGGTGTCGCCCGCCTGCAGGGCCAGCACCCCCAGCGTGGCGGTGCAGATGGTCAGCACGCCGCTGGCCAGACCGTTGAGCCCGTCGATGATGTTCAGCGCGTTGGCCAGTCCGGCCATGGCAAAGGCGGTGAACAGCACGGCCAGCAGGGGCACCTGCAGCAGCGTGTCCAGGAGCGGAACGTCCAGCCGGGTCAGGGCCTGGCCGGTCATCCAGCAGATGAGCATGCCGCTGAACAGCGTGGCACCCAGGCGTGCGCGCACGCTCACGCGGCGGGTGGTGTCTTCCAGCAGGCCGGCGATGAGGGCGGGCAGCCCGGCGACCAGCAGTGGTTCAAGCACCGGAGCGGCCTGTTCGCCGGCGACCCGGTAGGCCACGAGCAGGCCCACGTAAAGGCCAATGCCACCCACGCGCGGCACGGCGCCGGCATGGAACTTCTGCACGCCCTGGACGTGGTCAAACGTGAAACGTCCGTGCAGCTGCCGCGTCATCACGATCAGCATGCACGAGCCCAGGGACACCAGCAGGGTGAGGACGACCAGGTTCATGGCAGCACGGCTCAGAAGCCCCGGCGGACCGGTGGAGTGGGGTGGGCGGCGTGCAGGGTCAGCACGGCTGGACGTCCTCGTGGCGGACGGTCACGGTGTGGTCGCGGCCCAGGATGTTCAGCAGCAGGCTGACGCGGTCGCCGGCCACGGCGGTCACCAGCCCTTGCAGGGCGTTCAGGCGCCCGTCGGCCATGCGCACGGTGCTGCCCACCGCCAGGGTCTCAAGGCCCAGCGGGTTTTGTTGCCGGGCGAGCTGCTCGGCTGCCTTCACCTCTTCGATGACCTGCGGCGGCACGACCACCGGGCCCGCACCGAAGGACACCAGGCAGCTGATGCCGCGGGTGTTGCGCACCGGCGCCAGACCCTGCGCAGGCCGGCCCGGGCGCAGGAACACGTAGCGTGGAAACATGGGCTCGACGGCGACCACACCGTTGGCCGGACGGGCCTGGCCGGGTTTGCGGCGCACCGGGCACAGGGGGGCGTAGGCGCTGTAGCCCTGGTTGACCAGCTGCTGCACGGCCTGCTGTTCCTGCCGGGGCTTGCTGTAGGCCAGGTACCAGTGGGATGCCAGCTGGGGCTCATGGCCGGTCGTCACCCCCGGCAGGGGGTGCCAGGTGTTGGCGGCGTGGAGCGTTCCGGGATCAAACATGGTGCGATGGGGCGGCAGGACGGAGTCAACCTAAGGTTGAAACCACTGTGCCGGATGCCCCGGCTGCGCACCATCAGACGCCGCTGCTTCGGTGTCAGAAAATTCCGAATCTCCAGCAATAGCAAGGGTTTCCGGTCTGTCCCCTGGTGTCGTTATGTGAGCGCGTCTTGATCTGGATCAATCGGTGGCGGGCAGGTGTTCCTGTGCGTAGCGCAGCAGGTCGGCCAGGCTGTTGAGGCCGAGCTTGGCGCGCAGGCGCGCGCGGTGGGTGCTGACGGTTTTCTCGCTCAGGTAGAGGGCGCGCGCGATGTCGATGTTGCTCTGTCCGGCGGCCAGGCGGCGCAGCACCTCCTGTTCGCGCGGGCTCAGGCGTTCGGGCGGGGTGGTGGCGGGTGCAAACAGGATGGCCTCCATGAGGCCGGGGTCCATGTAGTGGCCGCCCCGGGCCACCAGGCGCACGGCGTGCAGCAGCACGTCGGGGTCGCTGTCTTTGGTGAGGTAACCGTTGGCACCGGCTTCAATGGCGGCGCGTGCGATGCGCGGGTTGTTGTGCATGCTCAGCACCAGGATGCGCTGGCCGGGGTGGCGTTCGCGGATGGTGCGCACCAGTTCCACGCCGCTGGGTGCGGGCATGGTCAGGTCCAGCAGCAGCACATCGGCGGGTGTTTGCTCAAGCGCCTGCAGGGTGCTGTGGCCATCAATGGCCTGGGCGGCCACGCGCAGGCCGGGTTCGCTGTCGATGATGCGGGCCAGGCCCTGGCGCACCATGGCGTGGTCGTCGGCAATGAGAACGGAGGTGGTCTGGTTCACGGCTGGTCAGGGGGGGTGGCTGCTCTGGCCGAGTGGTCTTGCGGGGTGCCCTGGCACAGCGGCAGGCGCACCTGCAGGGTGGTGCCCTGACCGGGTTCGCTGTGCAGGGTCAGTTGTCCACCCTGGGCACGCACGCGTTCGTGCATGCCCAGCAGGCCAAAGCGCTGGCGCTGCGGGTCGGCTTCGCGGGTGGGCTCAATGCCGATGCCGTCGTCGTGCAGGTCCAGCACCAGGTGGCCGTCTTCGATGCGCAGGCCTACCTCCAGGCTTTGGGCCTTGGCGTGGCGCAGCGTGTTGCTGGCCGCCTCCTGCAGGATGCGGTAGGCCGTGGTGGCGCACATGGGGCAAGGCTGGTGGTGGGGGTCGAGCCGGTCGTCGAGGTGGCAGACCAGGCCGGTGTGGTGCTGCAGCGTCTCGCAAAAGCCTTGCACGGCAGCGGACAGGCCCAGGCTGAGCGCCGTGGGGCGCAGGTCTTCCGAGATGCGGCGCACGGTGGCGATGGCGTGGTCAATCTGCAACTTGAGCTGGCCGGCTTCGTCTGCGTGCACGGGCAGGGTGGCTGCCCCGGTCCCGGTGTCCGCGGCCCGCAGCAGCCGGGTGTGCAGCTGGGCGGCACCCAGGCGCAGCACCGAGAGCTGCTGGCCGATGTCGTCGTGCAGGTCCTGCGCGATGCGCTGGCGTTCGGTTTCGCGGATCTGCTCCAGGTGCTGTCCGAGTTCGCGCAGCTGTTCGCGCTGGCGTTGCAGTTCGGTCCGTTGCTCCTCCAGCAGTTGCAGCTGTTCGGCCTGCGCCTGGACGTGGCGTTCGCGCGAGCGCAGGTAGGCCAGCTGTGCTAGGGCGGTGATCACGATCAGGGCCGACAGCAGTACACCGGCGCTGAGGTAACGCCAGCTGTCCTGGGCCGCTTCGTCGGTGTAGTAGTGGCGCGGCTCGCCGGCCATGAGCAGCAGGTTCCACTGGTTGAAGCGGTGCCAGGCGTAGTTGCGCACTTCGGCGTCGACCGTTGAAGCCCAGTGACCGGTGCCCGTGCGGGGCATCTGGCGGGCGGTCTGCAGGGCCGCGTCCGGGATGCGGGTCGGCTGGCTGTGCAGCTGCACCAGTGCCGCGTCGGACGCAAAGCGGCCGGTGGCTTCCTGCGGATCGGTGTGGCGGCCGGGCTTGTGGTGGCGCAGCAGGATGTTGCCGCTGTCCAGGTCGATGAGCGTGAACACACTGCCGGGGTGCAGGTAGGTGCTGCGGTAGATGCGGCTGAAAAAATCGGGCGAGACCCAGAACACGATGACGCCAGTGAACGTGCCGTCGGCAGCGGGCGGCAGGCGCCGGCTCAGCGGCATGAGCCAGCGTCCGGACATTCGCGCCCAGGTGGGGGCGCCGATGACGAGGGTGTCGTCCAGGGCGTCACGCGGCTGGCTGAAGTGCAGCATGTTGCCCACCTGCATGCCTTGCGCACGCGGGGTGAGGCTGCTGAAGGTGACGACGCCCTCGGGATCGATGACCGAAATGTCGAAGTCCACACCGAGCGAGGCGGCGCGGCGGCGGCGCTGCACGGTTTCGCCAAACTGGCCGGGGTCGCGCACCCAGGCTTCGCGCAGGTCCAGCAGGGTCTGGTCGGCCGCGATGAACATGCCGTACAGGGCCTGGGCGCTGACCTGGGCAACGTTGTGGATGCGGTTTTCGTAGCTGGTTTCGAGTTGCTGGTCGCGCTGGTCCATGTCCAGCCACAGGGCGCCCCAGAGCACCACCAGCGGCGGCAGGACCGCCACCGCCAGGGCCAGCGCCACGGGCAGGCGGCTCCAGGCCCGGTGCAGGTCCTGAAGGCGGTGGGCAAAGCGGTGCCAGGGCATGGTGTGGACGACGTGCGGGGTGTCAGCGCAGGGCGGCTGAGGACGGCAGCCAGTGGCGGTCGCAGGGCAGGGCCCAGTGCGGCTGGACACGGGCCAGCAGCTGGTGTTCGATATCGCCACCGGTGGCCCGGCGCAGCGCGGCAGGGTCGGGCCACACACAGTGCAGCTCGCACGCCGGTGCGCACCCGCGGCCGGGCGTGCGCAGCCGGGTCTTGCCCTGGCGGGCCTGTTCCAGCGCCAGGCGGCAGGCCGCCAGCACCGCCGGGGTGTGCAGGGCCAGGGCGTGCAGACAGGTGCTGGCACGCGTCAGGCAGACGCCGGTGGCGTAGAGCGGCTCGGCGTCAGTGACGGGCAGGGCACCGGTGCGCGTGTGCAGGTGCACCTGCTGCACGCGGCGGGCGCCGTCGGCTTGAGCGGGGGCGGTCAGCAGCTGGTAGCGGGCGGCGGGTTGGCCGCGCTGGGGTTGCAGCGTGGCCAGGCTGAGAATGGCGCCGCCACCCGCCAGGGGTGCGGCCTGCTGCAACAGTTCCAGCAGGTGGGTGCGGTCGATCAGGCGCAGCGGGTCGGCGCAGATCAGCATCAGCGGGTCGCTGTCCCGGGTCAGCAGTTGCAGGGCCGCCAGGGCGACCGCTGCCGTGGCGCCCAGGCGCCCGGGGTGAACGATGGCGTGTCCCGGCCGGGACCGCTCGCGCAGCGCTGCGCTCAAGGCGGGCAATTGCCCTTCGGGCAACACCGACAGGGCGGGCGCGTCGAGGCAGCCCAGCACGTCCAGCGTGTGTCCGAGCGACGCCGGCCCCAGGGCCGTGGTGGCCGTACCGGCCGCGGCCAGGTAAGGGTGCAGGAGCACGGCGACAGGTTGTTCGGGCATGTGGCGGTCCGCTGGGGTGTGCGGTCAGTCGCGCGCGGCCGGCAGGGGCAGGTCGGGCAGCTGCACGCGCACCACCGTACCCCGCCCCTTGCGCGAGAGGACCCGAATGTGGCCCTTGAGCAGGGTGACCAGCTCCTGGGTCAGCGCCAGCCCCAGGCCGGAACCTTGCTGCGCCTGACCTTGCGGCGAATCGATGGGGATGTTGTTGAAGCGCTGGAAGATGTGGGCGATCTGGTCAGCATCCATGCCGATGCCGGTGTCATGCACGGTGATCAGCCACTGCCCCCGGTGGCGGCTGATCTTGCAGCGAACGGTGCCGGTTTCGGTGAACTTGACGGCGTTGTGCAGCAGGTTGTTGAGGACCTGGCGCAGCCGGGTGGGGTCGGTGCAGATGTGCTCGGGCAGGCCGTCGCGGAACACCAGTCGGGCTTCGATGCCCTTCTGGCTCGCGCTCATCTGGTGCAGCGCGAAGGTGCAGGCCAGCACATCGCGCAAGACCACCCGCTGGGGGACGATCTGCAGCTGGCCGGCCTCGATCTTGGACAGGTCCAGCAGGGTGTTGACCAGCTCGTTGAGGTGCTGTGCGCTGCGGTGAATGAACTGGCCGTGGCGGCGGGCTTCCTCCAGCGAGTCGGCCATTTCCACCAGCTGCGCAAAGCCCAGGATGCCGTTCAGGGGGGTGCGCAGTTCGTGCGAGACCCCGGAGACAAAACGCGACTTCATCTGGCTGGCCGACTCGGCACGCCGGCGGTGGCTGTCGAGCGACTGCATCAGCTGGGTGCGTTCGCGGATCAGCCGCGTGATGTGGCGCAGGTACAGCAGCAGCGCCAGCAGCAGCGCCACGGTGAGCGCGGTGCCCAGTGTGCGCACCCGCTGGAGTTGCCGGTCGGTGGCATGTGGCGTGACACCAACCAGCAGCTGCAGCGGGTAGCCTTCGATGGCGGTGTGCTCCCAGCGGTGGTCCGGGAAGAGGTCCGTGTCAAAGGGGTCGCGGGTGTACTGCTGCACGCTCTGGGTGTCCAGCCGTTCGCCGTGGCGGTGCAGCAGCACCACGCGCTGTGCGTTGTTGAGCAGCACGGCCATTTCGCCGGGAGCGAGCACCTGCTCGAAGACCGCGCGGCTGAGGTAGTCGGCGTCAAGGCTGAGCACGACCACGCCACCGAATCGCCCGTCAGGGTGCAGGATCGGGCGGGTGAACTGCACCGACGCCTTGCCACTGACGCGGCCCACCAGCAGCTGGCTGATGAAGATGTGGTCGCTCTGCGCCTTCTGGTGAACGCGGAAGTGCTCGCGATCGCCCAGGTAGACCGGTTCGGGGCTCATGGGCAGCGAACTCGCGGTCAGCCAGCCGTCCGGGCCGATGATCGCCACCTGCAGGATCAGGTCCCGGAAGTTCGGGAAGTCCTCCACGTACTCGCTGTGCGGGCGCAGCTGGCGCTGTTCCAGCCACTGGCGCCGCACGGTACGCGCGGTGTAGTCGGCCAGGTTCAGGCTTTCGCGCAGGTTGATGACCAGGGCCTGCGTCTGGCCACTGCGCTCGCTGGCCGCCTGGTCCGTCAGCAGGTGGCTGGCGTCGCGGATGCTGCGGCCGATCAGCACGACCAGCAGCAGCGCCACGATGCCGGCCGCCAGCAGGATGCGCCGCTGCAGGCGGTCACGCAAAAAGGGCCCGACGACCGTGCGCCACGCCTGGGCGATGGCACTGAACCAGGGGCGCGTTGTCATGGTGGGAGCGTGGTGGGAGGGGGCGTCTGAAGAATACTTTTTCATTTTAAGTCTGACTAACCGCTTTTAAGTATCGCTTCAAACGATGGAATGATTTTGAACTTCCTCTCTAATGCCCTTCTGTTTTCATGTGTAAAATAAAGTATGAGTTTCAAAGCCATGGCCGATGTGCCCACCGATGTTTGCGGTACTTTTTATGCATCCCGCGTGCTGGGCGTGTCGGTCGCCAAAGTGCAGTCGCTGGTCGAACGGGGCGAGCTGGAGGCCTGGCGGACCAAGGGCGGTCACCGTCGCATCAGCATGGCGTCGGTCAAGGCCTACCTGGCGCAGCACGGGTCACGCAGCAGCAAGGGATTGCTGGACGCACAGACGCCCTACCTGAAGGTGCTGGTGGTCGATGACGACGCGGTCACGCTGGCGGTGCTGCGCGGCGCCATCGAATCCTGGGGCTTGCCGATCGACGCGACGTTCATGTCCTCGGCCATGGAGGCCATGATGGACATCACCAGCCTGCGGCCTGATGTGCTGGTGAGCGACTTGCGCATGCCCGGCATCAACGGTTTCGAGCTGCTGCGCGCGATCCGGGCCAACCCGCTGTTTGCGGGGACCTTGCTGCTGGTGATCACGGCGCTGTCGGCCGATGAGATCAGCGCCGGCGGTGGTTTGCCCAGCCACACCCAGGTGCTGCACAAGCCCTTGAGCCTGGAGTGGGTGCACGGCTTCATGGCCGCCATGGTCCGGGCCAAGGAGCTGATCGCCGAGCGTTCGGCCTGACCGCCCCGGACGCGGGCGGAGCCCGGTGGCTCAGGCTGCCACGCGCACGCTGACCGTGAACCCGAATACGCTGCCCGCTGGTTGCCGGGGCTGGTAGTACGCCTGACCGCCCAGCGCCTGGGCAATGCGCTGCACCATGCTCAGCCCCAGACCCATGCCTGTGCTTTCACGGGTGTCGGAAAAGTCGCTGGCGATGAAGGGCTTGAACAGCTGGGCCCGGCGCCCGGCAGGCACGCCTGGTCCGTCATCGCTCACTTCAACGCACAGGCGTGGCACCGCCTGTGTCGTGTCCAGCCGCATGTCCACCCGAACCTGGCCTTGGGCCGTGTGGGTCACGGCGTTGTCCAGCAGACAGCTCAGGGCCTGCAGCAGCAGCTGCGGGTCGCTGTGCAGCTGAGCGGGCAACTCATCGCAACGGGCCTGCAGTTGCAGGCCCTTCTGGCGCGCCGCCGGTTCGAAAGCGGCGATGGCCTGCGCGCACAGGGCCTGCGGCTGCAGGATGTGTTCGCGAACGAGAAGGGGCTGGGCGTAGGTCGCCGCCAGGGCCTGCAGTTGCTGCAGCATGTCGTGCAACTGCACGGCGGCCTGGTGGATGTGCTGGGCGGCCTGCCGTTGCTGCGGGTGGTCCGATTGCAGGCTCAGCAGCTCGGCAAAACCCATGATGGCGTTCAGCGGTGTGTTCACTTCGTGCCGCACATTGGCCAGCAGGCCCTGGGCGGCGCGCACGGCGCTGTCGGCCGCATCGCGCGAGCGGATCAGCTCATCGGTCGTGCGGCGCTGCTCGGTGACGTCTTCCGTGATCAGGATGCCGTCGTACAGCAGACCACGACCGGAGATGGACTGCGCGTGCAGACGCAGCCAGCGCGTCTGGCCGTCACGGTAGCGAACGGGGCGTTCCGTGCTGATCAACGGGCCGGCTCCGCCGTGGGCCGTGTCGGGTTGCTGTCCCAGGGCCTCCAGGGCCTGCAGTTCGGGCGGCGGGATCAGGTCGTGCAGATGACCCCCGCCCGTGGTGACGGGCAGCTGTGTCAGCAACGCCTGCAGGTGGTGGTTGCCATGCACCAGCCGCCCCCCATGGATCTCGCAAATGCCCAGCGGCGCCGCCTGCAGCAGGGTGTGCTGCCATGCGAGGGTGGTGGTGAGCCGTTGTTCCAGCTGCTTGTGTGCGGAAATGTCGGTGCAGGTGCCCACGACCCGCTCGGGTGAGCCGTTGGCCTGGCGTTGCACCACCATGGCGCGGCTGAGCACCCAGATGTAGTGACCCTGCTGGTGGCGCAGACGCAACTCCACCTCATGGCTCTCGTCGTGCCGGATGCAGTCGCTGATGAACGCGAGGGTGGCGTGCCGGTCATCGGGGTGCAGTCGTTCGACCAGCTGGTCCAGCGTGCCCAGTACCGGTGTGCTCGCGGACTCTCCGAGCATGTTCAGGCAGGTGCTGCTGAAGTGGATGACATCGTCCCGGCAGTGCCAGTCCCAGATGCCGTCGCGCGAAGCGGCCATGGCATGGCGGTAACGCTCCTCGCTGCGGTGCAGGCTGTCTTGCAGCTGCTGCAGGGGTGCCATGCCATGCCCGCTCACCGGGGTGCCGTCGTCCATGGAGCGGGCCGTCAGCAGCACCGGGCGGGACTCGACAGCCCGGTCCGCTTCCCTCAGCACGGTCTTGACCGGGCCGACGGCGTCCTGGCGCTGCGCGGCGTCGGGGAGCACATGACGCCGGGGTGCGAGGCAGGCCTGTTGGTGCTCCCAGGCGGTGCGTTCGTACAGCAGCAGGAGCTGGCTGGTACCGAAACCCACCGCCTTGAGGCCGGTGAGCGCGACCGCGCCCACGGACAGCGCCGGGGTGTTCAGCGCTCCCCAGGTCAGCCACAGCGGATCGGCCACGGCGGCCGACCATGGCGCCAGGCGCAGCAGGTGGTAGAGCGCCACCAGGGTCATGAAACCGGCCAGCAGCCCGTCGGGCGCGCCGAAATAGGGTGGCCGCTGCCGCAGCAAGGTGGCCACGCTGGACAGCAACAGCAGCGCGCTGGCCAGGTGCCGGATGTCGGCGGCCGGTCGGGCCAGGCCCGGCTGGCTGGACATCCAGAGGTCCACCGCCAGCCAGACGGCCAGCAGCACCCCGGCCGGCACCGACCGGACAGGCCGGTCACGCAAGCACCGGCAACCGATGAACAACAGGCCGTAGGCCGCCAGCAGGAGGTTGCCGATGAGGACCGCCACGGGCAGACCGCCGGGTGCATGCCCGGCCAGCGCACGAACCCCGCCCGCCACGCACAGCGTGACGCTGCAGGCCACCCAGAAGCCAAAGCCCCGGAAAACCGGGCGTGTGAACCCAACCAGAAGCAGGGGAATGGCCGCCGCTGCGGACAGCAGCAAGGGTGTCCAGTCCGATGCTTGAACCATGGGGAGGGTCTTTCCTGTGCGGGTGTCGGTGTCGCGCGAACGGGTGGGCAGCGCCAAGGGCTGTCAGGGGTCTTCCGGCGAGAAGGTCCCGCAGGCCGTGCCCTGGCCCAGCACCTGCGAGAGGTGGCGCAACTGGGCACACAAGGTCCGCAGCACCGTGCGCGAGGCGGGCAGGCCCTGTGACTTCACGGCCTGTTCGGCTTCACCCATGGCCCGGGCCAGGGCAGTGGCACCGATGGCGCCGCAGCTGCCCTTCATCTGGTGCAGCAGGTCGAGCACCGGTTCGGGCGCATCGTGTTGGATGGCCGTTTCAAAGGCCGTCAGCCAGCGCCCGGACTGCTCGATGAACACGACCGCCAGTCGCCTGAACAAACCATGCGGGCCGCCCAGGGCGGCCAGGCAGTCCGCATCGATGGACGAGTCAAGCCCGGTGTGCGAGGGCATGTTCGACGGCGTCCTGCATTTGCTGGAAGGAAACGGGCTTGCCCAGCACGCGGTCAAAGCCTTCCGCGAGCAGGGTGTTGCAGTCACCATCCAGGCAATGGGCGGTGTAGGCGATGAAGCGGGTGTTCCCGGCGGCGGTCTGGCGGCGCAGTTGCTGCACCAGCTCCGTGCCGGACATGCGTGGCATGCGGATGTCCACGATCATCAGCGGGGGCAAGCCCTGGGCGCTGGCGTCCAGCACCTCGGCGGCAGAAGCAAACGCCCGGGTCTGCCAGCCCAGACGTTCCAGAAAGGCCGACGCCAGTGCGCGGTTGACGGCTTCGTCGTCGACGATCCAGGCTTGTGCCGGTGTGGCGGTCATGTTGCGAGGTCCTTCCCGAAGCCAACCTCGGTTTCCACCCGCTCAGCCCGGGGTTCTGGCTGCAGACGGCTGCCCCGAAGGGGGTGGCAGGCATGGCGTGTCACTTTGGTGCTTTCTGGATGAGTAAACTTATCACTGACATGATAATTTAAAATGATCGTTTTGGCCTCATGGGCGCAGCAAATGATCGCCCACCCTCCACCCTTCGACCCCGTGGGGTCGTCACACAACAAAACGCCCAGCCGATGAGGGCTGGGCGTCAGGGACGGTTCGCGGCGAGCGCAGCGCTCACCGGCCGGAACGCCGCTCAGTGCAGGCCGTTGCGGCTGGCCAGTTCCATGAACAGGGCTGAGTGGTCCAGGTCGCCCAGGCCGTGTCCGGCGGCCTGTCCGTACAGTTGTTCAAACAGGGCGGTAATGGGGGCGTCAAAGCCGATCTCACCTGCCGTGGCCATGGCATTGCGCATGTCCTTGAGCTGCACGGTGATGGCGGCGCGTTTGGTGAAGTCCCGTTCAACCATGCGCTGACCGTGCACTTGCAGGATGCGGCTGTCGGCAAAGCCGCCGGTAATGGCCTGTTTGACTTTGCCCATGTCGGCGCCGCCTTTCTCGCACAGCAGCAGGGCTTCGGCCACGGCGCCGATGGTGATGCCGACAATCATCTGGTTGGCCAGTTTGGCCAGCTGGCCTGCGCCGGTGGGCCCGACATGGGTGGCACGGCCGAGGACGGCCAGAACGCGGGCAGCCCGTTCAAAGTCGGTGGCTTTGCCGCCGGCCATGATGGCCAGCGTGCCGGCTTCGGCGCCCACGGTGCCGCCGGAGACGGGGGCATCCAGGTGCTGCACCCCGATGGCCGCCAGGCGGGCGGCATGGTCGCGCGCCTGGCGCGGCTGGATGGAGGACATGTCCACCACCAGCGCGCCGGGGCGCAGGCTGTCGGCGGCGCCCTGCTCGAACAGCACGCTGTGGACCGCCTGCCCGTCTTCGAGCAGGGTGATGACCAGTTCGGCAGCGGCAACCGCCTGGGCGGGCGTGTCGTGCACCGTCGCGCCCAAGGGGTGCAGGCGTTCGGCCTTGGCACGCGAACGGTTCCAGGCATGGACGGTGAAACCCGCTTCGCACAGGCGTCGGGCCATCGGGTAACCCATCATGCCGATGCCCAGCACGGCGAGGGTGGGAAGGTGTTCAGAGGGCTTGTTCACGGTGGCAGTGGCTGACGTGTGGGCGGCGGGACAAAAAAGCGGGTGCCAGGCGGTCACCTGGCACCCGGGGAAAGTGGTTCAAAGAACCACGGAGTTAAGGGTTGCGGGTGTGCTGTCGGGGCGCTGGTCGAGCTGACCGGCCAGGTGGGCACTGGCCTGTTCACCGTGGCGGCGCATCAGGGCTTCGGCCCGTTCCGCATCGCCTTGCGCAACGGCCAGGGCGATGGCTTCGTGCTCGTCCCACACCGGCTCGCGCAGCACGGACCGCTGGAGCGCTTCGCCCATGGCCCGACGGATGTGCTGCCAGTGCAGCAGCGCGCTCTGCCCGATCAGCGGATTGCCAGCGGCCCGGTACAGCGCCTGGTGAAACGCCAGGTCGGCATCGATCATGGCCTTGATGTCGCCGCGTGCCACCGCGTCACGCCCGCGGGCAAACAGCGAGGGGTCGAGCTGGGTGTGACGCTCGGCCGCACGGCGCACGGCCAGCGCATCGAGCGCACCGCGCACTTCATACACCTGAGCCAGCCAGTGGGGGTCCAGTGACGTGACCTGCAGGCCACGGCCCGGTGCGTCTTGCACGAAGCCGTCTTTCTTGAGCAGGCGCAGCGCCTGCATGACCGGCTGGCGTGAGACGGCGAGTTGCTCGGCCAGCTCTTCCTGCGTGATGCGCTGCCCCGGAGCCAGGGACCCTTCGCTGATGGCGTCCAGCAGCGCGCGGTACACCTGGTCGGTCAGATCCGGTGTGGAGGTCAGCTGCAACAGTTGGGCGGTCATGGCGATGTATTCTGTACTCTGTATGCAGAATACAGGCGTTGGGTGTTGGGCGCCCTGGGGTTTACCATGCCCCGGCTGGTGGCCTGTGCGGACCGGAGCCCAGGGCCTGCGTGACAGAATGAAGCGCATGAACGCCGACGCCGCCGTCGATCCCGTGTGGCTCAATGCCCAGTACAACAACCGTGCGCTGGTGCCCGGGCACGTGCAGGTGTTCGAGCGTTGGGCGCAGGCCTCGGTGGCCGCGCGCGGGCAGCTGCCAGGTCTGCTGGATGTGGCCTACGGGCACGGGGCGGGTGAAACGCTTGACCTGTTCCCGGCCGCCTCAGCGCCGGGTGCACCGCTGGCTCCTGTGCTGGTGTTCATTCATGGCGGGTACTGGCGCAGCCTGGACAAGGCGGACCACAGCTTTGTTGCACCGCCCTTCGTGCACCAGGGGGCTTGTGTCGTGGTGCCGAACTACGCGCTGTGCCCTGCGGTCAGCATTCCCGAGATCGCACTGCAGATGGTCCGTGCCCTGGCCTGGGTGCATCGTCACATCGCGTCGCACGGTGGCGATCCCCGGCGCATCACGGTGGCGGGGCACTCCGCCGGAGGGCATCTGGCCGCTTTGCTGCTGACTTGCCGGTGGCCGGCGGTGGCCCCGGACCTGCCGAGTGATCTGGTCAAGGACGCGGTCTCGATCTCGGGGCTCTATGACCTCGAACCCCTGCGGCACACCCCCTTCTTGCAGGACAGCCTTCGCCTGACGCCGGCCGACGCACGCAAGGCCAGTCCGGCGTACCTGCCGGCGCCGGTGGTGACCCATGGCCGCGGCAGCCTGGTGACAGTGGCTGGTGGGGACGAGAGCGCCGAATTCCGTCGGCACAACCGTCTGATCCGCGACGTGTGGGGCCCGGCCGCGGTGCCGGTGTGCGAAGAGCTTCCCGGCAGGAACCACTTCAGCGTCCTGGACGCCCTGGTCGAGCCGCACCACCGGCTGCACCGCCTGGTGCAGCAGCGGCTGGCCCTTACATGAACAGGTGCTCGCCGGCGTTTTCGCCACCGAGAATCACGTAGTTCACGCGCTTGAGGTCGCTCAGCTGGGTGCCGCCGGCGTAGCTGATCGAGCTCTGCACGTCTTCCTGCATCTCGCGCAGGGTGTCAGCCAGCCGGCCCTTGATGGGTTCAAGGATGCGCTTGCCTTCAACGTGCTTGTACTCGCCCTTGTTGAAGTCGCTGGCCGAGCCGTAGTACTCCTTGTAGCGCTTGCCGTCGACCTCGACCGTCTGGCCGGGTGACTCCTCATGGCCGGCGAACAGCGAGCCGATCATCACCAGGGTGGCGCCAAAGCGCACGCTCTTGGCGATGTCGCCGTGGTGGCGGATGCCGCCGTCCGCGATGATGGGCTTGGTCGCCACGCGCGCGCACCACTTGAGCGCCGAGAGCTGCCAGCCGCCGGTGCCAAAGCCGGTCTTGAGCTTGGTGATGCAGACCTTGCCCGGGCCCACGCCCACCTTGGTGGCGTCAGCGCCCCAGTTTTCCAGGTCGATCACGGCCTCGGGTGTGCCCACATTGCCGGCAATCACAAACGCCTGAGGCATTTTCTGCTTCAGGTAGCCGATCATTTTTTGCACGCTGTCGGCATGGCCGTGGGCGATATCAATGGTGATGTAGTCAGGGATCAGACCCTCGGCCACCAGTTTGTCCACGGTGTCGTAGTCGGGCTGCTTCACGCCCAGGGAGATCGAGGCGTAGACGCCTTTGGCGTGCATGTCGCGCACCAGTTTCACGTTGTCGATGTCAAAGCGGTGCATGACGTAGAAGTAGCCGTTTTTGGCCATCCACTCGCAGATCGACTCGTCCACCACCGTCTTCATGTTGGCCGGCACCACCGGCAGGCGGAAGGTGCGGCTACCCAGCTGTACGCCGGCATCACACTCGGAACGGCTCTCTACGCGGCACTTGCGTGGCAGCAGCAGGATGTTGTCGTAGTCAAAAATTTCCATGAGAAAACCAAGCTCCAGAGAAGGAATCGTTGAAAGAACGAGTGAGCGCTTGGCCTGGCCGGTTTTTTTGAATAAAAAAACCGGGCGCAAGAAACTTGGGCCCGGTGACTGATTCTACCGGGTTTTGACGGCGGTGGTTTTCTACAATGCTGCATATGCTTTTTAAAGACTCGTCCTCCCAAGCCTCCCCTTTGCTTGATCAGCTCAATGACGAGCAGCGCCGCGCCGTGACCTTGCCGCCAGCACATGCACTCATTCTGGCGGGGGCGGGTTCGGGCAAAACGAGGGTGCTGACCACGCGCATTGCCTGGTTGTTGCAGACCTCTCAGGTGTCGCCGGGCGGTGTGTTGGCCGTGACCTTCACCAACAAGGCGGCCAAGGAAATGCAGCACCGCCTTTCGGCCATGCTGCCGGTCAATGTCCATGCGATGTGGATTGGCACCTTTCACGGCCTGTGCAACCGTTTCTTGCGGGCGCATTGCCAGTTGGCGCAGTTGCCGCAAACCTTCCAGATTCTGGACACACAAGACCAGCTCAGCGCCATCAAGCGCTTGTGCAAACAATTCAATGTGGATGAAGACCGTTTCCCGCCAAAGCAGTTGCAGTGGTTCATCGGGGGTTGCAAGGAAGACGGTCTGCGCCCTGGCGATGTTGAGGCGCGGGACGACGAGACCCGCCGCAAGGTAGAGCTGTACCAGTTGTATGAAGAGCAGTGCCAGCGCGAGGGTGTGGTGGACTTTGGGGAGCTGATGCTGCGGTCCTATGAGCTTTTGCGCGACAACCAAAACGTGCGCGAGCATTACCGTCGCCGTTTCCAGCACATCCTGATCGACGAGTTCCAAGACACCAACAAGCTTCAGTACGCCTGGATCAAGCAGCTGGCCGGTCCGGTGGCGCAAGGCGGCGGGGCCATTTTTGCGGTCGGAGACGACGACCAAAGCATT